>JBEKNN010000222.1:0-15284 GCA_049522755.1 Bryobacteraceae bacterium | reverse complement strand
AAGCGGAATAAAACGCGCTCAGTTGGACCGGAAAGCCGTTCGCCTGAAACGGCGAGAACAGAGCTCTCCGCAATCCCTCTCTTTCGGATCCAGGCCCGGCCAACTTATTCCCGGTTGCCGGTTCCGCTACCTGCGCAGGATCGGGCGTACCAAGGAAGCCGTTGCGCGAGCGAACCTGCAGATGGGGACGCAGCACCTTCATCTCGATTTTATGGAACTTCGGACGGCCGCCCACCGTGTCGAAATCGCTCCGTCGCGGCTGATATGCGATCAGGTAATAGCTGCCCAGATCGTCGATAGCGTTGGCCAGCCCCTTGCCGAGGTCGTTGTCGTCGTGAAAGAAAATGCCGCCGGTTCCGCGCGCCATTTGGTCGAGACTTACTTGAGAGCTATAGAAGTCTGCTTCCCGTTGCCCTTCCGCGGCTCTGATTATCGCGGGCTCGCCGCGCCAGGCGCAACGACACTTGTCGCGGGCGGTGAGAAAGAAGCCCACAAGTTCGCGCGCATCGAACGTATAGAGCACTACCGACGCACGATTCGCGAGTTCGACAATGCGGCCTGCCGTTAGCGCGGCGCCGTCGGAAAAAAACGCAATCGCCTTGCGGCCGGGCATCTCATGCAGTCCCTGAAGCACGTAGGCGACAGCGCCGAAAGTGCCGCTGGAGAAAATTTGATCCCGAACGGGCGTGAGGCGTGCGATGCTCGCCGCTCCGGCCCCGTCGCCGCCCTCTATGTTGGTCGGCGTATACCACGAGAGACCGCGTCGTCCCCTTACGTAGCGGATGCGGTCGATTAAAGCCAGGAGTTGGCGCTTGTCGTTGGTCAGTTGCCGCATCGCGCCTGTCCCGTCCGACGTGGTCATGATCGAGACCAGATCGCCGGCCTGCATTTGCCCATCGACAAAGCTCTTCATCGCCTTCTTGACATTCGGGATTTCGTAAGCGGAAAGACCGAGATCGTCGGCCATCAGGACTATCGTGCGCCGAACCTCTTCCGGCCGCAGAGCCCGTGCGGGAGGGGGAATCGCTTCGGGGGTTCTGCCAGGATTGTTGCGCGGCGCCGGACTCACAGGCGCCGGCCCGCCCGCAATGGCAGTGCCGGCCACATACGAAAAGTGTGTGATCTTCTGCGGCTTACCGTCTTCGAGTATCCGGAAGTCTTCGGGCTTTAGGCCGGTAACGCGGTGACCTTGCGAATCGGTAACCACCGCATCGAGTTGCACCAGATCGACGGTCACACGAATCACGGGACCGGCGGATGGTTCACCGATTCGCTGCGGCGTGAGCGGCGCCGTCCCGAACACTATCAGCCCGATGGCCCCGGCATACCGTAAAGAATGCGTCATACGACCAAGCTCCAATCTTAGTAAACGTCGCAGAACATGGCATAGAATGAGTGGCGAGACATGTCGCGGGACATTCGTTTCGGGGTGCGCACGCTGCGCGGCAACCCGTAAGTCTCAAGGCGATCTTTTCGCGGCCCGGTCATAACACACTCGCGAGACAACCGCTTCGCTTAACGCGGACCCAATCCCAGCCCGCAACGCTGGAAACTTCACGCCGGCTTGTCCCGAAACGGGCAGAAGTGCAATTCGGATTGGCGCCATTATGAGGGCCCCCAAGAACCCAGCCTGATGATAAGTCTCTCCAAGCCGAAGCTGAATAGCGCCTATGGAGTATTTTTCGGCTTTAATCACAGTAGCGGCAGACATGTGGACGGAACGTTACCCGATGCCTGCCCGGGCGAAGGCGAACAGCTCGTTTACGTACGTCAGGGCGTAAAAATCGCCCGTCGTGGCGTTGTACGCCAGCGCGTTGGTGATGGCATCCGGGCAGTTGATGCGTGCCCGTGATTTCATCAGTGGCGGGGTCAATCTCATAAATGATGGCGTTGCAATCGCCTAAATAGATCCTTCCCCGCAGCAATCGCGGGGGACCAAAAATCTTGGATGCCGCAAAGATTTTTGTCGGCACCGGATAGGCCAGCGTCCCGTCTCCTCCAAGCTGGATCGTGAGAGGTCCTTCGAAGTCCGTTTTCACGGCAAGAACGTCGTTTACCGCGGCGTTTTGGAGGGCGAATACTTGATAAACCTCCGGTTTCACCCCAATGTTTCGTGGATGAGTGTCGGGTGGCTTTCTCGCGTTAGCCGGCAGGCTCAATCCGTGAGCGATCCGGTACGGAAGGCGCTTCATGAGGGAGCTGGGTTGGCCACGCGCTGCCAGCCGGCAGGCCCTGCAGACGCTGCGGCAGAGGCAGCGCCACTTCAATGAGCGTGCCTTTTCCCGGGCTGGAAGTGATTTTCACCGAACCGCCGAGGCTTTCCGCGCGCTCATGCATTCCCGTCAGGCCGAGTCCACGAGCGCGAGTGTGCTGGAAGCCCCGCCCGTCGTCCTGCACCGTCACCGAGAGCCAGGCATCGGAGGCCCTTACGGTGATTTCCACCGTATTTGCGTTGGCGTGCTTTTGGACGTTATGGAGCGCTTCCTGGACCATGCGGAAGACGCAGGTTCTGTGTTCGTCCGGCAGGTCGGGCGGCAAATCGTCGGCCTGAACCTGAATGCGGAGTCCCGTGGGCCGCGCCATTTCGCGCGCCAGCCATCCCAGTGCCGCCGCCAGCCCCAGGTCGTCCAGCATGGCGGGGCGTAGCAGCAGCGCCATATTGCGAATCACCGCGAGCGAGCTCTCCACCAGTTCGCGGACGCCGTCTACGCGTTCGCGGAGATGCGGATCGTAAGGGCGCAACGCCACCACCAGGTCGTGCAGTTCGAATTGCACCGCCGACATGGATTGTCCCACGGCGTCGTGCAGGTCGCGCGAGATGCTCTTGCGTTCATTTTCCTGCGTGGCCACCAGTTTGGCGGAGAGATCTTTCAGCTCCTGCCGGGCCTCGGTGACTTCCTGAAGGTGCTTCAAGGTCTGTTTTTCCAGGCGCAAAAGGTGTGAAGTGCTGTAATATGCCTGGCCCATGCCCACCAGCAGCATCACCATCAGGGACAGCAACAGTTGGCCGCGTACGCCGAAAAACTGAGATTGCAGCTCTTCATCGCGCCGTATGAGTTGCTGCTGATCGAGCGAGCGGATGTTATCGGCGATCGCCAGGGTGTTCGACCGCCGTGGAAAGACTTCGTCGTCCAGGAAGCGAAAACCCTGCCGCCGCCGCTGCTCCGGGCTCCACGACAGCACCGGTTCCATGGTCTGCCAGTAGTCGCGAAGCTCGCGCTGCAGAGCTTCGAACAGCTCGCGGTCACCGGTGTCGGAGAGGCGTCCGTTGTCGGCCAGCAACCACTCGATGCGCGCCTTGGCGTCGATCAGTTCGCGGCGGCTCTGCTCCGCTTTGGCGCCATCGGGTTCCAAAAGGTAGTCGCGCAGGTAGGTGCCGGAGAGGTATACCGCAGCCCGGACTTCGTCGAGTTGCTGATTCTTGGCGAGAAACTGCCGCAGACTGGTTTGGTTTGCATTCTGGACTTCAGAAAGCGCGCGCAACGCGCTCAATCCCGACAGAATCAGCAGGATCAACAGCACGCCGAAGCCGAGCAGCAGCACGCCGCGCATGGTCAACAGCCGGACTCCGGCCGGCGGTGCATCTCTAGCCGGCGACACCGCTGCTTTGGGGCGAAATGATACCTTTTCGGACGGCATATAGAATCAGGTCCGCCAGACTGTGAAAATTGAGTTTCTGGAAGATGTGCTGGCGGTGGCAGATCACCGTCGTCGGGCTGAGGTCGAGCGTATTGGCGATATCTTTATTCGATGCGCCTTCGGCGAGCAGTTGCAGGATCTCGCGTTCGCGGTTGGTAAGCAGTTCGTAGGCGTCGGTGGCCTGCTCGCGCTGCAGGTAACGAGTGTAATCGTCGGCCAGAATGCGGCTCACCTTAGGGCTGAAAAACGCCTTCCCCTGGGTCACCGCCCGCACAGCATCTACTACTTCGGATTCGGCCGAGCTTTTGAGCACATATCCCCGGGCGCCGGCTTTCAGGGCGCTCAGCAGATACGCCTCGTCGGCCTGGACGGTGAGGATCACGATCTGGGTATCGGGCAACATCTCGCCAATCTGCCGGCCGGCTTCGATGCCGTTGAGGTTCGGCATGGCGATATCGAGAATCACCACGTGGGGCCGATACCGCCGCGCCAGGGCGATGGCCTCCCGGCCGTCGCAGGCTTCGGCGATCACCTCCAGGCCCGGTTCGTGCTCGAGGAGGGTGCGCAAGCCGCGCCGGATGATGGCGTGGTCGTCAGCGATCAATATGCGAATAGGACCCATGATGGCGCCAACGGTGACATGCGATTCCCATGGTACGCCAATCCCCCTGACACGGGTATCCTCTGCTGGCAGTATTTTCCTAGCGATCTCTAATAATCCGTCGCCGGGTTGTAGGTTTTCGTTACAAATGTCGCCGGAATCGAGGGCGGCAGGATGACAGGATTGGACCGGCCGGCGAGGTTTGGATTGAACGCGACAAACCCAACACCGGGCGAACCGTTCGGCGGCGAGTAGTCATCGGCCGGATAGGCGGGGTTGTTGAATCCTGGATTTTTAACGACGCTGGCAGCGTCCTCTCCCTCCGTCTGCTGCCATTGCGCAAACGTGAAGAAAGTGTAGTCGCTGGTGTTGCTGTTGCAGGGCGCATCGCCACCCGTGCCGGGGCTCGGCTGCACGGCGAACGCTTTGGCGTCGCTGGCGAAAGCGCTGTCGGTGCGCCAATAGAGGTTGCTGCTCCACTCCTGGAATTGCGTGAAGGCGACTCCTCCGGCATAGAGGCATCCACCCTGCACATAAAATTTCGGCGAGGAGGTCTCGCTCCGGTCGAAATAGAAGAGATTGTTGCTGACGACAAAGTCCTGCGGGATAGCGGAGGGAACGCCGTTCGGGTAGGGGAAGTTCACCGTTACCATATCCAGACGTCCATAGGCCAGGATGTTGTTCCTGATCGTATTGGCTTCATTGGGCGCAGCCGGACCGTGAGGCGTGTAGACGGCGTTTCCGGAGACTCGATAGACCAGATTGTTCTCCACGTCTACCAGCCCCGTACTGTCATCCAAATAAACTCCGTTGCCGCCGTAGCCGTTGGAATCCATGATGGATGCGTCGGTTACATCATGAATTTTGTTGTTCAGGATTTTGTTGCCCGCAGCCGTGAAGACCGAGTTTCCTCCATCGATCCGTATGGACCCGCCGTCGTTCATGATCCCCTGCAGCAGGTTGTAGACGTGATTGAAGGAGATGACGTTGTTGGCGTTTCCGATGCCGCTGGGCTTGGTCGCGTCGGGAATGCCCTGGGAGGTCGAGATGGCGCAATGGTAGCCATCGTAGACGTCGTTGTGAGTGTATAGATTATCGTGTCCGAAGCCTTGGCCGATGCCAAAGGAGGCCGGAATCGTGCGCCCGTAGCCTTCCACTACGTTGTTTTGCACGGTCGTCAACTGCGCTTCGTTGGCATCTGTGTCGGCCGCCGCATAGGGGTTCCCAATGCGTATCCCCAAGACGCCGATGTCGTAAAAGGCGCTGTTCTCAATCAGGTTGTTGGCCACGACGGCGTCGATATTGTTGGAGACGCAGTAAGCTGGCGAGGTCCCGTTGATGCAGGGAATAAACTCCAGACCTGAACCCGAGGTTTGCGTCACGATTCCGGAGTTGAATGTGATGTTCTGTGAATTTTGGAATGAGACCGCGGCGCTGATATCCGGTTCCAGCTCGACAGAGATATGTCCGGCCGCGGGAATCGTATAGTTATCGTGCTCAAACGTCAAGCCCTGAAACGTCACATATTGCAGGTTTGAAGCCACCAGCACCTGCGGGATTTGAGGAACGATGACGTCGTCGGTGTTGGGATTCTCGCCCGGATTGGCAAGGTACGTGAGAGTCCACGGAGTGGTGGAAAGGTCCAGGAACCACTGCCCTGGCTGCGTAAGCTCGTCTTGAACGTTATCCACAAGATAACGGTTGCCGGCGATGAAGCCGGACTCGCTCGCGTTGGCTTGTGAAAACCCGGTTGGTCCCGTCATGTAGACGATGCGGTTGGTCGCGTCGATGCAACTGATGCGCAACTTCGACGTGCTGAATTGCTCGAAATCCAGGACCTCGATGTCGCCGGCGATCGCCTGATTGCCGGCGGGTTGGCCGCAAGGATTGCCCGGGGACGGAGCCAGGTTCTTCCAGGCGCTGGAGATGGGGTCCGATGCGCTGTACTGAAAGCGGTCGAAACATTCCCATCCGCTGCCAGTGACATAGACTGCGCAGCCCTCCGCGTATTGAATGTCGGGCGAGTAGATTTGCAGGTAATTGAGCGGCGCGGCGCCCGTCGTTCCTCCGAAGAAGGATGCCGCCGGCGTGCTCTCGAAATACGCATTCAACACGTTGTATTCCGCCTGCTCCGGCGGGATCAGGTCCGTCGAAGGGACTTTATTGAACGTCGCGTAGGCCGTCAGATTCGTTGCCGTAATGCCCGGCGCGAGGCACGCTTGCGGAATGCAAGCGACCGGAAGACACCCTTCGCTCGAACAGGTGGGCGGAATGCTGCATCCCACGGGAGTGTCGCTGGCGTCGGGCGGAAATGTGCTGGTGCATCCTTCGCCCAGGGGATCGTTGGTGAAGGAAGTATTGAACTGCGCGCCGCCCAGAATCTGAGCCGAAGGCGACGTGAGCTGCGCCGTGCTCTGCGACTGGAGTTTCACGCCAGCGACGCCCATGTCGTGGGCGATGGCTTCACGCGCAGCCTCGAGCCCGCTCGTCTGGGTTGCCTTGGCGTTGGCCCCGCCGGCCGTGGGGCCGAGGAAGTGCGCTAGAACCGTGGTCTCGGCCGCGCAATCCTGGGTGGGGTCAGGGCAATCTTCGCTGAGAGCGGCGGGGACCGTGAAGTTGGAGTTGAAGTTCGGAAGGCCGTTGCCCGTGGTAGCCACCAGCGTCACCCCGCTGAATACTTCCCCGAACATGTCGATCGCGTTATTCCACTCATCGATGAAGCCCTGATCCGATTTCAAGTACGCGGACATTCCCCCATAATGGAACGCCAGCAGTTGAATCCACTCATTGTTCGGCGTGATACTCGCTCCGAACTGAGTCTGGGGATTATTACTGTTGGCGTCATTCGGCAAGATCATTTCCGCCGACGCTGCCGTAGGGCCGTCGACGGCGATCGAGACGAACGCGGGATTGGACCCGTAACGCGCGGCGAGCGCCGTGACGAATGTCTGCCAGGCATTTTTATACACGGGGTTCCACGGCAGAGGGAGCACCGTGCCGTCGCCGCCTTCCTGGTAACCCGTGAAAGTCGCCGTTCCGCAGGTGCTCGGAGGAGTGACAACGGGCGTTTGAAATAGCCCATCGCAACTGGGAATCTGCGCCAATATCCATCGCGGCGATTGAAAACCTGGAGTCACAATGAGTTGAATGGTTTTCGGCGCCTGGGTCGGATTGGCGGCATTCCACGCGGCGGCTTGGGCGAAGGCATCGTCCACAAAATTCCAAAAATAGGGCGCTGCCGAGCCCGGAGCGTTCGGGTTGAGCGTATCCCAGTGCACCTGGAGAGCCAGCCCCGAGACTGCAGAGCCGCTGAGGAGCTGCTGGTAAAGACTATCAAAATAGGCGTCGAGTTGCGCCGTGGTGATCGCGGGGTTCGCCTTTTGCTCCTGATTGATGCTGTCCTCGACGTTGGCGACGGCGTAGATGCCCCGCGGCCTGCGGGGGGCTTGCGCCAGTAGAGCCGGCGCTAGCCCCAGTAAGCTCAATATGAGAAGCGGTTTTGCCGAACAGCCCATCATTCCCGCTCCCTCAGTGCTGCACTGTAATCAAGGTCCCGGCCTGCGTGGCCAAGCCGCTGTATGTCGCGGTGATGGGTTGATCCCCGTTCGTCAGCGATGCCGGCACCACTACGTTGAACTGAAACTCGCCGGGCGCCACCAGGCCGGCAAACGACACCGTCGCGGCCACGCCGCCGATGGTGATCGCCGGCGATGTCAACAGCGTTCCGGACTGCGTCTCGGCTCCGCTCACTACGGCCGCGGACGTTTGCCCGAAGCCATTGGCATAGATTTCGACCGTCTCGCCCGGCTTGGCGGCAGTGGTCAAGCCGGGATACAGGCTCGCCGGCCCCAGCAAATTTCCGTTAGCGTGCGTAGCGGCTACGTAAGGTCCGCCGTTGAAGACGAAGAAAGAGGGAGACTCCGCCTGAGCCTGTGCGGTGAATTGCGTGCTCACAATGCCGTTGGCCGTTACTACCACCTGAACTGCTCCCGACATGGCATCGGGCGGCGTCAGAATATTCAACTGACCGGGACTGATGTAGTAGACGTAGGCGGCCTTCCCATCGACCGTGACGCTGACGCCGTCGAGTTCGGTGGGCAATTTGCCGCCGGCAAAATCGGAGCTTTGCCAGATGCGGCTATCGCCGGCCGGCGCAAGATTCACTCCTTTGATTTCGACCCAGGTATTGGGCGCAATGGCCGGGCTCTCCCCCTCCGCATTCGCAACCTCTGAAACAGCCGGTGCGTTTCCGATAGCGAGCTCCGAACGCATCCTGACAATCACGTATGGGTTCCACGTCGAAACGTTCCAGTAGATCTTCAACGTGTTGCCGGTGACGGTGATGAAGCGCCCGATCAACAAAGGAGCGAAGGTGCCTCCGGCCGACGTGTAGATGTCGCTGTCGCCGATCATGGGGCCATTGAGGCCGTCGCCGGGAGGGTCGGGCGCCACGTTCGGATTGTGGACAAACCCTCCCAGCCCATAGTCGTGGTCGCGAACGTCATTCATGATGAGCTGCGGCGTGGCCCATGGACCCCAAGGTTGTTGCGCGTAGGTAAAATAATCGCCTCTGGTGGCGTTCGATTGCCGCCCGCCGTCAAAAGTCATGAGCCACAGATTCAAGGCGCTCGAATACGCCACCGAAAGATTGCCCACCGTGGGGCTGTCATTGGGCCAGGGCGGACCGTTCAAAGGATTGTCCTGCACCACCGGAACCACGCCCGCTTCCGAGTTCGTCCACGTGGGTTGGCCGTTCACCAGGCCGGCGAAATATTGGGTTCCCTCGCCGCTTGCGAACGAACTTGCCGGAACCATCTGCAGGTAGATGTCGGAAGCCCGATATGGGCCCGCTCCGAATATGAAGACATTCGAACCCGAAGCGTACATCGCCGTGCCGATGAATCGCCCTCCGGTTGGAGAGATCGTACGCCCGCCCGTGAAGGTCTGGGCGGCCTCATCGAACTGCACCAGAACCGAGTAATCGCCCGCTTGCGGATCGGGCAGGCTGGTATCGGAGCCGGTATTGCAAATGAAGTAAATCTGGCCGTTGAGGTAGATGCCAGAGTTGGGAATATCGTCCGGTCCCATCGGGATTCCCGGCGGCTGAACGAACAGCGGCGAGCCGTCCGGATTAGTGTAAAAGTTGAGCAGCAGCCCCTGCTCGGGGTCGGTGCTGGTGCTCCAGGCGATCGGATCGGCGGCGAGGTATTTCACTACGTTCACATCGCTGCTGATGGTGTCGCCGAAGAAAAAGATTATCTTTCCGTTATCGGCCTCGAACGATCCGCCCTGACCATTACCGGCAATGTTGTACCGCGTGATGGTTTGGCTGGTCGTCGGCGCGCAGGTGACGGTTTGACCGGCCACAATCTGCTTGGCTTGCGCCTGCAAATCGCAGTCTCCGATCACCTGCTCGAGCTTCACCGAGGAGCCCGGTATTTAGGTGAGGGCGGGCGCGGCGGCCGGCTGTGCGCGCGCCGTGACCGCGCCAAGCAAAGGCAGGGCTGCTACAAACCCCCAGAACTTCTTGATACCCATGCGACAACCCTCCGGCGCCCCGCCTCTATTTCTTATTAGCCGCTTCCGCCGCGAGCTTCAATTCGCTATTGACCTGGTCCAGCAGGGTTTTGGCTTTTTGGGCATGGCCCTGCATATCCCATTCGTTGGCTTGTTGTGCGGCGATGATTTTCGTGTAGGCCTGCTGGCTGAACCGTTGCGCGGCTGCCAGGTTCGGATGCTTTCCGGCTGAGACGTTCGCTTTGGGTTGCGCCACGGCCAAGCCTGCCAGAATCAGCAGAAACCCGATAAACGGCGCAACTGCGCTCTTCTTTCCAAATCTCTTCGATGGTGCCATTTGTCTCTCCTTAAGTTCCGCCATCTAGTGCGATGGCGGCCGTTCTGAATTCAGGTTGTCCCGCATTAAACTGAAATTCGCCGGGAGCCGCCAATGCAGCAGACGGCTCCTGGCGCGAGGCCGGCACGTTGACCGGCATTACGCTTTCACCCGAAAACGCCGCGTGGCCAGAGATGGGAGATTGGAGCCTGGGCTGAAAGCCGGGCCGAGCCGATACACGCGATTCCCGCGCACGCGCAGAAGAACAGCCACGCCAACGGGCGGCTGATCGGCCCGTTCTCCCTGCGATATTCCTGTGGGCGTTTGGCCTCAACGGAAGCATGCATTACGATCCTCATTTCGATTCCTTGGCTGCGTTTCATGGTTTCCTCCTGGCCGCTGCGATTCGTTGAACCGGGTCTCATTAACTTCTCAAGGTTTCTCGGGAGTGGCAGACTTCCGATGTTGTCGTAGAGATAGCCCGATGCTCTACGAGAACGTTCCTCCGGAGGGCCCCGGCCCAAAGCGCGGTCTATACAAGCCGCCCGTTTGTGTAGGGGGTGACGAATTTGGTCCCTTTCGGCTGAGTCCCAGCGAGCGCCTCCTTTTGGCGAGATCGGCAAGCCCGTTCCGTCGTACCATGGCTTGTCTTCGAGATAGATCTGAAATCGAGCCTGGTGATCTCGCCTCCCAGGCCGAGCCGGTTTTCAAAATCCAGACAGCAAGGAGCACCATAACTCCGGGAGGCCGCACCCCACGTAATAGGCGGTGACAAAAAGATTGGCTGGCACAGCCGATGTACCCAGGTAGCCATCGCCAAATGAGAAGCCCCACTCGAAGGTAGGCGGAATAACGGAAGGCCCGTTTGGGCCATAGGCTTCACAGGCGCTCTGAATCGTGAGCCCTTGGCAGGACCAATAAGAATAAGGCCAGAGGTGGAGGAACGGGCCAACGGCAATGTCAGGCGGCTCGACCACGGGCGTGCCCGCGCTCAGACCAAACTGGATATAGAACAATATCCCCATCGGGTTGTTCATGTCGTGACACCCAAGAGTTGGGCAGGTCGCGTTAACCGGAGGTAATTGCCAGTTGGTCTGGCCCAGGTAGCCTGCGCCGTGATCGTACGCGTTCATGTTGATAATAAACTGACCGGCGGAAGAGTCGGGCATCGAGCCTTCCTGGGCGACGCAATTCATTGGGGTAGTAGGGGTCTGGCAGCGTGGCAAGCCGAGCGTGTCGCTGGCGGCCAAGTTGGCATCCGCCAACCAAGTGACCCCCGCCATCGGGTCATAGACAGTCTGCCCGTCAGGATTGACCTGCAACCCCGTGCCGCTGGCGGGCGGCGTTCCGGGAATTTTGCCCTGAATCATCGGCAGAACATAGTGGAAATCACCTGCGGTACCGCCGCCCTGGGACCCGTCGACGAAATCAAAATTAGCAATGTTGTTGTTAGACATGCCGCCACCGGGCGAACTCGACCAATAGTGATCAGGTTGGAAATTGCGGAATGGACCCACCCGGTTGGCCGGGATGGGAACCGCAGTATTGGGAGGATGGAAGCCCAATGCTTTGTAATAGAGGTAACCTAGCGCATTCGCATCGCAACCGAACCCGAAACTGTTGCCATTCGCCCCCGTTCCCGGGCAGCTTGCCGATGGATCCGTAGACGGTGTGGTGGGCAGTTGCCAGTTAGAATGCCCCTGGTAGTTAGCGTTGTTCATGGCCAAAATCCAAGCCGTCGCGGACGGGTAGTCCATAATGCCGCTGCCGTTTACGCACGGGGCTACGGGGGTGTTTCCAACGCACAGCGGAAGTCCGAATGTTTGACGGGCCGGTAGATTGGCGTCCGTAAGCCAGGTGACATGGTTGACCACGTCATAGACTGTCTCCCCGTTCGGGATAAGGACCAGAGGCCAGAGGTCGGAGACTGGAGCCTGAGCTGAAAGCCGGGCCGAGCCGATACACGCGACGTACGCGCACAAGAACAGCCACGCTAACGGGCGGCTGATCGGCCTGTTCTCCCGGAGATATTCCTGTGGGCTTTTGGCCTCAACGGAAGCATCCATTACGGTCCTCATTTCGATTCCTTGGCTGCGTTTCATGGTTTCCTCCTGGCCGCTGCGATTCCGATCGGGGTCCGGCATGTCGCCATATTGCCCGGGAAGGGACTCCGGCGTGCTCAGATCGGTCTCATTAACTTCTCCGGGTTTCTCGGAAGTGGTAGACTTCCAATGCCATCGTCACTCGACGGTTCCTGCGGGATGCGCCGGTACCGCGCCTGTAGGTAAATCTGGAAATCCTGTGCCGGGATCGGAGCATGCATCGGTTTCCCTCCATGCCGCCTGTCGCGGCCGTCATCTCGCCAGATGATGAGGCTTCTGCCGCCTGGCCGCAACCTACTCATTCAGGTAGGCGGGGCGCGGGAGGCGGCTTGACGGAGCCGATAGAAGGATTAAACTGGGGAGTCGCCAGGGGGACTCGATGAGGTTAGGGGCCATAGCGATCGCTTCCGCGGGCTGTTGTCTCTGCCTGTGGGCCGAGCTTCTGCCCATCCGCTCCTATTCGACAGCCGATGGCTTACCGTCGAACCAGGTGGAACGCATTGTGGTCGATTCTCGCGGGTTCGTCTGGTTCTGCACTCCCGAAGGATTGTCGCGATTCGACGGTTACCGCATCACGAACTTCGGCGTGGCCGAAGGACTTCCCGGCGGATCCGCCCGTGGGCTCGTGGAGACGCGTTCAGGGGATTATCTGGTGGCGACGGCGCGGGGCCTAGGCGAATTTCGCGCGGGGCAGGGGCACACCCGGTTTGCGGTTTACACTCCTGGCAACACCTCCGCGGAGAACAGCATCACGGCTCTCGTGACATCTTCCTCGGGACGGATCTGGTTGGGCACATGGGCGGGCGTGCTTTTCGAAATGCTCCCCGGCTCCAAGTTCCGGCGGCAGGCCCTGGCGGACCCTCCGCGCGGTCGAGTAAACACGGCCATTACGGACATCATGGAAGACTCGTGTGGAAAGCTATGGGTGGCAAGCAGCGTGGGGATTTCGGTGAGTGCCGGAGGCGGGTCCTCGCGGCGCCTCGACCATACGGACGGCTTGCCAAGCGACTTCGTGAACACACTATTCCGGGCCAAAGACGGAAGACTGTGGGCTGGATTCCGTTGGGGATTCGCGGAGATGAACGATGGCTGCCCGGCGGGTTGGCCGAGCGTGCGCGAGATCTACCCACCGGAACCGCTGAGCAGCACGATGCCTCGTACGGCGAAGAATGTGGAGTCGTTCGCGGAGGCAGCCGATGGGAGCCTTTGGCTGGGCACGGCCGACGGCCTCATCCGCCTGATGCCGGGAAGCGGGCAGCCGCTCCAGCGGATCACGCGCGCGCAGGGGCTCACCGACCCCACGACTTACTCGCTCGCGTCCGACAAGGCCGGCAACATATGGGTTGGGACCGAAGGGGCGGGCGCGATGATGATTCAACCCAGCGGATTTACCACCTTTCGTGAGCAGGACGGGTTGAAGTCCGACCGCATCTGGTCGGTATTCAGCGATCGCGCGGGCAACGTCGTGACGGTCTCGGTCGATCCGGCAAAACTCTCGCTCAATCTTTTCGATGGGGCCCGGTTTCACGCTTTGGAAGCGCCCCAGGTCTTTGCCGCGTTCGGCGGCCACCACGCCTGGGGCATGGACCACATCCTGCTTCAAAGCCGCACGGGAGAATGGTGGGGCGCCACCGCGGGCGGTCTTTGCCGCTATGCGGCGGTGAAGGCGGAAGATCTCCCCAACAAAGCGGCTGAAGAATGCTACTTCCGAGACGACGTGATCTTTCAGGTCTTCGAGGATTCCAAGGGCGGGATATGGGCCTCCTCGCAAAGCCGGCCAGCCGGAGTCCGGCTCATGCGATGGGATCCCGGCAAGCAGTCTGCGATTTCCTTTCCCGGGTGGCCGGTCCGGGCGCTGATAAAGTCGTTCGCCGAGGATCCTCACGGCGATATCTGGATGGGATCGTGGGACGGGGGCGGGCTGTACCGATATGACGGACGGCAATTCAGCGAGTTCGGTCTGAAAGACGGCGTGCCGTCCGGCACGATTTACGCCCTGCTGTGCGACAGCCGGGGTCGCCTGTGGATCGCTGCGGACGGCGGACTGGGAATGGTTGAGGATGCTCGGTCCGCACCGTTTCGCGTGCGCACGTTCGACCGATCGAGCGGGCTCGCCACCAACTCGATCCACGCGGTTCTGGAGGACCGGGCAGGTTACATCTACGCGGCGGGCGGCGCCGGAATCGATCGCCTGGACCCCGGAACGGGGCACATCAAGCGCTTCTCGTCCGCGGATGGAGTGGCGCTCGGTCAAATGGAATCGGCACTCCGCGACCGGGATGGCAATCTCTGGTTCGCCACCGCGCAAGGTCTGTCGCGGTTGGCGCCGGCGGCCTCGGCGGCGCCCATTCCACCGGCCGTCCTGATTACCGGGCTGCAGGCGGGCGGCGCTCCTCGGCCGGTGTCGCAACGCGGCGAGACCTCCATCTCCGGCATCCGGTTGGAGCCTTCCCGGAACCAGCTTCAGGTGGAATTCGTGGCCCTCAGCGGCGAGCCCGAAACCAATCTTCTCTATAGCTACAAACTGGAAGGCAGCGATTCGGACTGGAGCCCGCCGCGAGCCCAGCATACGGTCAACTTTGCCGCTCTCGGGGCCGGAACGTACCGCTTCCAAGTGAAGGCCGTGAATTCCGACGGCCAGGAGAGCCCCACACCTGCGCAGGTAGTTTTCACGGTGCTGCCGCCGCTATGGAGACGCTGGTGGTTTGAAGGCCTGGCGGCGGCAGCGCTGGCCTCCATCGTGTATCTGCTGCATATCTACCGCGTTTCGCAGATGGTCAACCTCGAGAGAATGCGGACCGCGATCGCCACCGATTTGCACGACGATATCGGTTCCAGCCTGTCGCAGATCGCGGTGCTGAGCGAGGTCGCGCGGGCCGGTGTGAACGGCGAGAACCGGCGCACCCAGGAATCCTTGCAGCGGGTAGCGGTGCTGGCCCGTGAATTGGTGGACTCGATGGGCGACATCGTTTGGTCGATTCGCGCCGTGCCGGACGGCTTGGATTCCCTGGTCTCCCGGATGCGCCAATTTGCCTTCGATCTGCTCGCCGGCCAAGGCATCGACTTCCACTTGCGATCTCCCCAGACGGTAGAAGACGTGCACTTGAGT
>JBEKNN010000221.1:0-15368 GCA_049522755.1 Bryobacteraceae bacterium | reverse complement strand
TGGACCGAGCGCGCGCCGTTGCGCAGTCAGCCCAAGCGCCAAGCGACAGCAACGGATTCTTTCAACCGCAGCTTCGCGCTCCCTCCGCCAATAAGCCGCTCGCACTTCCCCAAGCCGCCGACCAAATTGAAGCTGCTTCGCGCGGTCCCGTGATCGAGCGCACTGCCCAACTCACCCTCACCACTCGCGACTTCGACCAGCTTCGCGCCCGCATCGACGCCGTCCTGGCGCGCCACCACGGCTACCTGGCCGACCTCACCGTCAACGCGCCCGAGAACTCCGGCCGCTCGCTCAACGCCAGCCTGCGCATTCCCGCCGCTCAACTGGATTCCGCTCTCAACGAGTTCAAACAGCTTGGCCGCGTAGAATCCGAATCACAGAACGGACGCGATGTCTCCAAAGAATATGTCGACCTGGTGGCGCGCCTGGCGAATGCGCGCAACACCGCGCAGCGCCTCACGCAACTGCTTGCGCAGCGCACCGGCAAGCTCTCCGAGGTGCTCGATGTGGAAAACGAACTCGGCCGCGTACAAGGCCAGATCGAACAGATGGAGGCCGAGCGCAAGAACACCGAGTCGCAAGTGGCCTACGCATCCCTGCAACTCAATGTGGGCGAATACTACAAGGCGCAGCTCCAGGTGGCGCCCGGTTCCACGCTGATCCGCTTCCGCAACGCCGCCATCCAAGCTACCGCAGCATGGCGGATGGCCTCATCGGCTTCGCGTTGGTGGTGGTCGGCTATGGCCCGAGCGTTCTGCTCTGGGTCGCGCTGCTCTTTTTCCCGGCGCGCGCCGTCGGGGGGCGAATCCACCGCGACGGTATTTAGGATATAGAGAACTTACAAATCGGGCGTCCGTTTGAACGCATCATACGGCCGAAGCGCAGAAAACAATCGACCTTGCACAATCCGCAACCGTTGTATACTGTTTCTGCACAGGCATGCGAAAGAAGAACTCCTGGTTCACTCCTATGCGATCCCTTCTTCCGGGAACCGGACTCGCGTTGGCCGCGCTGGCGACGATTGCCTTCGTTCTGGATGGCGATTTCGGAATTCGGGACCCCTCGATGGTCGTGCTGTGCAACGGCAAGTATTGTACCCACGGCGCCGGCGGCTCTTCGTTAGTTTCCGATAAGGGACACGATGAGACCGGCTTGTTCCAGGTCGACGTCGTGACCGCTCCTCCCGCCGTCGGCGATTTCCGCGCGTTCACACCGGACTTCGGCCAGTGCCAGGTCATCGTGATGAACTACGACGCTGCCGATGAGTGGTGGCCCGAGCCGCGGAAGACTGCATTTGAGTCCTATGTAAACGGGGGCGGCGGCCTCGCGGTCGTTCATGCGGCCGACAATGCTTTCCCGGGAGGGCAGGCGTTTAACGAGTCCGGTAACCACCGCAATCGACGCGAACCGTGGAGGGAGATAGCCTTATGAGGCGCACAAACATATCGCGGAGACGCTTTACCGTACTGACGGGCGCTGCCAGCGTCGCGCCGCTCGGACTGGCAGGCGCCGAGCCAGTCACCGCGGATGTCGCGGTGCGGCGCATCCAGGCCGAACTGGGCGGCGACTGGCCCGCAACCGGTCCCGACGGCTTCACAGCCGGCGACCCTTCCACGCTTGTGAAAGGAATCGCCACTACCGCCATGGCCACGCTCGACGTTCTCAAGCAGGCGGCTGCGGCCAATGCGAATCTGGTTCTGACGTACGAACCGACTTTCTATGGACGCGCGGACGGCCGGCCACCGGCGTCACCTATGCCCGGACGCGGGCCGATGGGCTTGAACCCCGACGATCCCGTCGTCAAAGCCAAACGCGAATTCATCGAGAAGAACGGCCTGGTCGTCTTCCGCTTGCGTGACCATTGGCAGGCGCGTAAAGAGAGCGAGATGGTCGCCGCCTTCGCGGGCGCGCTCGGCTGGGCTAACCGGCGGGTCAAGAGCCCGGTAGGAGAGCAAGCGCTCGCGCTCTACGACATCCCGCCGGCTACGGCCGAACAAACGGTCGCCGCGATTCGAGAGCGGCTGAAAGTCCGGGCGGGAATTCGCGCCGTCGGAGATCGCAACGCCACGGTGCGCCGGGTCCTGCTGCATCCGGGGGCTATGACTCCCGCAACCATGTGGCAGCGCTATTCCGAAGTGGACATGATCGTCGCCGGCGAAGTTCGCGAATGGGAGAACACCCACTACGCCGCCGATATGTTTACCGCGGGCGAGAAGCGTGCGCTGGTGACGGTCGGCCGCGTCGTCTCCGAAGAGCCCGGAATGCGCGCCTGCGCCGAATGGCTGAAGAACGTAGTGAAGGATGTCCCGGCAAAATGGATCGGCGCCGGCGACCCTTACTGGAGGCCCGCCTGATGACCGCGCGCGAAGTAGTCGACCTGGTCAAGCAGAATGCCGGAGCGCCGTGGAACGAGCGATCCTACCGCGACACGTTCAAGCTCGGCGATCCGGATACGGCCGTCAAAGGCATCGCTACGACGATGATGACGACCTTTGGCATGATCAAGCGCGCCCATGAGGCGGGCCTGAACATGGTGATCTCCCACGAGGACGCCTTCTGGAACGACCGCGACGATACGAAGGACCTGACGGATAATCCGCTCTACAAACTCAAAACCGATTACGTTCTCAAGAACGGCATGGTGTTGTGGCGCGACCACGACCACATGCATTCGATGAAGCCCGATTTCACGGTGGTCGGAGAGCTTCGTGCGGTCGGCATCAAGGGCGGTGAGGACGCGCCGATGGCGCCGCGCATTCGCACCATCCCGGAGACGACGCTGGGCGAGTTCGCGGAGCAGGTCAAGCGGTTGACCGGGTCGCGCGCGTTCCGCTGCGTGGGCGATCCGAAAGCCAAAGTCAGTAAGATCCTGGTAGGTCCGGGCTATGCTACGCCGCGCATGACGCTCGAAGCGGACGTTGTCGTCGGCGGCGAGCAGCAGGAAGCCGACGGCGGCTTCGACAACGTCGAATACGTAATGGACGCGGCATCGCTGGGTATGGCGAAGGGCCTCATCATGCTCGGCCACGTGGTTTCGGAAGAGCCGGGCATGGAAGATTACGCCAATTGGCTGCGGACGTTCATCCACGACGTTCCGATCCGGTTCGTGCCGGCCGGAGAGCCGTTCTGGTAGAAGCGTCGCCTCGCGTCCGGGGCTGCGCTACTACTTGTTCTCCTCAGCCAACGCAAACGCAACATAACTGTGCGAAGTCGCTGGCGGATTCACGCCGCCCGGCGCGAGCCGCCCGGAGGCCGGGAACGGATTGCCCCCGGACACAGCCAGCAGCACATACTGCTTACCATTCGCCTCGTACACGGCGGGTACGCCCAGCGAGCCATTCGTCAGATCCTTCGTTGCAAGCAGCTTTCCCGTGTCTTTGTCGAGCGCGTAGAGCTTCGAGTCGTTGCCCGCAAATAGCACCAAGCCTCCCGCAGTGATCACGAACCCGCTCTTGGGATAGACATTGCCTCGCAGCTTGTCGCTCGGGCCCGCCTGCGGCAGGTCGCCATAAGGCGTCTGCCATTTGATTTTTCCCGTGTTCAGATCGTAAGCGGTGATCTGGCTCCACGGCGGAGTGATCACGTAAGGCTCGTTGCCATACCCGGTCTTGTAGCGCGACGGCGGCGGGGTGACGCCCTCCGGATACGGTGGTTCCCCGCGTCCCATGCCGACCATCGCGGCGGGAGCGGCAGAGCCCGGAGGCGCCGCTTCCGGCTTGGTCAGAAATGCCATCAAATTGTCGAGCATCGCCGCTTCCACCGCGATCGGCGGCATCGCGCCCCGTCCCTTCGCGATCACGGTCCGCGTTGAATCGGCGCCGATCCGGCTCACCGCGTTATCGATTTGCGGTCCGCGGTCGCCTTTCAGGTCGGGGCCATGACACATCTGGCAGCTCTGCTCGTAAACCGCGCGGCCTCGCCGTTCTGCCGTGATCTGGGGAATTTGTGGTCCGCCGCGCCCGGTGCGCGGACGGTCGGGAATCATACCGCCCGCATTCGAAGCAGTCGATTCGCCGGCCGCGACCAGCTTAATAATCGAAGGCATGTCTTTCCCAAGTATGTAGACCGTGCCGTTCGTCGGGTCCGCCCCCGAGCTGAAGAACAGCGCTCCGCCGTTGACGCTGGGCATCAGGATCGTGTCGCCCAACGCCGGCGGCGTAAAAAAGCCCGTGCTCGCCTTCGAAAGCCGCTCCTTCCACCACGCCTTCTCCTCGTCGGTCATGAATGCGTCGTACATATCCTTCACCGTCATACCCTGGCGGCTGAAAGGAGGCACAACCGTTGGGAAAGGCTGCGTTTTCGATGTGACTTCGCCAGGAACGGTGGACTGCGGAACCGGCCGCTCCTCGATCGGCCATAGCGGCTTGCCCGTGACGCGGTCGAAGACGTAGAGGAATCCATTCTTCGATGCCAGCGCGACCACGTCGACCATCTTGCCTTCATGCCGGACCGTCGCCAGTTGCGGCGCCGCGGCGGGGTCGGAATCCCAAAGATCGTGATGCACCGTCTGGAAATACCAGAGCTTCTTGCCGGTGCGCGCATCGAGAGCGATCAGGCAATCGGCATAGAGATTCTCGCCGGGCCGGTCGCCGCCGTACAGTTCGTATTTGGCCGAGGCGGTTGGCAGATACACGATTCCGCGCTTCTCGTCGACGGTGATTTCGCCCCACACGTCCACCCCGCCCATATATTTGTAAGCGTCCTTCGGCCACGTGTCGTAGCCGAATTCGCCTGGGCGCGGGACCGTGTGAAACACCCACACGAGCTTGCCCGTGACGGCGTCGAACGCGCGGACATCGCCCGGCGGCGCAAGGTAGCCCTCGCCGGTGGAGCTGCCGAGAATGATCAGGTTCTCGAAGATGCGTCCCGCGCTTCTCGACCCCAGAGGGACCTGCGTGCGGTCGATTCCGGTCTTCAAATCGAGCTTGCCGTGATCGGCAAACGAGTCGATCGACTCGCCGGTGCGCGCATTGATGGCGTGCAGCATTCCCGACGAGGTGACGAAAATGCGGCGATCCGTCCGGTCCTGGCTTTCCCAGTAATTCGCTCCGCGCTGGCCGCCGATTCCACCGAAGCGCCCTCCGGAGGGGAACGTGTGAACCCAAAGTTCCTTGCCCGTGGCCGCATCAAGCGCCACCAGGGCGCCGCGTTTTGCGGCCACATAGGCGATATTGTCCACCACCAGCGGGCAGAACGTGTAACTTGTCTCGTCGCCGGTCTCGTAGTTCCAGGCGACTTCCAGCTTGTCGACGTTGCTCTTATTCACCTGCTTCAGCGTCGAGTAATGCGAGCTGTCGCGACCGCCCAAATACTCGCTCCAATTGGCGCCTTGCTGCGCCTCAAGAGCAAGCGGCGGCATGGAGATCAGCGCGCAGACAACGGGCAGCCGTCGAATAGAAGTGGCTTTCATGGGTAGCCTTTCACGAGTTATTTTTGACGCTTGGCGGGTTGGCGCGCCGGGCGCATCTGGTTCCAAAAGATAAACGTGCCTTTCGCGTCGGAAATTACAATATCCGGGGCGCCATCGCCGTTTAAATCCCTAACGACGAACTGCGAGCCCACGCCGGAACGGTTGTCAATCAGCTCGGGTACGAATTCGGCGCCGCCTTCGGCCTTCGGATTACGGACCGTCCGGTACCAGTAAAGGACGGCCGGGCCATTGTGGTCCGGATCGAGATGGCTGTCGAGATGCGAGTAAAGCCTCTTTCCGACAATCAGATCGGGCACCCCGTCGCCATCCATGTCCGCGAATGCGGCCGCGTGCGGTTCGGTGAAGGTCACGCCGCCCGCGTTCTTCGTGCTGAAGTCGCCCATGATATCGTGGCGAACGAACGAGATGGCGCCCTGCGCGTCGCGCTTTTGCTCGAACCAGGCAAGGCCATATCCGTGCGCGGCAATTGCGGTCACAACATCGTTCAAGCCGTCCCCGTTCACGTCATAGATGCCCATCTCGGCGCCGCCCGATCCGAACTGCTCCGGATGGAATTTCCACGGCCCCTCGCTCGCGCCCGAGGCGGGCTGCTCCCACCAGCCGCGGTTGTTCACAACGTCCATTCTGCCGTCGCCGTTGATGTCGCCAATTCCCATGCCGTGCGCGCCGGCGAGACCGGGTTCGGAAATATTGTGCGTCTTCCAAACCGCGGTGGGGTTGGCGGGATCCGGTTTGGCATAGGCCAGGGTTGCGTTGGGGCCGGCGAACAGAATCTCGGGCTTGCCATCGCCATCGATGTCGCCAAAGACTTCGATCTCGGAAGTCGCGTTCGGAACCACGTTATAGCGGTCCCAGCGCCGCGATTCGCCTTTCGGATTGACATAAAGGTAGATCGGCCGCGAATCGACGCAGATGATATCCGTCCATCCGTCGCCCGTATAGTCGTAAGCGTAGTAGACCATTCCCTCGGGAAAATTGTTGCTCGGGCTGTAGGTCCGGGCCGCGGTGAACTCGTGACGTTCCGTGTAGTCCGGACCCAGAAAATAGAATGGGCCCGCGATCGCGTCCAGAATACCGTCGTGATTGATGTCGCCGGCGGTCGCGCCCCATGAATAAAAGAAATCGTTGAGCTTCTGCATCCGGAAGTGGGGCGACACCTGCTCGGCCGGCTCCACCTTGCGGTTCAGGTCCTTGATGGCGATGTCCTTGAAGCGAACCTCACCCGTCCCGCCCGCATGCAGCACCACCGGTCCGTAGCCCATCATGCGGTCGCCGGTCGCCGAGTTCGGTCCGCGGCGTCCGTTGATCCCGGTCCAGACCATGTCGGTATCCACGATCACGTCGAGCGTGTTCCACTCGGCCGCCTTGATTTCGCCGCGCGGCGGAGTAAACCCGCCGCGACCTCCCGCCCCGCCGCGGCCCCCGGGCGCCGCCGCCGGCGCCGTCGGCGTGGCTGGCTTTGCGGCTTCTTCCTGTTGTTCCGCCAGCGTGATTGCAGGCCTGGCAAAGCCAGGAACGTTGGCTTGTCCGTTGGCCCATGGGCCGGCCGCCATTCTCGAGAACTGCGCCGTCGCTCGCGGCATGCGCGTCCGGGTCAGCTCTTTTCCTTCCGCGTTCAGCGTTATGTCGTAAGGGCCCGGATCGCCGTCGAGCGCGACATAGACTCCCTTCCACCCGCCCTCGGGCGTCTTCTCGGCGCGCAGCAGCACGCCCGCGTCGCATTTCTCCGGGCAGCGGAATTCCGTATAGAATTCGATATCCTGATAGCCCTTGTCGAGCGCCAGCCAGCCGCCGTCCTGCGCCTGAGGAGTGGCAACGATCTCCCCGTTTTCGGCGCTCCACTTGGCGTTTCCAAACCCGTGCCACCCGGTCAGCGAAGATCCTTGAAACGCGAAGTCGGGAATAAAATCGTGGGTGGCTGCGAAGATGGCGGTCAGCAGGCAGGAAACTGCCGCCGCAATCGAGAACATGGTCTTCGTGGACATGCGCTGCTCCTTTTTCCGGGCGCGAACTTCCTCGGTTCGGGCGTCAAATCTTGGCCCCGGCATTGCACAATGCAAAATCCCTGTTGCGCCGTAGCTAGCAAGAAAGATTATCACAAAATGGGGAAATGCGTCCGCCGCGATGACGTTTTCTCGCGAGAACCGGTTTACTTCGGGGCCAAAACAAAGTAAACTCAGATGCGAATATCCATGCTGGGCGCCGTAGCCCCGCTGTTGGAGGAAGTCCCCGATGCATCGAGCCTTGCGTGCCCTGTCGCCTCATTCGGCGCTGACGATCGGAGCTTGCGCGGCCTCGGTTCTTGTCTGCGTTTACTCGCTTCGAGGGGCCGATCAACCGGCCGCGCCACCGCCGCCGCCGCTGTTTAAGCAGTATTGTTTCGGGTGCCACGGCAATAACGCGGCGACTGCGGGAATCAGCCTTGAGAAGCTGACCGCCGCGCCTTCGGTTGCCGAGAATTATCAGGTTTGGCAGCGCGTCATCGCGGCGCTCGATCAGAAGCGCATGCCGCCCAAAGGAATGCCCCAGCCCGGCGACGAAGACCGCGCGCATGCCGCTGCGTGGATCCACTCGCAGCTCGGTGCCTATCTAAAAGCCCACGCGGGCGATCCCGGACGGGTCACAGTCCGCCGTTTGACCAGCGGCGAGTATAACTACGCTATTCACGATCTCACCGGGCTCGATCTCGACCTCGGCATCGACGCGTCGAACGACTCCGTGGGCGGCGAGGGGTTTAGCAACTTCGGCGATGTCCAGTTCATGCAGGACGCCAACCTGCAGCGTTATCTCGAAGCGGCGAAGATGGTCGCCGATCATGCTGTGGTAGGCGCGGGGCCGATTCAGTTCTACATCGATCCCGGCAAAACGGGATTTGAGATGTCCGCCATCCACCGTATTAAGGATATCTACACCACCTACGGTTTTCGCACCGTGTCGGGCGAAGGCGGATTTTCGTTCGGCCTCGAGAAATACACCAAGGCGCTGTTCGCGGCCTGGGAATACCAGCACCGCACCGCGTTGGGAAAGCCGAGCGCCACCTTCGCGAGCGTCGCGGCGGACGAGGGCCTCACGGCGCGATTCGTCGAACATATTTACCGGACGATGAACCGGACCGACTTGCTGTACCCATCCTCCGAGATGGCCACGCGATTCCATAAGCTTCCGGCTCCCACCGCGGACATTCCGGCCAGCATCGCCGCGGCGCGCGCTACGTCTGAGGAGTTGCAGAAATATCTCACGTCGTGGCCGGGGTGGCTTTTCGCGCGAGGCGATGCGGCTTACGGCGGCGCGGGAGACGAGAGCCCGCTCATCATCAGTGAAAAATCGCTCAGGGTGGAATCCGCGCATCACTTCGTCTACAACCGCGCCGGCAGGGGACCCGGCGGAGGCAGAGGAGCTGGACGCGGCGCGCCGCCGCCCCCGCCGCCAACCGCGGTGAAGTTCTATTTATTCGCTTCGCCGGTCAACCCGGCGGCTAAAGGCAAGCCGGTTGTGATCTGGCGTAACCCGACGGTGAGTTTCCGCGCGGGCTTCGGACGCGTGCCGGCTGCGGCCGTGGATGCCAACGGCGCAGACGATCCGAATGCTGCTGCTGCGGCGGCGGGCGCGGCGAATCCTGCTGCCGCCGCCGCGGCGAATCCTCCGGCGGGCGGCCGCGGAAGCGTGCCGGCAGCTCCGCGCATACCTCTTAGCGCCGCCGTCACGGATGAATGCGCCAAGGCGCTCCATTTCGGAACCAGTCCGGACGGGATGGCGATCGGGCCTGACGATTTTGCTTCGGACCTTGCCTCCACGGCCATCGAAGTGAAACTTCCCCCGGGCATGACTACGGTCAATTTCCAGGCCGATGGCCAGGTGGGCGTCGATCGCGATCAGGTCTTCCGCGTGATCATCACGGATCGCGAAGACGGCGGTTCGCGCGGCATTCCGCTGCGCGCCCTGATCGGCGATCCGTCGAGCGCCGGATACCAGAGGTTCAAAGCGGGCGTGCTGCAACTCGCGGACATTCTGCCTCCCAATTCGAACGCTCAGGATACGCCCGCGGACAAAGATCCGCCGCCTGAACCATTCGACCCGACCTACAACACTCCGGAGCACGACGCGTTCGACAACGACGTGAAGTACGTTCGCGAAGACAAGTTCATCTACAACCACATCCTGGACGATGCGGCGCAGCGCAGAGCGGACGAAGCGTGGGACGATCTTTACACCTCGTTCGAGTATCACGATCACTACTGGAAGCTGCTGGACGCGCACTACAAGCTGAATCTCGGCAACAAGCACATCGGCGAATTGACCAAAGCGGATTTCGACGCGATGCCGGCCGAAGCTCGCGGTTACGCGACCAGCCTGCGCAAGACGTATGACGAGGCGCGCGCCGCCGAAAAAGCCGCGCAGCCGCGGCATGTGGACGATTGCCTGGAATTCGCCAGCCGCGCCTGGCGGCGGCCGCTCACTTCTAAAGAAAAGCTCGCCCTGCGCGCGTTTTATGCGAAGACGCTGTCCGACGATCCCGATCCCGCGCGCGCCATTAGAACTCTGATTGCGCGGATCCTGGTGGCGCCGGAGTTTCTCTACAAGCTGGAAAACGGCGGCGCGGCCACCGCATCGTTGGTGAAGCCGGTTTCGGCAACCGCAGGCGGCGTCGGGGCCAGCGCTCTTAATAATTGGGAGATTGCCAGCCGTTTGAGCTTCTTTATCTGGTCGTCCATTCCCGACGACGAGCTGCGCCGGGCGGCTGCCGCGGGCGAATTGACGAATCCATCGCAGCTTCGCAAGCAGGCCGCGCGCATGCTGGCCGATCCGAAGGCGCGCCGCATGTCCATGGAATTCTTCGGAGAATGGCTCGGTTTCTACCAGTTCGATAAGTTTAAGGGCGTCGATACCAGCCGGTTCCCGGAGTTTACGCAGGAAGTGAAATCGTCGATGTACGACGAGGCGGTATCGTTCTTCGAATACATCGCTCGCAAAGACCGGCCGGTCGCCGAACTTCTCACCGCCGATTATGATTTTCTGAATGCCCCGCTGGCCAAATATTACGGCGTCACGCGGCCCATCAAGAGCAAAGACGAAGTGGAGTTGGTTGAGGGGGCGAATGCCTTTAATCGCGGCGGAATCCTGCGGCTCGGAGCGGTTCTGACGGCCACGTCCGCGCCCCTGCGGACCAGCCCTGTGCGGCGCGGCGATTGGGTGCTGCGGCGCATTCTGGGGACGGCCGTGCCGCCGCCTCCGCCGGACGCCGGGTCTATTCCGGCCGACGATAAGCTCTTCGGCGGCTTGTCGGTTCGCGAACGGCTGCAGGTGCATAAGCGCAACGCCACTTGCGCTACCTGTCACACGCGCATCGATCCGCTGGGCTTCCCGCTCGAACACTATGATTCGACCGGCCGCTGGCGCGAAAAATACGCGGACGGCAAGCCGATCGACGATTCCGGCGATCTGAGCGACAACAGCCGGATCGACGGCATCACCGGCCTGTTGGAGTATCTCGAAACCAAACAGATGGAACAGGTGCAGCGGACGATGGCTAGAAAGCTGGTGGGCTACGCGCTCGGCCGCACCATTCAACTTTCCGATCAGCCGCTGATCGATAGCCTGGCAGCCGCCGGGGGTAAGTCGGGCATGTCGGTGTTAGTGGGCCAGATCGTGACCAGCAAGCAGTTTTTGAATCGCGTAGACGACGATGCGCCGGCGGCGGCGCCCGTGAAACGCGCGAGTTTGAATCCAACCGAACCAAGGCAGGCGGGCAGACAATGAACAAGACCGAAGGAAAATCGAGGCGTCACTTTTTACGAGGGGCAGGCGTAGCTCTAGCGCTGCCATGGATGGAATCGCTTCCGCTGTTCGGCGGCACGGATACGCCGGCTGCGAACAAGCCGCCTTTGCGGTTCGCCACTATTTATTGGTCGAACGGCATCAAGCCCGCGCATTGGTGGACGAAAGGCAGCGGCGCGGCAATGGAATTCGGCCCGAGCGCCGCGCCTCTGACGCCGTACGCCCAGGACATTGTCTTCATCAAAGGCCTCTTCAACGAGCAGGCCTTTAAGAATCCGAGCCCCCACCAGGGACGCAACGCAAATCTACTTTCGGGCGCCTGGGTGAGTTCCAACCCGAGCGACATCCGCGTCGGGACATCGATGGATCAGGTGATCGCCAAGGCGATCGGGAGCCGCACTGCCGTGCCCAGCATGGCGCTGGGCATCGAGCCGAACGAACTGCGTCTCGAAGACGGCCTCTCCATGATCTACGCGTCGAACATTTCATGGGAGACGCCGAGCCGTCCGGCGACCAAGGAAATTTATCCCGCGCGCGTGTTCGATTCCCTGGTGGACGACGGCAAGGGCCGCAAGCTCGACCGCAGCATCCTCGACGCCGTGCTGCAGGAAACGCACGACCTGCAGCCCAAGCTCGGCGGCGGCGACCGCAAGAAGCTCGATGAGTATCTGGAATCCGTACGTTCGATTGAGACGCGCATCGATTCGGCCAACAAACAGGAGCGGATCGAGGGGTGGCGGCCCACTTTGGAAAAACCGAACATGCCGCGGCCGGCCAACGAGATCCCGCAGAATGTGCCGGACCACATGAAGCTGATGCTCGACCTGATTGTGCTCGCCTTTCAGATGGACAAGACGCGCATCGCCACCTGCATGCTCAACAACGACCTTTCGCAGATGAACTTCAAGTTCCTGGAAGGCTGCAACGGGTCGCTGCATCTCGATCTCACGCACAACGGCCACGTTCCCGCGCTGGAGGCGATGTATCTCAAGACCAATCAATTCCATGTGAAGCAGTTCACGTATTTGGTCCAGCGCTTGAAAGATATCGACGAAGGCGGGACGTCGCTGTTCGATAATTCGCTCCTGCTCTTCACGTCCAGTCTGTTCGACGGCGATGCGCACGGCGCGGATCAACTGCCGATCGTCCTCTCAGGCGGAGCCGGCGGCGCGCTCAAAGGCGGGCGGGCGCTGGATTTCCTCGATAAAGGCAACGACAACCGGCGGGCTTGCAGCCTGTACCTTTCGATCATGGATCAGCTAGGCGTAAAGCTGGACCGCTTCGGCGACGCCGACAAGCGCCTCTCTGACGTCTTCGCTTAAGCTACAACCCACGGGTCGTTGCGGGCGAGATCGATCTGCTGCCATAGCTCGATCCCGCGACCGTTTTTAGCGATCCATACCTCATCGGGCTGGTGTTCATCGAGCAGGTCGCGAACCTCCTGTTCTGCGGTGCCCGATGTCTGAGGTCACCTTCGATTACCTCACCGTGCCTTGCGGGAACGTGGCGCAGTCACCCGCGATATACTTGCGGGGGGTAAATGGGCAAGACCGGGACACAGCGGAGATCGCGGGTAGCGTTACGGCCAACCGCAAAGCAGCCCGTCGCAGCCGGGGAGGAGCGCCGGGACTTGCAGCCGCAGGTCTTGCGGCGGCACGGCTGGCGGCTGCTGTCTATTTGGGTCCTCCTTCTGATCGCCTATTCCAATTCTTTCCAGGCCGGGCTCGTGTTCGACAATTCCTCGGTGATTGGCCAGGATCCCCGTATCCGCCAGGCGACGCCGCAAAACATCGCGTCCATTCTAACGGGAGGGTATCGCTACTCCACAAATACCGCGGGATTATATCGGCCGTTGACCACCTTTTCCTATCTGCTGAATTACGCAGTTTTCGGCAATGGTTCGCGCCCACCGGGATACCATTGGGTCAATCTCGCCCTGCATGACGTCAATGTTGCGCTGGTGTATGCGCTCGGCATTACGGTTTTCGGAGAGACTGCGCCAGCTTGGGCACTGGCCGCAATCTGGGGATTGCATCCGCTGCTCACCGAATCGGTTACGAATATTGTGGGCCGGGCCGACCTGCTGGCCGCCTTCGGGGTTTTGGCGGGGTTATTGTGCTACGTGAGAGCCGCTTCGGCCGCGGGCCTGCGGAGGCTGGCATGGCTGGCAGGCATCGCGGCCGCCCAGGTGGTCGGGCTGTTTTCGAAAGAGAGCGCCGTGGTCTTGCCGGGCATCATGCTGGTATACGATCTGACGTGGTTGGACCGGACAACGTGGCGCACGACGTGGCGCGGGCGCGCTCCGGCCTACGCCGCGCTGGCGCTGCCGTTCGCGGCGTTTTTCTATCTACGCGGCCAACTGCATCTGCATATGCTCGTCTCTTTCGCCGACAATCCCCTGGTGAATGCCGGCTTCTGGACTGCGCGGCTGACCGCCGTCCACGTCATCGGCAATTTCCTCGGGCTGTTTCTCTGGCCGGCCCGGTTATCGGCGGATTATTCCTACAATGCGCTGCCGTTATTCGGTTGGCGGGCGTCGAACTGGGAAAATGCCGAGGCGCTGATGGCGATCGCTGTTTGCCTGGGCGCCGCGCTTCTGGTCTTGATTCTGGCTGTGCGCGGGCGCCGTGCGGGCCAGCCAATGCTCTTCTTCCTGGCTTTCTTTTTCATTGCCGTATCGCCCACTTCGAATCTGATCGTCATCATCGGCAGCATCATGGCCGAACGGTTTCTCTACTTACCTTCGGTGGGTCTCGCTGGATGCGTGGTCGCAGCCATCTATGCGCTGGTTCTGCGGAACCCGCTGCGGCGGCTGGCAACTGCGCGAGTTGCCTGGGCCGCACTGGTGGTGGCGTGCCTGGCGCTCGCCGCGCGAACCTATGCACGCAATTTCGACTGGAAGGATGAGCTCAGCCTTTGGACCAGCGCCGTGAACGTCTGCCCCGGCAGCGCCAAGGCGCACTACAACCTGGGCAAGGCGTTAGAGTCCCTGCCCGGCAGGCTGCCGGAAGCGATTGCCGAGTACCGCGTGTCACTCCGGATCGACCCCGATCATGCGGATGTGCACAACAATCTGGCGAACGCGCTCTCGGCCGTTCCTGGCCGGCTTCCGGAGGCGATCGCCGAATACCAGGTGGCGCTGCGGATGGAACCGGATCGCGCCGAACCGCACAATGATCTGGCAAACGCATTGGCGAATATACCTGGCCGGCTTCCGGAGGCGATCGCCGAGTACCGAACGGCGCTCCGGATTCGCCCGGATAGCGCGGAGGTTCACTATAATCTGGCGAACGCGCTGCTGCGCCTGCCCGGCGGACTCACGGAAGCGATTGACGAATACCGGGCGGCGCTGCGGATTGACCCCGGCCATGCGGATGCGCACACCAATCTCGGATACGCACTGGCGCGCTTACCTGACCGGCTACCGGAGGCGATCGCCGAATATCGGACCGCGCTGCGCATTGCGCCTGATTCTGAAGGCGCCCATATCGCCCTGGGAAACGCACTATCGACCATGCCCGCCGGGCTCTCGGAGGCGATTGCCGAATATGAGCGGGCGCTGCGGATTCGGCCCGATGACGCGGAAGCCCACTATGACTTGGGAACCGCGCTGGCGCGCATCCCCGGCCGGTTGCCGGAGGCGATTGCCGAGTTTGAATCGGCCCTGCGAAGCCAACCCAACCTTCCGGAAGCGCACGTCAACCTGGCCAATGCGCTGGCCCAGACTCCGGGCCGTCTTACGGACGCGATTGCCGAATATGAGGCCGCCCTGCGCATCCGGCCCGATCCTGTGGTGCGGCAAATGGTGGACAGACTACGGGGCGAGCGGTAGGGCTTGGCCGGTTCCCGAGAGTCTGCCGCTGCGACGGCGAATTCAAGGTGCAACTCTACACGGTACTCAGACTCAACCGCGCCATGGTCTACTGGATCGACCAAAACACCCGCCCTCACCGTGCGAGACGGCAAGACCGGCAGGGCGATCCATGAGGCCGGTGAGCTGAACCGGGCAGGCAGGCGACACTGGTGCAGTTCAAAGACCGATTTTCGGTTTATCGGCCAGCCGCCAGGCTGCCATGCTGTCGACGAGCCAGCGAACATCCTTGTCGCGATGGCAGGCGAGGCAGGCGTTGGGACTGTCGGGCTCGCCGAAACGAGCGGTCAT
>JBEKNN010000220.1:0-15530 GCA_049522755.1 Bryobacteraceae bacterium | reverse complement strand
CTCCCTTCCGACCTGGCCGCAGGAGCCAGCATCGTAATCGACTGGACAAAATTCACCGAACGGACCAGTTTCTCCTTGACCTATACTCCGTCGTATACAGGCTATGTGCGAAATTCCTCTCTGGACGCCTTGAATCACGCGCTCTCCCTGACTGCCAGCCGAAAGATCGCTCCCCAGTGGAACTTCGGCTTTTCGGTGGCCGGCAATCTCAGCAGTGTGCAGGAGTCGCTGTTTACTCCCAGCGCGCTGAGCAATGTGGCCTCCACATCCTCGACTTTCAGCGGTCTGGCGGCCGGCCTTCTGTCGGCAAACTTCGCCAACAATCCCCAATTGGGAGCCATCCTCACGAGTTCGCCGCTGGCCCAGTCGCCGCTGACCAACCTGCTTTACGGGCAGCGAATGTTTACGACTTCGGCGCGCGTCTCCCTTGCCTATTCGTATTCGCCCCGTCTCTCGGTGACTTTCAGTGGGGGCGCCGGCCGGTCAGAGGAGGTCTCGGAGAGTCAGGCCGCGGGCGGCAATGTGGCTGTGATCCCCAATACGACCTCGGGCAACGCGGGCGTAGCCATTTCCTATTCGCTTTCGCCGCTTACGCAAGTCGGCGGCACGGTCACCACTAATCGAACTTCTTCTTTGTTATATGACGCCTACACCACCACTTCCCTGGCTACCTACGGCAGGACTTTGGGTGGGCGCTGGGTGGTACAACTCCACGGCGGAGTAGGGTTCGTCAATGCCGTGGGCCAGACCTCGGTTGCACCAGCGAAGCCGGGGCCTGCGATCGGCGGCGGCTTGACATATAAGACCCTATCGCACACCTTCCTGGGTTCGTTTGACCGTGCTGTGAGCGATTCGTACGGCGTGGGGGCCTCAACGAGTTCCTCCGCTAATGCGGCTTGGCATTGGCGCCAGCACGGCAGTTCCTGGGGCCTCGATAGCAGCTTCGGCTGGCAATGGTTACAGGGCGGCGCCCTTGCGAATACTTCCGGCTGGAATGCGACGGTCGGCTTGACTCGCTCCATAGGCGCCCACATTGTTCTAGTTACGCAATATTCCCACCTAACCTATTCCGGAGGTTTGCTAGCTGCGGCTTACCATTACTCGCAGGACGCAGTACGCGTCTCCATAGGGTGGACTCCCCGCGCTGCCTTACTCCGTTGATTCACAACGGAGGCGCAATTGGGCAATCGCCAGCGGATCGTCTCCCGAAGACTCCTGCGGCAGAAACGTTTTCATAGACATTCATGGCAGCCTTGCGCGATCGGGCGCTCGCGCCGTAAGCGCGATAGTCAATGATGAAGGACGGTCATACCGAAAGACTAAACCTTTCGGCTGGATCGAGCGTCAACGAATCGAGGCCATCATGACCCACTGCATCGCGCGCAGACTGAACTCTGGAAGAATGCTTCCTGGCCTCGCGGACGAAGCCGATATACTGCCGGAGTCCTCGCGATTATGACAAAGTGGGTGGTTCGCCATCGGCGTCATCGAAGTACTCTGCGCCGCGGATGTTGGGATGGTCGAGCGGCGGCTTGGGCTGGGCAGCCGGTTCGATGGGCTGGCTGTCCGGATTGCATTGCAGTACGGATTTCACGCTCTGGCATTAACAGGCTCTCAGGGCAATGGCTCGGCGGGCAGCGGCCTCCAGACGTTGCGCGGAGTACTGTTTGCCCAGCCGCAGAATGCCCAGGCAGGAGCGGTAGCCTTGTTCCGGGGCCCATCGTTTTGGCCCAGTCCACGAGCCGGGAGGGCGTCCACTCTAAATGCCGTTTGATGCGCCTTGGGCCGGTGCTCGGTAACAGTCGTGGCGCGGTCCGCCATGTGGCTGCGTGCATGGCTGCCCGGGCTGCGGATTCCGGGGGAAGGTGGACGCGATTCCGGGGTGGATCGGAGGAATCAAGTGCCGGCCCATGCGGAAATTGCAGGAGGTTATGCGCCTCCGATTCGAACGGAAGTTGGGCTACCAGCAGATCGGGAGCAGCTGCGCGAATCGCCTCGCCAATCCCATGCGCACCCGCGGTGACAAACGCCAGTTTGCCTCTGAGTTGATAATCTATGCCCAGTGCGGCCGTGTCGCCGGATTGTCTGAATTTCATCGGCAGCGTGAATGGCAGTTGCGCTGCGTGAAAATCGATCAGTGTATGATAACCCCGTCCGGCAATTTAACCTCGACATATCCATCTGGTTTTATCGTGTTTTCGTAAGTTTTGTTTATGGGCGCCAGTTGCAACTGTTTGGCAGTCGTTTTTACACCGCCCGCGGGAACCTCGATCCCGGCGGTCCAGGTGATCGCATTCAGCACAAAGCGCAGGTAGTTTTCATTCAGCAGCGCGGAATGGAAATCCATGCCGCCCCAGAGAATGCCCCGTGCCTTGCCTTTTTCATAGGCGGAGGCGATGCCCCGCGGGCCGATGACCCCCCGGGGTGAGCCGGCCTCGCTCTGGTTGGTTTCCGGTGATTCCCCAATCAGCAGGTCGGTGCGGTACGGATCGCCCGGATTAACCACCAGCCGTGAAAATATCTCATCCTTGTAGATCCATCGGCCAACCCCGCTCAGAATGGGATGCTTCTTGGCGCTTTCGATGGGCGTCACGATCCAGAAACCCAGGGGGTTCTGGGTGAAGCCTTCCATAGCGGTCTGCCCGAACCAGTTTAAATAATAGTCGCGCGCCCTCGGATTTTGTTCGTTGTTAACAGCTATACCCCAGTGCAAGATCATGATGCCCATGCCGGCTTTATGCAGACCGTCCAACTGGCTCAGATAATCCAAGGTCGCCTCGTCGTAATTTTTTACGCCTGGCGCCAGGGGCGGGAAAAGCGGATGCGTCCGCTTTTGTGAACTGCTCGCAGAACTGCTTTCCACAATTAGCGCATCCGCATCCTTAATGTCTTCCACATCGAGCGCCGTCCTTGCTTCGATATATTTGGTTACGATCTTTACCCCTTTGATGTTGGATGCGTTGTTCATGCAATCCTGCAGCACCAGCAGATCCTTCGCTACTTCATGCCTGCCCGCGAGTGTGGTTGCATGATCTCTGAGGCCCGAGAGGAAATAAATCACCTTCTGTTTCTGCTCCTGGGCATAAGCCTTATTTGTCCCGGCGGAAAAGCATGCAAATATAACAGCCACTAATACAAAAGCTGCAGGCCTGTTGTTATCCTGTCTCGGCACGTCCTTGCTCCCCGTCTTAGGTAACTTTAGTTTGTTAGTAGTCATAATTTTGATAGGTTGGATTACTTGGCGCTGAGTTCTGCGCCTGGGGGTGGCGTCGGCGGGCAGGTCGCCGAAATGAATTGCTGTCAGCCCATGCAACGCGTCTCGGATCACGTTCGCATTATATACGATGCAAACGTGGATTTCTCATGTTGGCATGGCTCCTTTTGTTCGGAATTAGTTCTGGTGGCTCACAATGAAATCGACGATCGGCTTCGGGTCTTCCGGCTGGAGCGGGAAATGGCCCGCACTCCCGGTCACCAGAACCGCAATCTTCCCGCCGAGTTCCGTGTGTCGCTTCTCCACCACCCGCGTCTGGTCCTTGAGCCACGGGTCGAGACCCACACAGTCGTGCAGAATCGGCGCCCGGCCTTGGCCAGCGGCGCCAGTTTTTCGATTCGGCTGCGTCTTCGACATCAGGCTGCGCATGAGCGGATTCCGGGCGTAGATCAGCGAGACCTTGTCCGGGTTTGCGCATCGCGAACCTCCTCACCGGGGCGAAACAACCCTCCACCCCGCAATACATGCAAGGACCTTGTCCAGAACCGTGTTCTTCCACGCGGTTTCGAAGCCACGGGTTCTGGAAGCATCTTACGCAGCAGAATCGCCCCTCAATGTCCCTTTGCATTGGCGTCCGTTTTCGTTAGGCAGGCGCCGGTTCATTTTCCCCCAGAACATTCGGCCTGATTCGGCGATTATATCGGATCGCATTGAGGGTGAACCTCGGCCAGCATGGTCCCTTCTAACGGAACCATACGCGGCAATATCGGTAGCTATCGCGCTGGAGAGAGCCCGGCCAAGCCGGGGGCGATCCCGTCAAGCGAGACCCTCAACCCCGTCACGCTTCAGGAGCGGACGTTTTGCTAATCATGCGTCGAAGCCGTGGTCTGCTCGGGTGGGATCGGCGCGCCGGGAAGGAAACGCATCAAGAGGGGAAAGACGAAAGCCACAACAAAATAAGCGACTGTGACAGCTAGGGCGAGAAGCGGCAGGCCCGCGCCGCACGCCATCCCCACTCCCGTGACAAGCCAAACGGTAGCGGCGGTCGTGAGACCATTGACCCTGTCTCCTCGCACGAAAATGAGGCCGCCTCCGATGAAGCCGATGCCGGTAACGATCTGCGCCGCAACGCGGGAGGGATCAAGGACAACAAGATCCTTGGCGAGCACATCCGTGAAACCGTACTTCGAGATCAGCAGGAAAAGGGCAGCCGTTGTGCCGACAACGGTGTAAGTACGCAGGCCCGCGCTCTTGTGGCGCACCTCCCGCTCCACACCGATGGCAGCGGAAAGCAGGAACGCTAAGCCAAGCTCAATGAATTGTTTGACGCCCTGACCGTCTATTTCAAAAATCTGCATGCTGATATTTAACCAGCAACGCTCAGCGGTGCAAGCGTGTGGCCAACTTCACGAGTAAATGCCGCTCGGGGATTCTTCCTCCCCTTGTGCCCCCGCGCGAATGAACAAAAATCCAAGTGTCATAACGAGAGAATTCTCAACTTCGACATTCCGTGGAGCCACAGTACCACGCGAAGTTCGGCATTGGAGCGTTGAAGTTCGGTCATCTCCGCAATTAGGGTATTAGCCTGCTTCGGCGTGGACAGGGATTGGCGATCGCGGCCCTATTACGATCAAACTAATCCGCCAATCAGTGGCATATCTGGTTCTTGCCGTCCTGTTCCCGATTTGCCAAGCCGCCGGCCAATCCATAGTCGCGGAGCCCGCCAGAACGGTTCAGGTTCGCTCTTATGTATGTACGCAAGGATGTATGTACGCAAGGACGGGCGGTCGTAAAGGCATACACGAGAGCGGCGCCCGGCGCAGGTATCGCGCCTCGGAGCACGGCCGCCCGCCGCGCCTTCCCGGCTCAACAGCCCTGCCCGTCAACGGCTGGCCGTACAGGGCCGTGTCCGGGATACGTTCTCGACCACGTGGAGCCTTTGGCGTGCTGCGGGATTGATGCGCCCGAAAACATGCAATGGCAGCCGGTAGCGGAAGCCCACGCAAAAGACAAGTGGGAGCGCAACGATTGCGAGCCGCCAGTAGCGATTCCACGTGTCGCACGGCGAGCGGCGTAAAGCCAATCGCGCACCGCGGTCCGCCGGCAGAGTGACCGCCGCCGGTCGGCGATCATCCGGTGTTCGCGCTCGACCTCGTTCCGCCCACTCGCCGTCAACACCAGAAGATCAAGACCCGCTTCGTCGAGCCAATGCTCTTAGAGCGAGCCGACCACTGCATCCGGTGGTCGGCATACTACGTTTGAAATTTCTTACTTCTTCAGAATTTCAGCCAGCAGCGTCATGCGGTTTGCATCCGCCGGAGTCGCTGCCGTCGCTGCGCTCTTCTCAAGGGTCGTCGCGAAGGCTTTTAACTCCTTGGCGTTCTTCTTGTCCATCGCCGTCTTGATCGCCGTTGCCTTCTCCGCGGTGAGGGCATTGGTGCGGGCAAGTTGGTCGACGTAGGCCTTGGCGGTGACGAAGTTCGCCGGGTAGACGATCCTCGTCGGAGCCTGTGCGTTGAACTCGTCGAGATGCACCTGCTGCGCCGCGTCGATCTCCGCCTGGCTGACGTACTTGCTCGGCGTCAGCCTGAAAACGTCCAAGCCGCGGGCGATCTCCGAGCCATATATGTAGCCGTTGTACCAGTACGCCGACCACTCGCCGCCATCGATGAACTTCTTGTCGTCCAGCGGTCCGCGGTCGAAGTAGGCGATCTCAAACGGGTGCGTCGCATCGGTGAAGTCCATGATCGAGATGCCACCCTGGTACCAGGACTTCACTTCGATGTCGCGTCCAGGGATGGGGACGATCGATCCATTGTGGGCCGTGCAGTTTTCATTCTCGGTCTGCGGCGCCGGCATCTTGTAATAGCTGCCCAGGGTAAGCTCTTTATTCTTCAGGGTGAAAATGGAATCCGCGCCCCACGTCATCGGGTCTTGCGCGCGGCAGCGAGGCTGCGAACCGCCGCCCCACTCGTCGTCGAAGATCACCTTGTCGCCGGCGTTATTGAACATCGCCGAGTGCCAGAAGGAGAAGTTGGGATCGGAGACCGCGGTGATGCGCTTGGGGTGCACCGGGTCGCGGATGTCGAGCAGGATGCCCACCCGCGTGCAGGCGCCGGCGGCCAGGCCGAGCTCGGGGTATGCGGTGATATCGTGGCAACCGCTGACGTCGGTGGCGGGTGCGCCTTCGCCGTGCAGGTTGCCGACGTGCAGACCATTCATCGCTCCGGTGGTCTCGTCCGAGAAGATGCGCGGGCTGTTGACCACCTTGGCCAGCTCGGGGTGCGCCAGCGGGACCTGGATCACGACGATGGTATACATCGCAGTGTTCGGATCGTCAACGCCGCCGCCGGAGCAGCCGGCGAGTTCCTCGGGAGAACGGATGGCTGAGTAGCCGGAGACGTACAGATAGACGTTGTCCTTGTCCTTCGGATCCACTATCAAGGTATGGGTGTGCGAGCCGCGGCACGTCTGGACGCCCGGCAACTGCTTCGGATGGGCCAGGTCGCTGATATCGAAGATGCGCACGCCGCGGAACCGGTCCGGGCTCGGCGGCGCCATCGCACGTCCTCTCCCTCCGCCGCCTCGCCCGCCTCTTCCGCCTCGTCCGCCCGCAGCGCCCGCGTCGCCCGTAGCGCTTGCATCGCCCGCAGCAGCAGGCGGTGGCGCCGGTGGAACGTAACCGGGAGGCAGCGGAATGCCCTGTGTACCGCAATCGACGCGTGCGCCGGTCGCTTCCACCGACATGAAGAGAAGGTGGCCATACACCGATACGTCTCCCTGAGCGCCGGGGCACATCACCGAGGTCGAGAGCCTGGTCTTGGTGGGATCTGTGATGTCGTAAAAGTTCAGGCCGTTATAGTTGCCGACGAAGACATGGTTGCCGCTGAAGGCCAGATCGGAGTTGGTCGAGCCGTACGATCCAGCGCGTGGAGGACGGGCGGGCGCGCCGGGAACCGGTGGCGGCGGGGTCGGCGGAGGGGCTGCGTCCTGCGGAGTGGTGCCGGCGGCAAAGCCGGTAGGTTTGGGCAGGTTGACCACGAGTTCCATGCCTAACGCAGCCACGCCGGCGTCCGTGATGCCGCCCTTCAGTCCGACTCGCGGATCGTCGGGAATCTGGGGGTTATTGTATACCGTGGGCTTTGCCGGGCCCGCCGGGATCTGTGCGAAGCACGCCGAAGAGGCGATCAGGGACAGCGTACCTGCCAGGGCGGCCCGGCGCAGCGATGGTGAGTTGATGAGCATTCCTATTTCTCCTTGGCTAACATGTTTCGCATCGTGTCGATCTCACCCTGCTGGGTGACGCCGATATCCGCGGTGAAGTCGAATAACTGCATGTCCTGGGCCGCGCCGGGCGTGTCGAAGAGGTCCTTGACCATCGTCAGCGCGCCGCCGTGGTGTTGGATCATTCCGGTCAGAAAGAGTTGGTCGAACTTGGCGCCGCTCGCCTTGCGCAGGGCATCCATCTGTTTGGGCGTCAACATCCCGGGCATCAGCGGCATGTCCATGTGGCTCATGCCGGGCATATCTCCCATCTCGGTGAGCGGCTTGTCGCGATAGGTGAGCCAACGCTTCATGAACTTCATCTCGTCGGTCTGCGAGATGCTGATGCGCTGCCCGAGCGATAACAGTTTGGGGTTCTTGGTTCGCCCTGGCATCAGGGCCACCATCTCCACTGCCTGATTGTGGTGCATGATCATCCCCTGCATGAACTTGACGTCAGCCTCGGTCGGCCCTTGCTGGCCGGTGCCGGCCGTGGTGGCCGGGGTAAGGATCTTTTCGGGCTTTCCGGGTGCTCCCGGCTGGATGAGCGGCACGCTGTTCTCCTGTGCCGGTTGCTGCCCGAATGCCGCAGCCGCGCCGACAGAGAGCAATGCGGCGCAAACCAACGAAAACCTCAGTAGCATAAGATTCTCCCTCACGAAGCGACTGCTTGGCCCTGTGTAATAATCGAGCCGATCATTTTAACATTGAAACGACAGTCTAGCGCTGTTTCGGAACTACGTTTCGGAACTACGGCCATTTATAGTAGAAGCGCCAACTGGGCCTTGCGAGGGCGAGCCGCCAGATGCCCGTAGCCGACTGTTATTCTTCGGCTCGCGCGGAAAAGATGGTCGGCGGGCGCGCCACCATTCCAGCATCGCACCGTTTCGGAGCCGTATGCGATTCACGCGACGTCTTATAGTTAATGGCGGGCCGGAGCCACGCGGTAGGACGCGGACACGAGTAAGAGCAGGATTGCTATACCCGCGAATGCCGCATTGTAGCCCGCATGATCGATGGTAAAGCCGATCAGCGCCGGGCCCGCCAGCAGACCCGTGTAGCCCAGCGTCGTCAAGAAGGAAATTGTGCGTCCAATGGATTCGCCCTGCTCCGCTGCGAAAGTGAACAACATGGGTACGATATTGGCGATACCCATGCCGATTAAAGCGAAGGCCAATAACGCGATGGCGCTTACGGGAAATAAGATGGCGAAAAAATAACCGCTTGCGGCCAGAAGAGAACCGAGGAACATCACGGTTCGCTCGCCCAGGCGTTGGATGACACGGTCGCCGCCAAGCCGCGCGATGGTCATGGCGGCCGAAAAGACGGTGTAGCCCAAGCCCGCGCTCCTGGCTGGGGAATCCGTCCTCTCGATAAGAAATAATGCGCTCCAATCGAGCATGGAGCCTTCCGCGAGGAACAGAATAAAGCAGAGCAGGCCGAGAAGCAGGATGCGCCGTTTGAATCCGCTGCCGGAAGCGCGTGCGGCATGTCTGCCGCGTTTGCCATCGGGAAGCAGCGAGGGGCGCGCGCATAACAAAATGCCGATCAGCGGCAGAACCATAAAGACAACGGCGAGGGGGCCAGGGCAGCCGAGGCTGAGCAAGCCGCTCATGACGGCCGCTCCCCCAATGCCGCCGGCGCTGAAGAGGCCGTGGAAGCCGGACAAGAGGCTAACCCCACTGGCGCTTTCGACGAGGACGGCTTGCATGTTGATGCCTACATCTAAAGAGCCCACGGCTCCTCCGAAAATGGCCAGCGAGAGCGCCAGCAGTGGCGCAGTGGGCGCATTGCCCAGGCACAGCAACGCGAGAAACGCGCAAAAGGCGGCGACTTCGATAATGCGGCGGCAGCCGTAGCGGCCCACCAACACTCCGGTTAGCGGCATCATGGCAATCGCGCCCAGCCCGAAGCACAAGAGCAGCAGACCCAGCGAACTGTCGTCGATATGGAGCTTGCTCTTCGTGAAGGGAACAAGCGGCGCCCAGGCAGCCAGCGTGGCTCCGGCCATGAAGAAGACGAGGCGAGTTGCACGATGGACCGTGCGGCTGGAGGCGATGACGATCATTTTGGCGCCGGACTTGGGGGTTGCGCCGGGGCGGGCTGCGCCGGAGCGGGAACGGCCGCTGTAGGCGCCGGGGTTGGCGGGTCGAGCGTTTTCCATTGAAGCGCGGCCAGACCGGCGACAATGCACGCCAGTGCCAGGATGCTGGAAAGAAGAAACCGCCATCCCCGTGCTTCTATGAGCGCCTCCTTATCGCGCTGGCGCTGATGAGCCGAGATGGTGGCAGGCGCATTTTTTACAGCTGTTTCAAAGATTTCCTGCAGTATCCAGGAAACCATGGATAGAAAACAGGCGCCGGCGAGTAAGAGTGTTGCCGACAGAAAAATACGGCGAAAACAATGGCACGATGCGTCAAAGACGTAGTTGGTGTATAAGTTTGTGGCAGTGCTGAGAAAGATGCCCGCCACGAAGCTGGCGAACGTGGGCGAAAGCCTGCCTAGAAGCCTTGTGCAGAGTCCGTGCCGCTCCATGTTATTTCGTCCTCCAACCAATTCCTCACGGGCTGCATATCCGATGCCGTCTGGGCGCTTTGCAACAAACGCTGATGGGCCTCCGCCGCGTCAATCAGAGGCTGCCACTTTTCATGGATGGCCCTGAGCTCGCGACGATATTCGTCGCTATCCTTTTTCCATTTCTTGGCCGGCGCGAGCATTTTTTCATGCTCAACCTCGTGATCGCGCTTGTCGTAAAGACTCGTAATGCGAGCCTGAACACGCTGGCCGAGGGACTGGCGTACCTGTTCGACGTTGTCCCGCGCCTCCGCGGATTTGGCGCTGCTGGGGATGTGCGCGTTTTCGAATGGGGCAAATATCCAATGAGGCCTGCTGGCCGCAAGCTGGCGAAGATCCTGCCGCCACTCGCCGTCCGCCGCGTGAACGGATTCACCCGCTGTAGACCAGGTGGCGGCGATTCGTTCCAGGACGGCGGGAAGCGAATCCTGGTGGCTGCCCGAAAAGAATTGATAGCGCTCTTGCGCATTGAAGAAGTGCATCCGCTCAATCCAGAGGTGATACTTCTCCGCATCCAGCTTGTACTTTCCGATGAGTTCCTCCGAGGTGGTACGATCCGCGAGACGCTTAGTGGCCACGCAGGAATCGTAAATGCGCCAGAAGTGCTGAAGACGCGGGTCGCGGCTGAGTATTTGGGCGCCCTCGCGGCGGGCGATCAGAATGTCGAATACGACGCTCGGTTGTTGGTCGCTGCGGAATACCGGCTGCAACGATGGACGGCCTTCCATAGCCAGGGATGCGAAGGGCTCCCAGGTGGAGATGAGATTAAATCTTTCCGAATCGAGCGCAGTTTTGTTCAGGCCTACATATTCCTGCGCGTATTCGATTTCGATTTGCGAGGGCGCGATTTTGAGGCGGCTGAGATACCAAAGAAGGAAGAGGTGGCCGGTGCTTCCGCGTACCACGAGGGCGCGGGGCGTTTTACCTGGCTGCGCCTGTCCGTTCCACTTGCCCTCGACGATCTGAAGCGCGCGATTGTCCGCTAAGATCTGGTCGTTTCCGTCCGATCGATTCAGCACGCCCATCAATTCATAGCGGCGAAGCCGTTCGTGCGGCAGCGTGCTCAGACAGCCGGGAGTGCTTCCGATGAGGTCGGCGCTTCCTTCGAGCAGCATCTGATACTTGAGGGCGGAACTGTGCACGATGCCGAAATCGACGCCATAGGCGTGCAGTTCTTTTTGCATCGCGAAGATGGGAAAGTAGCCGGGCCAGACGTCAAGAAGAATGCGCAGCGGGGGTTCGGCCGAGGAGGTTGTCTGCATGGAGGACGCATTGCGGGCCGTGCTTAACAACTCTTCGAGCCTCAACCTATGCGTCGTTTCCAGCTTCGTAAAGTTCAGATTGCTTTTTAAAAGCCGTCTGGCAAGCGTCTTACTTGCTTGCCTGGGAAGATTTTCCAGCAGGTGCGTGAAATCGAGCAGCAGCAGATTATCTTCCTTCTGCCAGTCGTCGCGCAGCGCATCGTTCAGCACGTCGAGCCAGGGAATCGCTTGGGTGAATTCGGCGAGCTTTTTGGGAGTATCGCGGAAAGCCTCGAGCGCATGGTAGAGCTTGTTGTGCCGGTCGAACGGGTAGCGCCGGTCCATCTGCTCGGCGAGAATTGCGTGGACGTCGATTAGGTTGTCGGCGAAGTAGAAGCGTTTTAAGGCATCGCGAAGGGCCTCGCTGCGCAGCTTCAGCTTGCGGTCGTCTTCTGAATTTTCCTCGCCGGAGGCGCGCAACTCTAAGATGCCGCTTTCGGCGAGCTGCGTCCACAGCGTCTCCGGTGTTTCCGGCCGTGCGGAGAGAGGGATTTTGCGAAGCAGCCGGAAGAGATCCGCTATTCCGATGGCTTCACGGCTGACGGCGAGTATTTTTAACGCTGCTTCGACGCTCGCCTGCTCGGCGCCGGTGAGCCGTTTGATCTGACGTATCGTGGCTCTAACCAACGTCTCTTCTACGGTTCGGCCAAAGTCATTTAGCTTGCGGGGTTGAGGAGCGACGCGCAAGGCGTGAATACTGCCGGGCATGCCGCCAAACTCGCGAAAGAGGCGCCGGCTATCGTCGCTCGAGAGCGCGACGCCCATGTCGCGGATGACTTCTTGGAAGGCCGGAAACGAGAGTCCTTCCAGGGGGATGCGCTCCGCGACGGACCACAGCTCCGGATAGAGGAATACCAGGCTGCTGCGGCCGGTTAACAAGATGTGGCAAGCGGGAGGGAGACTTCGGCAAATGTCCAGCAGCCGGCGGCGAGCCACTCCATCGTGCAGAAGTTGCTCTAGGGCGTCAACAATGATCACAACGCGGCGGTTCACGCCGGCGGCCGAGACGATCCTTTGCGTGATGCGGTCGCGCTGGTCTAGCTGGTCTAAAGGAACGGGCGAGATTGCGCCGGCAGCCGGTTCCAGGTCGGCCTCGATGGCATCGAGTAAGGCGCCGAGCGAGGTCCAGTTGAGGCTGCGCCGCCAATGAAAGTGGCTGTCCGGCTCGGCGTCGACCGAATAGGCGAGCAAGAGGGTTTGGGGGTCGGCAGTGAGCTCGTCGGCGAGGTGGGAAACGAGGGCGGTTTTTCCGCAGCCCGCCGCGCCTAACAGTACGTATGCGCCCGGCGCGCCGGACAGCTTACGGGTTAACTCTACGATGTCCGGTTGGCGCCCGCGCAAAACCACGCATGACCTCGGTTAGGATTACGTATTCAGCGTGCCCTTTGTGGATGGAATGCCCGAGACTCTGCTATCGATTTCAACCGCCTGGCGCAATGCTCGGGCCGAGGCTTTAAAGATAGCCTCAATGATGTGGTGGGCGTTACGGCCGTAGTGGCATATGACGTGATAATTCATCAGGGCGTTGGAGGCAGCGCCGCGCCAGAATTCCTCGGCGAGCACGGAATTGAAAATCCCGAGGTTTTCATTGGGAAGCGTAACCTGCCAGACGGTGTAGGGGCGTCCGCTCAGGTCCAGCGCCGCGGTCACCAGGGTCTCATCCATGGGAAGGGTAAAGTGGCCATAGCGGCGAATACCGGCCTTGTCGCCGATCGCTTTGGTGATGGCTTGTCCGAGGCAGATGCCGACGTCTTCGACGGTGTGGTGCGAGTCAATGTGGAGGTCGCCGTGGGCTTTCACAGTCAGATCGAAGATGCCATGTTTCGCGAAGAGCGTCAGCATGTGATCGAGAAAACCGACTCCGGTATCAATTTCGGATTTGCCGGTTCCATCAAGGTTCAACCTTAACGCGATTTGTGTTTCCGATGTCTTCCGATCTACCTCAGCGATGCGCACTTATCCTCCTGTTTCCGTGCAAATCTGATACTGAGCGTAGCAGACGGGGGCTGGTGGATGCCAGAGCGTCCTGAGCGTCGCCCATCCCGGGGCAACCGCGTCATGAGCGCGCGAAACCCGCCTTGGAACGGGTCGGCGGATTCTGACCCCTTCAGCTTTGTGGCTATACTCAACCAAGCTCGGCGCGGCTTTCGTGCGCCGAAACGCAAGCTCAACCGCAACCCGAGGAAAATAACAAATGCCGAATGACGATCGCGCCAGGATAATTTACAGCAGGACGCCGGAATCGGCGGCCATGTTGGCAAACGTCAAACGAGCGATAGCGATCACCGCCGCACTTAACCGTTTGACGTTCAACGATGCGGACGAAATTCGGGCTTTGTTCAGCGAGCTTATCGGTAAAAAGGTAGACCAGAGCTTTTTACTGATCCCGCCATTTTATACTGCCGGTGGGGACGAAATCCGCGTCGGCCATAATGTCTTCGTAAATCAGAACTGCACTTTCTATGACCTTGGCGGCCTCGATATCGCAGACGATGTGATGATCGGGCCAAACGTAAGCATCATCACGACGGGCCATCCCCTTGAACCCTCGCGGCGTCGCGCCGCCACAATCGGAAAGCCTATCGTGATCGGGAAAAGCGTGTGGATCGCAGCCGGCGCGACCATCATCGGTGGCGTAACAGTAGGCGAGAATTCGGTCGTCGCGGCAGGTTCGGTAGTCACCAGGGACGTTCCCCCGAATACTCTTGTCGGAGGAAATCCGGCGCGGCTCATTCGTTCCATTGGCGAGTGAGGCGACGTCCGCGAGGGGTCGAAACTGGACTTCAAACTGATCCACTACCGCCGGTCCGCGAGGAGTGTTAAAGGCGTGATACCGGTAGCTTCTCTGCCCGGCTTTGTACCAGTAGCGCGTCATCCAGGGGCAATCCGGACGGGGCATGTACGAAATGGCTACTATGCACAGGGGTGGCGATTGGTCTAGGGTCGAAGGCGTTGCGAAGTGGCACTTAGCGTGCCAGCTCTTGCGACGTGCGTTTCCTCGGCTCAGCATCTGTCTTAGTGGGATTGATTTCTGGCGCAGGTGCGACAGGGCTGGTTTCGGTTCCAACTGCGCCGCAGCACGCCCTGCCTCCGGCAGGCCTGGAAGTGAACCAAGGGCAGGCGAAGGCCGGAATCTTGTTCCTTTGCCGGAGCGCGAACAGCAGCTTGGCGGTCGAGGCTCAATCCGTCCTGCACTCGCCGTTGGGCGCGGTAGCCCTGTCCGTGGGGCTTTCCAATGCATACTTCAAATCGCTCCGACTTCCTTCATTGTTCGAGGACTGCTAGCGTAACCGACTCGAACCGCCGTGTACGGACCCGTACGCACGGTGGTGTGGCAGGGGTCGGCGGGTGACCGCCGCCCCTATGCCGATCAAACGTCGTAGTGTTCACTCGAGCGACGGACTACGCGACGATAGCGCGTCGAACGGCCCACGCTCACAAGGTTTGCTACGTACCTGGCGAGCTTCGCCTCTACCGACCGGTCCGGCGTGGTCGACCTGCTCGGCGGTATTGGAGCTGGACTGCGTTTTTTAACTGTGGCCGTCATTTCCTTCATTCACCCTTCCGCCCTACCAAGCGATCGCTGCTAATCCCTGCCGCCGGCAGGCATTCTGAGACTGGGCGGAAACCCGATCACGCGCTCCAAAAATAAAGTTGCCCTTTCCTTTCAACCACATGCCGCCCTTCCTCCCTTGCAGCCCGATGTCGCCATGCTCTCCTGTGAATAGAGGTATTACCAATGTTCGACAAAGCGAAGGCAATGGCCGAGGCCATCGCCAGGCACGACGCCGAGTATCCCACTCAATCCACCCGCCCTGCCGCACCCGGCAGTCAGGCCGGCACGCAGCGCACTCGTCTCAACGCCTACAAACACGGCCTCACCGGTCAGATCCACCTTTTCACCGCCGCGGAGCAAACCGCCTTCGACGCGCACTGCAAAAGCATCTGCGAAGCCCTCGCCCCCGTCGGCGCCCTCGAAATCGATCTCGCCCAATCCATCGCTGAAAACCGCTGGCGCCTCATGCGCGCCCGCGCCATCGAATCCGCTATGTTCGCCGCCGGCCAGCGCCAGCAGGACATGCTCGGCTTCAATGCCGGCAATCCCAGCAATCCCGGCGTGGCCACAACCGAAGACCCAGCCCAGCCTGTCATTGAAGATGCCCTCATGCAAGCCCGCA
>JBEKNN010000219.1:0-15622 GCA_049522755.1 Bryobacteraceae bacterium | reverse complement strand
TGTTTAGCACGGTAAGCTTCCGGAATCAGCATCCCCAGTTCCGCCCCGATCAATTCGAGCCGGCCGTAACCGAACATTTCCTCGGCTCTGGCGTTGACGAGTTGAATGGCGCCTTTCGCGCCCACAATAACGATGCCTTGGGAAGCGGTTTCCAAAAAGGCGCGAAGTTTGGCTTCACTATCGCGCAGCAAAGACGCCGATTTTTTTTGCGCGCCGATATCGCGCGCTATATGCGAGGCTCCGATAATGGCGTCCCCGTCCCGGATGGGTGAAATGGTGAGCGAAACGTAAATCTGCCGCCCGTTCTTGCGCACGCGGACAGTTTCAAAATGTTCGACGCGAACGCCCTGTTTGATGTTGTCGAGGATTTCGTCCTCTTCGTGCGAACGGTCCACCGGCAGCAGAAAGGACATGGGCCGGCCCTTCGCTTCAGCCGCCGAATATCCGTAAATCCGTTCCGCTCCGGCATTCCACGTCAGGACCACGCTATGCAGATCCTTACTGATAATCGCGTCTTCCGAACCTTCGACGATTGCGGCTAAATCCAACCCGGCATGGGCGAGCTGCGTCAGTTTCTCGTTAGATTGAATTAAGTCGGTCGAACGCTGCGCAAGCTTGGTATTGGAAGCCTCCAAGAGCTCTTTCGTGCTCGTGAGCGCACGATTCTGCCTACGGATGCCGTCGACGATGAAGCTGATCGCGGCGCCAAGAAAGCCGAAAAACAACAAGCTGGGGTTGCCCGGCAGCAGACTGAAAACAAGAAATTTCGCAAACAGCAGTTCCACCATGCCTATGCTTAAGCCGGTTGCGAGAAGACCGGGTCCGAGGCCTCCGTATGTGGCCGCAAGTAAGACCGCGAGAGCAAACACAGTCAGGGGTGCGCGGCCATGAAAGAGGGGCCTCGCGGCGGCCTCAAGTATGACTGCCGATAGTACCAGCGAGACAGAGATGGCGTATGGCGCGATGCTCAGACGAGCACGGCTTTTATCGGCAGACCGGAATTTCTCAATATCTCACCTATTGCGGAGCCTGGTTTTACACGCGGGGCCAGCACCTGTTTTCCTACAGAGAGTAGCGGCGCGGCCCGTTTCCGCTAAATGAGGTGGCCCGCTCGGTGAGGGAGAAACATCTTTATTGTCCCACATCCCGTGCCCCGCGGACGTGCACAAACGGTACGAGGGCTACATCGCCGCGGGCGAAGGTGTGCGTGGTCACGGCAATGATGAAGCGGTCGCGCAGGCCGGCGACGGTTGAAAGATCCATGCCCGTGAGGGGCGCGGTTGCTTCCTCGGAGGACAGCAGCTTTCCTTACCGAATGACGCGGCGCCGTCCCCGGCGCGGGCGATGAGCGGGTCTCACGAGTAGGTTGCGAGATAAAAATTGGCCGCCGATAAACGCCGATGAACGCCGATAAGTGGCCGAGCCGCGGATCCTCATTCTCGATGAAGCGACCAGCAACCTCGATACGGAAAGCGAGCAATTGATTCAGGCGTCTATGGCGATGCTATTGGCGGGCCGGACGACATTCGTGATCGCCCACCGGCTTTCTACGGTTCGTCGGGCCGATCTAATTCTTTTGATGGAGGATGGTCAGATTATCGAGCGCGGGACGCACGATCAGCTGATACGCTCTCGCGGCGTCTATCACGACATGGTCGCGCGGCAGATGGAGTCCCACAACGGCCGCGCCGAGGATACCGCTTTAGACATTAAGTTATGGCAGGATCCGCGCGGCAATCTGAGCGATACTATGGGACAGGGAACGCGGTTGTGAGAACACTGGCGCATTGGCTGATCCTGACGCTTTGTTCAAGCTGCGAGGCGCAAACCGGCGCTGCTGCTCGCAAGCTGATTCCCGCGGCGTGGAATGACGCTTCCGCGCACAAAACCCTTTTCATAGCGGTTGACGCGAATGTCCGTCTGGAAGTGCTCGATTGGGGAGGCAGCGGGCGGCCGATCGTCTTACTGGCTGGATTGGGCATGACCGCCCACATATTCGACGGCTTCGCCGAAAACCTGACTCAAGCTGGTCATGTTTTCGGAATCACTCGCCGTGGATATGGCGCTTCCAGCCGGCCGTCGTCGGGTTATTCAGAGGAACGTCTGGCGGAAGATGACCTGAAGGTGATTGAGTCGCTTGGTTTGACGGCCCCGGTCGTGGCGGGCCACTCGATCGCAGGGAACGAGTTGTCGCAGTTGGGCATCCATCATCCGGACAGGGTCGGGGGTCTGATTTATCTGGACGCCCTCAATGACGGCGGCGACGACTATACGGAATACGATGAGCTTTGCGCCAGGCTGCCGGAGAGGATGCGAACCGCGCCCCAGCCCCAGCCTGCCGACCGGCAATCTTTTGCCGCATACCGCGCATGGCAGTTGCGCAATCAGGGCGTGGCGTTTCCCGAATCCGAATTGCGAGCGGAATTCGCGCAAACGGCGGATGGCGGCGTGGGAAGTCATCAAACGCCCGGATTCGTCCCACAAGCCATCGTGTCAGGCGACCACGCCCATGATTATTCGCAAATTCGCGTTCCGGTACTTGCCTTGCTGGGCTATCCCGAGTCGCCTCAGGATCAAATCCGCGAGCATCACATCGACGATTCCAACGAGCGGATGGTTGTCGAAGCGGTCTATGGAGTCTATGTGGCGATGGCGAGGAACCGTGTGCGCCGGATCCGCGCCGCGGGCCGAGGGGCGCGCACGGTTGACCTTTGGAGCGCGAACCATTTCGTGTTTCTCTCCAACCCGGGCGATGTTTTGCGGGAGATGCGTTCCTTCCTCTCCAGCCTGCCGTAAGTAGCGGTCAGGAGACGAAGACGGCGGCAAGTCTGTCCAGGGCCGCATTCCAAAATGCGTGAGCGTGCCCAATGGCTGGCTCGTCGCTCTGGTGGGCCGCAGCGGCGCAGGAAAGACGACGGTTACCGACCTCGTCGCGCGATTTCAGGACCCCACTAGCGGGAGAATCCTCCTGAATGGGATCGATATCCGCAGCTTGTGGAGTGCACCCTTTTTCTGGGACACGCGAAAGACGCACTTTGCGGCGAATTTGAGCAGAATAGTCAGGATGGCAGAGAGGCGGCGGCACACCGGCTGGACTCCGGTGAAGTCGATTCCGCCTCCGGCTGTGACATCGGCGACGTTCCCCAGACTCGGCGGTAGCACGCTTCTGCGGACGCACGCGATCTCCGGTTTAATCCGCTCCGCACGCGCGGACCGGCCAGGAGGCCCGTCCTACTTGACCGCGCACAACGATGTCGATAATTCGTCAGCCCGTTCGGCTGCGCTGTCACCGCTGATGCGGAGGAGCCAGAATTGCTCCAGCTCATGGACGCCGCTATCCTTCTGAAACAGGCCCTGCGATTTGTGCTCGGCAATCACCCAGTTCACCACAATCTGGTAATCCAGAGCGTTGTTGTAGCCGAATGACGCCGTGCGGTCGAAAATGAAAAACGGGGCGGCTTTCACGGTTGCGGTGAGAGGTTGCGATGCCAGTCCGGCGAAACGCAGCGGCGCATCGCGCTTCGATCGCGGCTCCACGCCGAAAAACAGTGGGCGCTGGTCCTGGGGCAGGCGCGCCACTGCTTCCAAGGCGAGCAAGGTGGCGGCGCGATGATGGCCGTGGGTATCCGCCGTGGGCAGAAGCGTGAACACGGCATCGTAGCGCTCGCGCACCAGCAGCTGGGAGATTGCGGAAAGTATGCGCGCACGGTCCCAGTTGCTGGAATCGGCGGAGGCGGCGTCTGTCGTGAAACCCGAATCCTTCTGGTCCAGGAAGTAATGCCGGCGGACGCCGAGGATCTTGCCGGCGCGCACCGCTTCCTCTTTGCGAATCGCCGGGAGATGGGCGCGGCCATCGCTTTCCCGGGAAAGCGCCACGCCGTAAACCGCTTCGGCCAGCGCCGAGTAGCGATACCCCGCCTCGCCATTGGTCACGATGACCTGGTCGGCCGCCCACCCCAGCTCGCGCACCAGACGGTATGTGGTGGCGGCGAAAGCGTATTCGTCGTCGGGGTGCGCTACCACCATCAGAAGCTTGCGGGGCTGGCCCGGTGGTTGCTGCGCCGGCAGCTGCTGCGCCAGTAGCGCGGCGCCGCCCATTGCCAGCAGGAAATCTTTGCGCGTGGGACGCGGGTGGTCAGCTTGCACGGCGCTCCGCCTGCCCTGCCCCGCGAGCTTCGCGGCTGTCGATCACGTTGATGGCGATCTCCCGCATGGGAATGCGGTTCTGCCGGCTCAGGCGGCGGACGTGGAGATATGCCTCCTCCTCAGTCCATCCGAATTCCGCTTGTAAAATGCCTTTGGCGCGCTCGAGTATCCTACGGGCGGCCAGCTTCTGAGTGAGTTTTTCAATTTCCCGGCGCAGAATTTCGACCTCTGTCGCGGGTTGGGCAAGCCTGATTGCGTTCATCGAATTCTCCTATTGAATATGAAATTTCACCCCGGCCCGGAAGTGGGCCAGGAATCAAAAACTACGTATGGAAAGGATTAGCGACAACAACAACAGGCGCGGCTGTGGGCGAGGCGCTTCAAGTGGAAAGAGACGGCCAGATCGGTCCTTTCTACGAATCGTACCATTCTCTATAGAGATTATCCAGATTGTGACGGATTTGTCAAGGGGGGAACGGCAAATGTGTAAACAATTTTGGTTTGGGGCTGCGCGGTTCTGTCGCGAAGATTGGCGCTCAGAGGGCTGTTAGATATGTCGCGTTCACACGAGTGTGAACGCTGCACGCAAAGTGTGTGCGCCACACGGCAGCCCTGAGAGGGCGCCCCCCAAGTTGGTTAAGCCAATTTGGAGGCGCGTCCGGCCTAAGCCGAAGCCTGGGCGGTTTGCGCGGGAGCCTCGATAACGCGCAGCCGGTGCGATGTCATGCGTACCGCCGTCCGGCCATTCGCGCTGCGCACGACGAACCCGGTAATATGCAGCTCAATCGGATATGCATCGCGGTACTTGGTAGGCCAATCTACCAGAAGATCGATGTGCGATCCCACGGGAAGCGGCTTGCGGCTGCGAAACGCGATGCCACTCGCACTCAAATCCAGGGTAAGGCTAATCCCGGTATACGGTGTTACGCCCTTTTGGGCAATACGATAGCGAAGCGGAAACCGAAGCTCATAACGCTTGTTGGCGCGGCGCTCAACGATGGTCCTTTTCATACAATTCTCTTCGGCCTCTTCCACGAGCGCCCATCCATGAGAGCGGGAAGGATGGAAGGGCCGTCCTTTCCAGCGATCTAACGCGAGTCTACAGCAATTGACTTACCCAATGTATAAATTGTTGCGTTCTTGGAATCTGTACTTGTGTCGGGGAACCCCTAGCCCGGTCAAAAACCCCGGTTCGTGGCTTTTGTGCCCAGTCTTTCGCGACGGCTGGCTTGGCTGCTACGGGCGCGATTACGAGTGCCTACTGCGAGTGCCTGCTCCGAGTGTCTGCTACGATGAGATTTCCCAACATTTTCCATGGCTTTGCGCTTCTACAACACGCTGTCCGCACAGGCGGAGGAGTTCTCGCCCGCCCAGGGAAATACCGTCCGCATGTATACTTGCGGGCCCACAGTTTACGACTACGCGCACATTGGCAATTTTCGCACATTCACTTTCGTGGATATTCTGCGCCGCTGGCTGCGGTTGAGCGGCTTTGGGCTGGACCACGTAATGAACATTACCGATGTGGACGACAAAATCATCCGCAATGCAACGGCCCAACACCAGACTCTGGAGGAATACACCGCCACTTACACGCAGGCGTTTCTGGACGACTGCAAGACGCTGCGCCTGGAGCCGCCGGAACGGTTGACGCCCGCAACCAAACACATCGACGATATGGTGGTGGCCATCGAGAAGCTTGCCGCCGGCAATCATACCTATAACACCGATGGCTCAGTGTATTTTCGCATCGCGTCGTTCCCCGGATATGGAAAGCTTTCGCACAACGACTTCAGCGGCAATCTGGCCGGCGCGCGCGTGGACGTGGACGAATACGAGAAAGCCGACGCGCGCGATTTCGCGCTTTGGAAGGCGCCCAAAGAAGGCGAGATGGCGTGGGAGACCGCTATCGGACCCGGCCGTCCGGGCTGGCACATCGAATGCTCGGTGATGGCCCTCAAGTATCTGGGCGACACTATCGATATTCACGGAGGCGGCGTGGATCTGATTTTTCCGCATCACGAAAATGAGATCGCGCAGTCCGAATCGCTGACCGGGAAGCCGTTCGCGCGCTTCTGGCTGCACGCCGAGTTCCTGATGGTGGAAGGCCAGAAGATGTCGAAATCGCTCGGCAATTACTATACGCTGCGCGATTTGCTGAAACAGGGGTACGAGACCGAGGCGATCCGCTATCTGCTGGCGTCCACGCCTTACCGCAAGTCGCTGAACTTCACGTTCGACGGGTTGCGCTCGGCGCGCACGGCGATCGAGCGGCTGCGGAATTTCAAATTGAGGCTGGAGACGGACCGCTATCCCGAAGGCGCCAGCGAAGCATTGACGGCGCGGACGGAGCAGGCGGCGCGGGCGTTCGTCGAGGGCATGGATGACGATCTGAACACGGCGGCGGCGCTGGCGGCCGTGTTCGAATATATTCGCGACGCCAATAGCGCCATGGATTCGGGCGAGTTCCGCGCCGGCAACGCCGCCCCGGCGCTGGAATTCCTGACGCGCTTCGATGCCGTGTTCGATGTATTGGGACCGGCGGCGCAGAGCAACGCGATTGCGGATTCCGAGGTGGAAGCGCTGGTGGCGGAACGCAACGGCGCCAAGAAGGCCAAAAATTTCGGGCGCGCCGATCAGATTCGGGAGCAGCTTCTGGAACGGGGCATCGTTCTGGAAGATACCAAGTCGGGCGTGCGATGGAAGAGGAAATAGGAACGTTGAAAATCCATACTAAGGCAGTACACACGGGCGACCGGAAAAAGCTCGGTCCGCACATTCCGGTTACCACCCCGATTTATACGGCATCGGCGTATTCGTACGATTCCATGGAGCAGCTCGACCGCATCTTCGGGCGCGAAGAGGAAGGGCCGTGCTATGCGCGATACGACAACCCTTCGGCCGCGGCGCTGGAAGAAGTGGTGGGCGCGCTCGAAGGCGGCCACGGCGCGCTGGCATGCGGCTCGGGCATGGCGGCCCTGCACATGGCGGTGACGACCGCGCTGACGGACAGGCGAAGGTCGATCGTATCGGCGAACGCCGTCTATGGCGCCACGACGGCGATGCTGATGAACATCTTCGAGCCCTCGGGCGTGAGCGTTCGCTTCGCGGATGTGTGCGACCTCGACGCATTGCGCGCCGCGGTGGCGGAAGCGAAGCCGGGGTGCATTCTGACGGAATCCATTTCGAATCCGCTGCTGCGCGTGGGCGACATCGGCAAGATCGCGGAGATAGCGCGCGAGGCTGGTGCGGCGCTGGTGGTGGACAACACTTTCGCCACGCCGATGATTCTGCGCCCGCTGGAACTGGGCGCGCAAATTTCCGTGCACAGCCTGACGAAGTACCTGGCCGGGCACGGCGACGTGATGGGCGGAGTGGTGGTGACGGACGAGGCGCATTATTCCACGCTGCGGAGTTTAGGCCGCACCATCGGTCCGGTGCTGGGCCCATTCGAGTGCTATCTGACAATGCGCGGCATCAAGACGTTTCCGCTGCGCATGGAGCGGCAATGCGCCAATGCGTGCCGCGTGGCGTCGTGGCTGAGCGCGCATCCAAGAGTGGAGAAGGTGCACTTTACAGGCGACCCGTCGCATCCCGACGCGGCGACCATCCGGCGGATGTTCCCGCAGGGAATGTACGGCGCGATTGTCAGCTTCGAGATCAAGGACGCCGGCCGCGAAGAAATCTTCCGCTTCATGGACGCGCTCAAGATGGTGGTGCGTGCGACCTCGCTGGGCGATGTGCACACGATGATGCTCTACCCGGTGATGAGCTCGCACCGCGAGATTTCACCCAAACAGCGCGAGCGCATGGGCATTCGGGAGGGCCTGGTGCGGCTCTCGGTGGGGATCGAGGCGCCGGAGGATGTAATCGCCGATCTGGAGCAGGCGCTGGGGTAGTGGGGCGCACCGCGGTTGGCCAAGGCCAGGCACGGGGATTGGCTGCCAGACCGGCGCTTACCGGGTTGTAATCCACATAACTCCACATAGTGAACCAGACGGTGCAGTTCCGCTTCATCCCGCACACGATGGTCGAAGGACATCCTGCCAGAAGGCCTCGCCGGTTCGGCCAGGAATCGGGTTGGCTTGTCGCGCGGTGGAGCCTTTCAACCAAGGCATGATCATCCAGGCTCGGAGTCGATAAAAGTGCCTTCCGCTCTCGCCATACAAGAGGGCATCGGCGACTACACGGGCTACTCGGGCATCCTGCAGCCATACCGGCCCGAAAGGTCCACTTCACGGTCCAAGACGAGGAAGGCTCGGCCCGCGGATCGATTTGCGCCTGTGGGCGACTGTAGCAGCCAGACTCGCGGGATGGAGGCAGCCAAACGCCAAGTGACAAACAAGAAGGTCGCCTCTGTGAGATCGGGATGCCAATGGGAAGCTTTCTGCGGTAGAACATAGCGAGTTGGCAGGCGAAAGCGCCTGCCCCACATCTGGTAAATGTAGAAAATCCGGCGACAGGCCGGGAGGCCTGTCCCACTCACTGTTCATCTCCGAAGCGGAGCACATTGGCTATCGGCTCCATAAAAAGCTCGAAGGGTCGCGAAATCATTATCGGTTGCGCGCCGGAGGCCGGGCCGGCAACTGGGAGTTACAATCGGTTTTCCATGCTACCAGCCACCGAAACCCGCTTGCGCGTGCGCTACGCTGAAACCGATCAGATGGGCGTGGTCTACTATGCCAACCACTTCGTCTGGATGGAAGTGGGCCGCGTCGATCTCTGCAAAGCCTGCGGCTTCAACTACCGCGATATGGAGCGCGACGACGGCATTTTCCTCGCCGTGGCCGAGGCCAACTGCCGCTATAAGTGGCCGGCCAGGTTCGACGACGAAGTGATCCTCAAGACCTGGATTGAAGACGCCAATACGCGCATCGTGATCTTCAACTATGAAATGCGAACCGACGACGACCGGCTTCTGGCCACCGGCATGACGCGCCACGTTTACGTAACCAGCGAGATGCAGCGGACGCGCCTGCCGCGGAAGTACTACACCATGTTCGGAATCCCGCACACCGAGCCGTGCGCGTAAGGCAAGCGTGCGATGATGTTGGGACATGTCGCGCGCACACGTCGAACAGCACTTTGAAGCCTCGGACACGGTACGGGACGTGGTGATCGGAATGTCGGATGGGCTCACGGTGCCGTTCGCGCTGGCGGCGGGGCTTTCGGGCACGGTGCACTCGACGCAGATCGTGGTGATCGCAGGGCTGGCGGAAATCGCAGCGGGGTCGATCGCGATGGGGCTCGGCGGATATCTGGCCGCGCGCACGGACCGCGACCATTACCTATCCGAGCGCGAGCGCGAGATGCGCGAAACGGTGGAACTGCCCGAAAAAGAGACGGAGGAAGTGGCCGACGTATTCCGCGGCTACGGCATGCCGGAAGCGGATCTGGCGCCGGTGGTGAAGGCGATCTGTTCCGATCGGAAACGGTGGGTGGATTTCATGATGCGCTTCGAGCTGGGCTTTGAAGAGCCCGACCCGAAGCGTGCGCGGAACAGCGCGGCGACTATCGCCATCTCCTACGTTCTGGGCGGCCTGGTGCCGCTGGCGCCATACGTCCTGATGGGCGAGCTGTATCGGGCGCTGAGCCTGTCGGTTGGGGTGACGCTGGTGGCGCTGTTCATCTTCGGATACGTGAAAGGCAGGATGACGGGGATTTCGCCGCTGCGCGGAGGCTTGCAGACGGTGATCATCGGCGGGCTGGCGTCGGCCGCGGCGTTCGGTCTGGCTAAGGCGATCAGCGGCTGAATGGTTGGTAGACGTGGCGCGCGATTCGCGGCGGCGGGAAAACGCGTTCACACGAGTGTGAACGCTGCACGCACGAGTGCGTGCGCCACGATGCTGGAGACACGGCGCTGGAGACAGAGGTCGTATCTATCTTGTACGCTGGGTTTATGAGATTGAGCGGCAAGAAAGTGCTGGTGACCGGCGCTGGGCAAGGAATTGGGCAAGCCATCGCGGTGCGGTTGGCTGAGGAAGGGGCGGATGTCGCCATCGATTATCCACGGGACCAGGATCGCGCGGCCGCGGAGGCAACCTCCGGCAGCATCGAGAAGCTGGGACGGCGCGCGCCGTTGATCGAGGCCGATGTGAGCAAGCCCGCGGATGCGCAGCGCATGGTGGCGGCGTCGGTGGAAGCGCTGGGCGGGCTCGACATCCTGGTGAATAACGCCGGTATTGAGCGCCACGCGGCGTTTGTGGACGTCACGGAGCAGGATTACGCCGCGGTGATCGCGGTGAATCTCAACGGCCCGTTCTTCGCCACGCAGGCTTTTGCGCGCCATCGGCGCGATGTGAAGCAGCCGGGCAAAGTGATCAACATCAGCTCGGTGCACGAAGAGCTGCCGTTTCCGAATTTCACCGCGTATTGCATGGCCAAGGGCGGCCTGAAGATGATGATGCGCAACCTGGCGATTGAACTGGCGCCGTTGGGCATCACGGTGAACAATATCGCGCCGGGCGCTATCGAAACGCCGATTAATCGGAAGCTGCTGAGCGATCCAAAGCTGCTCGAACCGCTGCTCGAGAACATCCCGCTGGGGCGCCTTGGCAAGACGAGCGATGTCGCCGGCGTGGCGGCGTTTCTGGCGTCCGCGGACGCCGACTACATCACCGGCGCAACCATAATCGTGGATGGCGGCCTGCTCTGGAATTACAGCGAGCAATGAGCTACCTGCCCATCGGCGAATATGGCGTGATCGGCGACATGCGGTCGGTGGCGCTGGTGGCAAGCAACGGCTCCATCGACTGGTGCTGCCTGCCGCATTTCGATTCGCCCAGCCTGTTCGCGGCCATCCTGGACGACCAGAAGGGCGGATTTTTTTCGCTGGCGCCGGCCGGCGAATGCCAGACCAAGCAGATGTATCTGCCCAATACCAACGTGCTGATGACGCGTTTCTTCAGCGACGAAGGCATGGCGGAGGTGATCGACTTCATGCCTGTGGGCAAGGACGCGGGCGGAAAAACCGATCAGCAATCGCGGCAGATTATTCGCATCGCCAAGGCCATCCGCGGGCCGTTTCGCTTTCGCATGGAGTGCCGTCCGGCGTTCGATTATGCGCGCCAGGAACACCAGGTGGAGCTTGGGCCGGATGGAAATTCCGCGTTGTTTTCCGCGCCGGGGCGGCAGTTCGCGTTGAGATCCACGCATGCGTTGACCAGGCACGACGACGCGATAACCGCCGAATTCACGCTCGAAAGCGAGAAGCAGGCGGTATTCGCGCTGCGGCATAGCGATGGCGGCGCGGGACACTTGATGGAAGAGCCGGTGGATGGCGAGACGCTGCTAAACGAGACCGTGCGCTTCTGGCGCGAATGGGTGTTGCACAGCCAGTACAGGGGCCGATGGCGCGAGACGGTGACGCGTTCCGCGCTGGTATTGAAGCTGCTGACGTTCATCCCGACGGGGGCCATTGTGGCGGCGCCAACCACCAGTCTGCCGGAAGAGATTGGCGGCGTGCGCAACTGGGATTACCGCTACACGTGGGTACGCGACGCGGCCTTCACGGTGTATTCGCTGATGCGGCTGGGCTACACGGAAGAGGCGGCGGCGTTCGCGCAATTTATGCAGGCGCGGGCTAAAGAGCAGGGCCCCAACGACGGCCCGCTGAACGTGATGTACGGCATCGACGGGCGCCACGATCTGGGCGAAGAGACGCTGGATCATCTTGCGGGCTATCGCGGGTCGAAGCCGGTGCGCGTGGGCAACGCCGCGGTGGATCATTTGCAGCTCGATATCTATGGCGAGCTGATGGACACCATCTACCTTTACGATAAGTATGGGCCGCCGCTTTCCTACGACATGTGGCTTTCCGTGGAGCGGATGCTCGACTGGCTGGTGAAAAACTGGGCGCGCGAAGACCAGAGCATTTGGGAAGTCCGCGGCGGACGAAGGCAGTTCACCTACTCAAAGCTGCAATGCTGGGTGGCGTTCGACCGCGGCGTGCGGCTGGCGCGAAACCGCTCGTTCCCCACCGAAGGCGATCAGTGGCGATTCGAGCGGAATAAAATCTATAACGCCATCATGACCGATGGATGGAACGAGCAGAAAGGCGCATTCACGCAGTGCTTCGGCTCCGATGTGCTCGAAGGCAGCGCGCTCGATGCCAGCGCGCTGATGATGCCCTTGATGCTGTTCGTCTCTCCCAAAGATCCGCGGATGATTGCGACCATCGACGCCATCCGCCGCGAGCTGGCGTCGGACTGCCTGGTACGGCGGTATGAAATCGGCAAGGCCGCGCACGACGGGGTGCCCGGGCACGAAAGCTTCTTCAGCATCTGCTCGTTTTGGCTGGTGGAAGCCATGGCGCGCGCGGGACAGGTGGAGGAGGCGCAGTTGCTGTTCGAGAAGCTGCTTTCCTATGCCAACCATCTGGGGCTATTTTCGGAAGAGATCGGCTTCAAGGGCGAGTTGCTGGGCAATTTTCCGCAGGCGCTGACGCATCTGGGGTTGATCAGCGCGGCGTACAATCTGGACCGGCTGCTGGATGGGCGGTAGGACAGGCCTCCGGCCCCGCGGGAGGTTCGCTCCAGTTGAAAAGAGCCGGCTAAAGCCGGCTGCCTCACACTGTTGTATAAGTAAAAACAGATGGCTCTTGAAGAGTACGTTGCCAAACGCAAGTTCTCCGATACGCCGGAGCCGGCCCCGGGCAAGAAGGGCGCCGCCGCCGGTGGAAATTACTTCTGCGTGCAGCGGCACGACGCTACGCGGCTGCATTACGATTTCCGCCTGGAAATCGATGGCGTACTGAAATCGTGGGCCGTGCCGAAAGGGCCATCGCTCGACCCCGGCGTCAAGCATCTGGCGGCGCACGTGGAAGATCATCCGGTGGAGTACGGCGGTTTCGAAGGCAACATTCCGGCCGGTAATTACGGCGCGGGCAGCGTGATGCTTTGGGATCGGGGCACGTTCGATTTGCTGGGCGATATTCCGGGCGAAGACCAGATCAAGCGCGGCGATCTCAAGTTCCGGCTGCACGGCGAAAAGCTGAATGGCGAGTTCGCGCTGGTGCTGATGAAGGGCCGCGGGAAGGGCAACGAGTGGCTGATCATTAAGAAGCGGGACGAGTTTGCGGCGCCGGGGTGGGACATCGAAAGCTATGCCTATAGCGCGCTATCCGGACGCACGCAGGAGGAGATCGCGCGCAATCTGCCGGCTAAGAAATCGAAGCGCAAGACGGCGGGCGCGGCCGACCGCGTGTGGGCCAGCAGCCGGCCGGCGGCGCGCGGCGCGGCGAAATCCGCGAAACCTGCGGCGACATCGTTGTCGGCGCCGGGGGCAACCACAGCGCCTAAAAAAAAACTTCGAAGATCGATCCCAGCGGCCTGAAGGGCGCGCGCAAGGCGGAGATGCCTACGGCGATCGAGCCGATGAAGGCGCAGATCGCGGACCATCCGCCGCGCGGGGACGACTGGCTGTTCGAAGTGAAGTGGGACGGCGTTCGCGCGATTGCGCTGATCGAGAACGAATCGCTTCATCTGCAATCGCGCACCGGGAATCGCTGCGAGCGGCAGTATCCGGAGCTAGGCGTGATTCCGCACCAGGTGGCGGCGGAGACGGCGGTGCTGGATGGCGAAATCGCGGTGCTGGATGCGAAAGGCGTTTCGCAATTCCACTTGATTCAGCCGCGCATCATGAACGCCGATCCGAACTCCGTTGCGCACATGGCGCGCTCCACGCCGGTGGTGTATTTCGCTTTCGATCTGCTCTATCTCAACGGATACGATCTGCGCGGCGTGCATCTGGACGAGCGCCGCAAGCTGCTCGAACAGGTAGTTACGCCGGACCCGGTATTGCGCGTCTCCACAGTCTTCCCGGGTGCGGGCGAAGAGCTGCTGGAAGCGGCGCGAGAGAACGGGCTTGAAGGCCTCATCGCCAAACGCGCCACCAGTACCTACGAATCGAAACGCAGCGCAGAGTGGCTTAAACTCAAGATCGTGACGCAGCAGGAATTTGCCATCGGCGGATTCACCGAACCGCAGGGCGACCGTTCGCATTTCGGCGCCTTGGTGCTGGGCGTGTACGACGGCCGCAAGCTGAATTGGGTGGGCAACGTGGGCACGGGGTTCGACCAGAAGACGCTGGCGTATCTGGCTTCGCGGCTCAAGCCGTTGATTGTGGAGAAGTGCCCGTTCGCCGAGCGGCCGAAGCCCGACCGCGGCATGACATGGGTGAAGCCGGAACTGGTGGCGCAGGTGAAATTCGCCAATTGGACGCAGGACAATCGCCTGCGCGCGCCGGTTTATCTGGGTCTGCGCGAGGACGTGAAGCCGGCCGAAGCCGTTCGCGAGAACGCACCGCCAGCCGTGGGCGCCGAGTTACTTGCCGACGTGAAAGAGGCCACGCTCGAAGTGGACGGCCGCTCGCTGAAATTCACCAATTTGAAGAAGGTGTTCTACCCCGACGAAGGCTACACCAAGCGCGATGTGATCAACTATTACGACGGTGTGTCCGCGCTGATCTTGCCGCATTTGAAGGATCGGCCGCTCTCGCTGAAGCGTTACCCGAACGGCATCAAGGACGAGTTCTTTTTCCAGAAGCATGTGCCGGAGAGTTTCGCGCCGTGGCTGCGCACCGAGCTGATCGATTCGGATCACAATGAGGCGCCGATTAACTACGTGTTTGCGCAGGACCGCGCCAGCCTGCTGTATCTGGCGAACCTGGGCTGCATCGATCAGAACCCGTGGATGAGCCGCTTGGGAAGTCTCGATAATCCGGACTTTATCCTGATCGATCTCGATCCGCAGGAGTGCCCGTACGACATGATTGTGGAGGCGGCGTTATTGGTGAAGCAGGTGCTCGACGAGATTGGTCTCGAGGGTTATCCGAAGACTACTGGCGGCCGCGGAATGCACGTCTATATTCCGGTGAAAACGGATTACAGTTACGAGCAGACGCGCACGTTCGCGGAGGTGATTGCGCGCATTGTGGTGCGGCGGAAGCCGGAGCTGTTTACCACGCCGCGCTCGGTGGCGAAGCGCGAGCGGAATCGCGTGTATTTCGACTGGGTGCAGAATGCGAAATCGAAAACCATTGCGGCGCCGTATGTGTTGCGTGCCTATCCGGGCGCGCCGGTGGCGACGCCGCTGGAGTGGGACGAAGTGCGGAAGGGATTGGATCCGCGCCGGTTTAACATCGCGAATGCGCGCGAAAGATTTCGGGAAAAGGGCGACCTGTTTGCGGGCGTGCTGAAGCGTCCGCAGAAGATGGAAAAGGCGCTGGGGAAATTGGAAAAGTTGTACCGGTAGGCAAGCTACGCTCCGAGCGGATTCCAAACGAAGGAAAGATCGAGCACAAAGCCGGCCACCGGGCCATCGCCGGCGATCGAATCGATGCCGGCACGCGTCTCCACCGGGCCCTCCGGCCGATAGATCGCAACCGACCGGTGTTCGGGGTCAATGAGCCAGCCCAGCTGCGCGCCGTTTGCCAGCCATTCCCGCATCTTGTCCTTAAGGATACGCGGGCGATCGGT
>JBEKNN010000218.1:0-15698 GCA_049522755.1 Bryobacteraceae bacterium | reverse complement strand
ATCTTCACCGTAGCCATGCCGGCGCCCACGGGCGCGAACATCAATACGCCCTTCTCCATGGCGCGCCGCACTACGTCGAATGCGAGCGCGCTATCGGGCTCGGTGGTTCCCGGCAGCACGCATGCGAGTCCCGCCACCAGGCCTTTACCGGCGACGCAACCGATCCGCGGATGGCGCGCCGCCAGCGCGTTGAGCCTGCGATGCAGCACCAAGCCGGTCTGAGCCGACCGCTCCGCCAACCCTTCACTCAAGATGAGATCGATGGACGCCAGCGCCGCGGCGCAACATACGGGGTTGCCGGCATGGCTCGACGTCATGCTTAGCGGCGGATAGAGATCGAGCACGTCCGCCCGCCCAGCCACGGCGGCAAGCGGCAGCGACCCGGAAATGCCTTTGCCGAACACCGCCAGGTCGGGCACGATTCCGTATTGCTCGAAGCCCCAAAGGGTCCCCGTGCGCCCGAATCCCGCTTGAATTTCGTCGCAGACCAGCAGGGCTTTCTTGCCCGTACACCACTGCCGCAGCGCCTGCATGTAAGGCGTGGGCGCGAACGCCGAACTGCCGCCCTGATAGGTTTCCATCACTACGCCCGCGACCGTGTGGGATTCGACGCCGCGCTCGCGCAGGGCGCGCTCAAAGCTATCAAACGAGGTGTCGCGCGTGCGGTATCCATCCGGAAACGGGACCTGCACAAAGCCTGGGTCGGGATTGACAATCCACTCCTTCAACTCCGGAATGCCGCCGGCCTGCTGCGCGCCCAGGGTGCGCCCGTGAAACGATTTCTCGAACGACACGATCACGTGCTTTCCGCGACCGCCGGTCTTTACGCCGAACGTGCGGCACATCTTCACCGCACACTCGATGGCCTCAGATCCGGTAGAGAAGAGGAACGTCTTTTTGAGCGGCTCGGGCAGGATCGAAACCAACCGTGCGGCCAGTTTGGCGCGAGGCTGGTTGGCGAACGAAAAGCTGGTGAGCAGAGGCAACTGCGCCTGCCTGACGATGGCGTCCACGATTTCTTTTCGGCCATGCCCGGCGTTGGCGATGAGCACGCCCGACGACCAATCGATCCACTGGTTGCCCCAGGCGTCGTACACCTGAAAGCCCTCGGCGCGATGCCAGACCACCGGTAACTGGCCACGCATGGCTAACGGCTCGGTGGCGTACATCTCTTCGAAAAGGGGGATAGATTCCGGAACCGGGAGATCCGTCACAATCTTGCGGTAGCGCGTGTCTACGCGGGGCACGGCGTGGGGCACGGCGCGAGGTAATAAGTTCGTAAAATTCTCTACCATAAGGCTGTACGGAAAGTATCGTCGTTTATCATCATTGAGTATGGCACGCGCCGCCGCGATTTCCTTGATGACGATACTGCTGCCGGTAGTGCTTCCAATTGCCTTCGCGCAGCAACAGAGTGCGCCGGCCGCCCCCAGCTCCGTGGGCGGTTATGTGGGCAGTGACGTTTGTAAGACGTGCCACGCGGACGTGTGGGGCAATTTCTACAAGAACCCCCACTATAAGACGATTTCGATGGGTAAGGCGCCGCCGGAGCGCACGGGCTGCGAGGGCTGCCACGGACCCGCCCAGGCGCACGTGGCAGCGCGCGGCGGCAAAGCCACCATTCCGCACGCGTTCTCACTGATGCAGCCAAAAGCGGTGCTGGAGGATTGCCTCACGTGCCATGTGACGGATAAGAGCAAGGCCAATATCCAACGGTCTGAGCATACGCTCAACGGCGTAGCGTGCACCAGCTGCCACTCCATTCATCACTCCTCCACGCCGAAGTTTCTGCTCGCCAAGAAGCAGAACGACACCTGCTATGGGTGCCACGCCAATATCCGCGCACAGTTCGAAATGCCCTCGCACCATCGCGTCAACGAAGGCTTCATGCAATGTACGGATTGCCACAATCCGCATGGCTCGTTCTCCGCCACTTCGGGGAATAGCTTGCACCCAACCATGGTGGAGCGCGCGTTCGACACCGATCCACCATGCATGAAATGCCACGTGGATAAGCGCGGGCCGTTCGTCTACGAGCACCCTTCCGTACGCATTGAAGGTTGCACGTTTTGCCATAACCCGCACGGCTCTACCAACGCGAAACTGCTGACGCGTCCCGTGGTATTCACGCTCTGTCTGGAGTGTCACAACGGCGGCGGCACGGGCACGCGCAACCAGGGAGTGGACATACAAACCGCGAACCACAACCTGTTGAATCCGGTATTTCAAAAGTGCACCACGTGTCACGTGAAGATTCACGGGTCGAACGCCGACCCATACTTTTTAAGGTAATGCCATGAAGAGACTCTGCCTCATACTCGCGGCCGCCGGCGTTGGCGCACTTAGCGCGCAGCAGGTGGTGGCGCCTACGCCGGACCAGGTGGGGCCGCCGCGCGGCGATAATACCGGAGACTACAATATTACGCAATCGTTCGAGACCGGGTATCGCTTCAGCCAGGTTTTCGGGGACATCGGGGAATACCGCAGCGACGTCAACTACGGTAACGGCATCCGCCTGCTGGGCAGCAGCCTGGCCATCGAATCGAAGGACGGCCACGGGCATCTGTTCGACGAAATCCTGCTCACTACCGTTGGTCTGGGTAACGATCCGTATCAGTCGGTTAACTTGCGCATTCAGAAGAACGGATTGTATCAATACAACATGACCTGGCGCCTGGACGATTACTACAATCCGGGACTCACTGTCGCCGGTGGAACCCATCTTATGGATACTGTCCGGCGTATGCAGGACCACGATCTTACGCTGCTGCCGCAATCGAAGGTGCGCTTTCATCTTGGCTACAGCCGCAACACCGACGACGGACCCGCGCTATCCACCGCCCAGGAGTTCAACACCAGCGGCGAAGGACTGGCGGTGTTCAGCAACGTAAAGCAACAGTATAACGAATACCGAATCGGCGCCGATGGCGATTTCGCCGGCTTCCATTTCACGGTGACGCATCGCTGGGAATACTTCAAAGAAGATACGCCGTATACGTCCGACGGCACAGTTGCGGCGACCGGGATCAACGATCAGACTGTGTTACAGCAGTTCGTACGCTCGTCGCCGCTGCACGGCCGCAGCCCGGCCTGGCTGGGCAACTTATTCACGCGCCGTAAGTGGTGGGGCGTGAACGCGCGCGTGACTTATGTGGATGGCGTGGGCGATTTCGCGGTAAACGAGCTAGCTTCGGGAATCGGCCAGTTTGGCGCGCCCGCAACGCGCCAGATCGCTGTGGGCGGCGACGCCGAGCGCCCCGATTTCAACGGCGATTTCAACGTCAGTCTGTTCCCCACGAGCCGCCTGACGGTTTCCAATAACACTTCCATAATGAGTGAACGGATGAGCGGCGATTCGGCCTACACGGAAATTGACAACGGCAGTAACTTCGGCACAACTATCAACTTCCAGTATCTGGGCGATCGCATTGTGACCAATTCAACCGACGTGGATTACCGCGTCAAGAAGTGGATAGGTTTCTACGCCGGATATCATTATTCGGACCGTCTGGTGCGCACTATCCAAGGGGCGAGCTTATTCGCGCAGCCGGGCTCTTTCGCCGCGAATACTTATAACGTGATCGACATCGTGCAAGCGGGTACGGCGGGCATGCGCATCCAACCGATTCAGGGTCTCACCATCAACCTGGAAACTGAAATAGACCGCTCGAACCACCCGCTGGCGACTATCAGCCCGGCGCACTATCAGACGCTGGGGGGGCGCGTTGCTTATCGCGTGAAGAAGCTACAGCTTTCGACGGGTTATAAGGAAGTCTATAACTCCAATCCGCAGTTCGGATTCCTGTTGACAAGTTCACATTCCCGTAACTATACGGCGAACGCATCCTGGGCGCCGAACAATTGGTTCACACTGGACGCCAGTTACTCGCGGCAGCACCTGGACAGCCTGTCTTTTCTGGCGTTCTTTGCGAGTACAGTAGGCTCACAGCTTGTGACTGGTTCGTCGCTCTATGTGAGTAACATCCATTCCGGAAATCTGGGCGCACGCTTCGGAATCGGCCGCCGCGCGGATCTTTACGTGGGCTACAGCATCGTGGACGACACCGGAGATGGGCGCGCGACCGCGGTCCCCACGGACGTGACGAATCCTATTACCGCGCTGCTTGATTCGGTGCAGACTTTTCCCTTGATTTACGAGTCGCCGCTGGCGCGCTTCTCGTTCAAGATATCGCCTAAGGTCCGCTGGAATGTCGGCTGGCAGTATTACGATTATAAAGAGATGTTCAGTATCCTCGGATATTACCAGAATTTTCACGCTAATACGGGATACTCCAGCGTGCTGTGGTCATTTTGAAGCGGGATCGGGTTTCGCAATACTGTTCCCTTAATACCTCCGATTTCAAAGCGCGTTCACACGAGTGTGAACGCTGCACGCAATGAGTGCGTGCGCCACGATTTGGCCGCTGGCGCTTGCTGCGTTCACCCGCGGATAGACGTCCGGATCCACCCATCGGCGATGTTGCCAGCCCGGCGGACTGGTACAATTCTTGGAGCCGGGGAAAGGCAGGATCATGGACGCAACCATAGCTCCCGAAGCGCGATATTGTTCCGAATGCGGACAGGCTACCGCGCCCGACAACCTCGCCCGCTTTGGCGACCGGCTGATCTGCCCGCTCTGCAAGGACCGCTATGCGCAGAAACTGCGCGAAGGCGTGATGCCGGCGGTCGGGATGCGCTATGCGGGCTTCTGGATCCGCGTGTTGGCCGCTCTCATCGATAGCGTGATTCTGGGAACCGTCTCCTCCATCCTGGAGTACGCGATGTTTCCTTCGATGCTGACCCCTGCACCCATTGCGCCGGGCTCGACTCCGTTCGACGTGCTTGGGCCCGCAATGGCAAGGGCGGGATCGGCAATCCTGGCGAGCACCCTCGTCTCCATGACTTACTCCACAGGGTTCATAGGCGCGCTGGGCGCTACGCCCGGGTTAATGGCGCTGGGGCTGAAAGTGGTGCGGCCGGACGGAGCGCCTATCGGTTACGGGCGCGCGCTGGCGCGCTATTTTGCGGCGATGCTCAGCGCGATGATTCTCGGCATCGGTTACGTGCTGGTGGCGTTCGATTCGGAAAAACGCGCGCTGCACGACATGATCTGCGATACGCGCGTCATCAAAACGCGGGAATGATGCCGCACCATGCCAGTTCCATGCGCCCGCTGTAGCATGCCCCTGCCCCGCTGGGGACTGGATACTAACCTTGAAACGGCGTGTCCCACGTGCGGGTCGGAAAACATGGTGCGCGCTTTCCCGGCGATGTTCGCGGAGCGCGCGGCGGCCGCGCCGGAAGCGGCGCTCACGGGCGAAGCGGCGTGCTACGATCATCCCGGCAAGCGCGCCGTGGCGGCGTGCCAGCAGTGCGGGCGCTTCGTGTGCCAGCTATGCTCGGTGGAGCTTGGCGGAGCGATATGGTGCCCTTCGTGCGTGGCCGCGGGCGCGGGGCAGGCGCGGGCCGCCAATGCCGACGCGCAACGAACGCTGTACGATTCCATCGCGCTCACGCTGCCGCCGATATCCCTTCTTATGTGGCCGCTGACAATAGCCACCGCGCCGGCGGCGATCGTGATCTCGATATCCAAGTGGAAACAGCCGCTCAGCCTGGTGCGGCGGAGCCGGTGGCGCTTCGTGGCGGCGATAGTTATATCGTTGGCGATGCTCGCCGGCTGGGTTCTCATTGCGGCGGCGATTGTAGTTGGCCTCCGGAGACCGTGAGGAAACGATGACTGCGCCATATCGCAAGCTTCCGGGGACCCGGCGCGGATTCATGCGCAAGTCGAGCGTGTGGGCCGGTCCCGACCACTTGCTGCTGGTGCGCGGGACGCGTTTCCGCGACGAGTACAAGCGGTTCTATTATCGCGACGTGCAGGCTATCGCGGTGGCGCGTATGCCGCGGTTTCATATATCCACGCGAGCGGCGGTGATCGCTTTCGCGTGGTCGCTGGCATTTGCCGAAACCAAATTATCGATGTACTTTGTGGCGTACGGCGGCGCGATCGGGTTGGCCGGCTTCATCCTGGCGATTATATGGGCGTATGTATCCGGCAAAGAAAGCTGCCGCTGCCGCATTTACACGGCGGTGAGCGGCGACGAGCTGCCATCCGTGTATCGTATGTGGACAGCGCGAAAATTTCTGGCGGAGGTGGAACCGCTGATCGCGCAGACGCAGGGCACGATTGCGGGCGAGTGGGCCGCGGCGGCTGAGGAGCGCACAGTGGGACCGCCGCTGGTGGGCCATGCTCCCACTGGTATTCCGACAGACACGCTGCGCACGGTGGAACCCGGGCAAGCCGGGCCGCCTCAGCGCACGCTGGTCACCGATCTGTTTCTCGCCAGTCTTTTCGCCGACGCCGTGGTTAAGGTCGCGCCGCTCCCCCCGGCTCTTAACAGTTGGCTCCCGTACACCATGCCGTTGGTGACCATAGCGGGCGCCGTCACTGTAATTGTGCTCGATCATCGGGGCCGTTTGAGGACTGGGATCAACCGGGTTGCGGTGGCTTCGCTGGTCGCGTTCGGCTTACTCTATTACGTGCAGACCCTGAGCGCGGGGATCGCGGCCGGGTTAACCGCGGCCAAGACCGGGAAACAAACCATTGTGGTTCCGTTCCGGCGGTCGAAGGTCGCGCAGCAGGCCGGCGCCGGTTTCGATGCGATCCTGGTAATTGTGGGATTGATCGTGTCGCTGCGCGAGGACGATGACGGCCGGCCTCAAATCACGGGCTGAGTGTGGATGAACATGGCGGGCATTGAGCTTCAACAACGCTGCTGGAACCACGATGCGCGCGAGGCCGCGTGCCGGTGTCCGGGGTGCGGGCGGAGCTATTGCCGCGAGTGCGTGAGCGAGCACGAGGGCCGCTTGCTGTGCGCGGCGTGTCTGAGCGTAGTAACGTCGGGACGCGAGCCTGGCGGCGGCCGCGTCGGGAATCTGGCGCCGGCGGCGATGATCGCGGCGGCAATCCTGCTCGCGTGGCTTACCTACTGGGTGGCGGGTGAGAGCGTTATGGCGGTGATCCGGCGAATGCAGCAGGAGCCGAACAGCGGGGCAGGGGCTTCGGTCTGGCAACCAAATACCGCTTTGGCGGGCGTGGGACAACGGAACGTCGAGATGCCCATCCGCAGCATCGCGCCGCAAGCAAGCGTTCACACGAGTGTGAACGCTGCACGCATGTGCCCCGAGGGCACCCAGTGCGCCACGGGCAGTAGTGGCCTGGTATACACGGACTCGGCAGGCGAAAGCGCCTGCCCCACATTGGCGCTCACATTGGTGTGTCGTGCGTGAACCCCGCCAAGCCGGCGCGGCGGCCATGAGCGCCCTCGAAGACGCGGTGCATCTCTTGCGCCGTACGCCGCTTTCTACGCTGCTGTTGCACTGGATTGGCAGCGCGCCGTTCACGCTGGGCGTGCTGCTGTTCTGGAACGACATCACGCAATACCGGCCGTCGAACGCCGCGTGCGTGGCCGATTCGCTGGCGCTGGCCGCGCTGTTGGCATGGATGAACTGCTGGCGCGCCGCGTTTGCGGGGCGGTTGCGGGCGCAACTGGGCGGATATCCGTCCGCTCCCGTCGCAGTGTGGCGCATGGCGGGATGCCAGAGCTTGCTGGGCGCGAGCAAGCCGATTGTGCTGCCGCTCGCGCTGCTGATAGTTTTTCCGCTGGCGCAGACAGTGGCGTTTTACCGCTACGCATCGGTGCTGGCGTGCCGCGCGGATCTCAGTTTCAGGCAGGTGATCGCGCGGGCTTCGAAGCTGGCCGGAATCGAGAGGGCGCAGAGCTGGGTGGTGCTGGCGGCCATCGCATTTGTGCAATTGGTGGTCACGCTCAATGTGGCGTCGGCCATCGCGATTCTGCCGCAACTGGTGCGGATGCTCACGGGGTACGAATCCGTTTTCAGCCGCGGCGGGATGAGCTATGTGGAGAATCCGCTGTTTGCGATGACGGCGGTAGCGGTGGGGTGGATGGCGGTGGATCCCTACATCCAGGCGGTTTATTGCGTGATGTACTTCCGGCGCGAATCGCTGGAGAGCGGCGAAGATTTGCGCGCGGCGCTGCGCGGATTGCGGCTGGCGGCGCCCGTTGCAGCAGCTCTGTTGTGCGTGTTTGCGGGCGCTGCGCGGGCGGCGGACGCGGTGGCGCCGGAACCGCTGCATCAATCGATTGAGCAGACCATGCAGGCGCACGAATACGATTGGCGGCTGCCTGTGGAAACGGCCGCGCAGAATAAGCCGTCATGGCTCGTCAGCCTGGTGGACCGCGCGTTCCATGGGCTTGCGTGGGCCATGCTGCAGGCCGGCCATGCCTTGACCAATTTGCTTCGCTGGATTTTTGGCAAGCTGACGATTCCGGAGACGCCCGGGGCGGCGCCGGCGCACGCGCTTTCCTGGGGGATCTACCTGGCGATCGCGGTGATTCTGGCGCTGGCGGGGCTGCTGGTGGTGCGGATACTGCGGGCGCGGCGCAAAAAGCCGAGCGTGGCGGCCGAGGCGGGAGCGGTTCCGGTGCGACTCGAAGACGAGCACGTGACGCCCGATCGGCTTCCCGAAGACCAATGGATCGAGATGGCGGAAAACTGCCTCCGCGATGAGGATTACCTGCTGGCGCTGCGCGCGTTCTATCTGGCGAATCTGGCGTGGCTGGGGCGGCGCGAGTGGATCGCGATCCATGCGGGCAAAACCAATCGCGAATATGAGGGCGATTTGCGGCGGCGCGCGCGCGGATTCGCCGAAGCGCGCGGTCTGTTTTCGCAGAACATCGCGGCTTTTGAGCGGGCGTGGTATGGACTGCACGAAGTGGCGGCGAGCGACGTGGAGATGTTTCGCGAGCGGAACGGGCGGATGAAAACGCTGCTGGCGGGGCCGGAAGCGGTGGCGGCATGAGGGGATGGAAAGCCGCCGCGGCAGCCGTGGCGCTGGCGGCGGTGTTCCTGGGCGGCTTGGTGGCGCTGTTCACCGCGGATTTCGCGGGCGGTGAAGTGTATCCCGAATATTCCACCCTGCGGGCCGACCCTGACGGCGCGAAACTGCTTTTCGAAAGCCTGGCGCGATTGCCGGGCCTTACGGTCACGCGCAACTTCATGCCGGTACAAAGCCTCGCGGCAAATGGGGCGACGGTGGTGCTGCTCGGGTTGCGCGAGCTCGATCCGGAGGAGTTGGAAAAGTTGGCCGCGCACGGAAATCGCGTGGTGGCGGCGCTGCGCGAAGATTGGAGGCCGGAGCCTAAGGAATCGGGTGAGATCTTCAAGCAGTGGCAGGTGCAGATTGCGGTGGATCGCGAAAAAGACCGCCCGGATCGCTTGTACTTTTCGAAGGCGCTGGGCTGGAACGCTTTGGAAAGCTCGGGCGGAAAGCTGGTCGCCATCGAACGCGGGTTCGGCAATGGCACGGTCGCTCTGCTGGCCGCGAGCAGCGATTTCTCGAACGAATCGGCGGTGGCATCGGACCGGCTGCCGCAAGTGGCGGCGGCGCTGGGCGCGAATTCGCGCATCGTGTTCGACGAATCGCACCTGGGAATCGCGGAATCGGGCAGCGTGGTGGGCCTGGCGCGGCGCTTCCACATGATGGGACTGGCGGCGGGCCTGGCGATTGTCGCGGCGCTCTTCATCTGGCGCAATTCCAGTTCGTTCCCAAACGTAGGACAGGCCTCCCGGCCTGTCGCTTTGGCCGGACGCACCTCGGCGTCAGGCCTGCTCACGCTGCTCCGTAAGAACATTACGCCGCGCGAACTCACCGCAGCGTGCTGGCAGGAGTGGCTGGCCGGGCGCCGGCGCGAGTTTTCACCCGAGCGCGTGGAGCGTGCGGAGGCCATCGCGCGCAGCCTGGCGGACCGGCCGCTGGAGGCCGCGCGCGAAATACACGCTGTGCTGCATTCGAAAGGGGCGCTTTGAATCTCGAACAATTTCAGGCTTCCATGGAGGCCGTCCAGGCTGCCGTGCGCAGGGCGATCATCGGGCAGGACGACGCGATTCGCTTTTCGCTGGTGGCGATTCTGTGCAATCAACATGCGCTCATCGAAGGCGTGCCCGGACTGGGCAAGACACTGCTGGCGCGGACCCTGGCGGCCACGCTGGGATGCGAGTTCAAGCGCATCCAGTTCACGCCGGACCTGATGCCGGCCGATATCACCGGCACCAACGTCTTCAATCTGGGGCGCAACGAATTCTCGCTGCTGAAAGGGCCGCTCTTCACCACGTTTCTGCTGGCGGATGAGATCAACCGCGCGCCCGCCAAGACGCAATCGGCGCTACTCGAATCGATGCAGGAACGCACCGTCACCATAGACCGCGAGAGTTACCGGTTGTCACCCAACTTCACGGTGTTCGCCACGCAGAACCCCATCGAATCGGAAGGCACGTATCCGCTGCCGGAAGCGCAGAAGGACCGCTTCATGCTCAAGATTTCCATGAGCTGGCCGGAAAAAGAAGATGAGCTGGCGCTGGCGCGGCGCAGCCTGGGCGGGGAGGCGCCGGAATTGGTACTGCTGCGCGGCGAGGTTCCGGTGTGCCTCACGGAGGCGGAATTAGTCGGGTTGCGCGCGGCGCTGGCGCAGGTGAACGTGAGCGAAGCGCTGATGGAATACGCGGTCCAAGTGGTGCGGCGCACGCGCACGGACGATGCGATTCTGGTAGGCGCGGGTCCGCGAGCGACGCAGTCGCTGCTGCGTGCGGCGCGGGCGTGGGCGGCGCTTTCGGGGCGCGATTTCGTGAGTCCGGACGATATACGGGCGATTGCGCTGCCGGTCTTGGAGCACCGGCTGCTGTTGCGGCCGGAATCGGAATTGGAAGGCGTGCGGGCAAGCGAGACGCTGGATCGGATTCTGCATGAGGTGCCGGTACCGCGATGACTAAGTGGGACAGGCCTCCCGGCCTGTCGTCGGCGACGGCGATTCGGGGGCCAGGGCTGAGGGAAGCCGCGACCGTCAGACGCTGTGAAAGATTCGCTGAGATCGCCGGGTTGACAGACGAAAGCGTCTGTCCCACGTTGGCGCGCATAAGCTTGCGTTTTTGTGGGGCAGGCGCTTTCGCCTGCCAAGAGCTTTTCAGTGAGCGATTCTCACATCCGGCGCCCAGATGATAGTTCCTTCCGAGCGTCTGCTTTGGCTAGCCGCGCTGGCTGTATTGCCGGTGGCCGCCGTGGCGGGAATGGTGAACGGAGCGGCCCCGCTGTGCGCGGTCGCCATCGCCGTGATGGCGCTGGTGGCCGCGTTCGATGCGGTACGCGGATACGAACGGCTCGCCACCGTGGGCGTGCGCGCGCCGCAGTTCTTACGGCTGACTAAAGACGTGCCAGGCTTGCTGCCGCTCACGGTGGAGAACGCCTCCGCAATGCCCCTGGCGCTGCGCCTGGGCGTGGCGATGCCTGACGGCGCCGCGTCGGATGAACTGACGCGCGCCCTGCCGGTAACGCCCGGCGCATCCACAACTGACTGGCCGGTCATCGGGACTGCGCGAGGCGATCACAACCTGGCGCAGATCCACGTGGAGGCGCGTTCGCCGATGGGATTGTGGCTGGTGCGCGGACGCCGCACGGTCGATTGCGAGCTGCGCGTGTATCCAAACTTGCGCGACCGCGCCACCGCGGCGCTGTTCAGCAGGACCGCCAACATCGGCCTGCGCACGCGGCGGCAGTTGGGCAGGGGCCGCGAGTTCGACAACTTGCGCCAGTACATGCCGGGCGACAGCTACGAAGATATCCACTGGAAGGCGACGGCGCGGCGCGGGTATCCCGCGGTGAAGCTTTACCAGGTGGAGCATGCGCAGGAAGTTTATGCGGTGATCGATTCCTCGCGCCTTTCCATGCGCCCGGGAATACTGGAGAGCTACGTGGAGGCGGCGCTGCATCTGGCGCTGGTGGCGGAACGCGCCGGCGACCGCTTCGGCCTGGTGACGTTCAGCAACCGCACGCAAAGTTTCGTCCGCGCGCGCCACGGCATGGACCATTTCCGCCTGTGCCGCGAGACTATTTACAACCTGAAGGCGGAGCGCGTGAGTCCCGATTTTCGCGACGTATTCAGCAGCCTGCAACTGAATCTGCGGCGGCGCACGCTGCTGGTTTTCTTTACGTCGCTCGACGATGCATTGCTGGCGGAGACGTTTGAGCGCGAAGCGCCGATGCTGGCGCGGCGGCATCTGGTGCTGGTGAACGTGACGCAATCGCCGGGCGTGAAGCCGCTGTTCGAAGAGACGGGGCCGCCGGATTTGGACGCGCTCTACGGCGGCCTGGCGGGGCAGATACTCTGGAATAGAATGCGCCGGCTGAAAATTGCGCTGGGGAATTGCGGGATTAAACTGACGGTGGTGGACCCGGCGCGCATCAAGATGCAGGTGACGTCGCAATATCTGGAAGTGAAGCGGAGGCAGGCGCTGTGAGGATCTCAAACTGGCAGAAGGTGGGACAGACGCTTTCGTCTGTCAATCCGGCACATTGGCAGGCGAAAGCGCCTGCCCCACTTTGGAGGCAGACTCTATGACTGAGGATGCGCTGTGATTATCGATCTGCCGCGTTTCGCCGCCGCCGAGCGCATCTATTGGGATGAGCTACACGGCATGCTGAAGCGGCTCGAAGAAGATCCGGAACATCGCTTGCAGCTTCCGGAGATCGAGCGGCTGCACTACTTGTATGAGCGGTGCTCGTCCGACCTTTCGAAGCTCGATACGTTCTCCACCGAGCCGCGATTGCGCGCGTTTCTGGAATCGCTGGTATCGCGCGCGTATTCGGAGATACACGAGACGCGGGCGCCGCTGCAAATCCGCGCGAAGAGCGTGGCGCTGGCGTTTCCGCGCGCGTTCCGGCGGCATTTGCGCGCGTTCCAGCTTTCGGTCGCAGTGACGCTGGCGGGGATTGCGTTCGGATGGTTTGCCATCGCTAGCGACCCGCAGTCGAAGGCCGTGCTGCTGCCTTTTCCGCACCTGATGGGTTCGCCCGCCGAGCGCGTGGCGGAGGAAGAGCGCGCCAAAGTGGATCGGATGAAGGGCGTGAAGGCCACGTTTTCCGCCGATCTGATGACGCATAACATTCAGGTGACGGTGCTCACCATGGCGCTCGGCATGACGTGGGGCGTGGGCACGTTGATCATGCTCTTCTACAACGGCGTGATTCTGGGCGCGGTGTCGACGGATTACATCATGGGCGGCCAGGGCGTGTTTCTGGCGGGGTGGCTGTTGCCGCACGGGTCGATTGAGATCCCGTCGATTCTGCTCGGCGGGCAAGCGGGGTTCATACTCGCCGGCGCACTGATTGGATGGGGCGGCCGGACAGCGTGCATCACGACGCGGGCCGAGCGGCTGCGCGCCGTTTCGCACGACCTGTTCGCAATTGTTGCGGGCGCGGGCTGCATGCTGGTGTGGGCCGGCATTGTGGAATCGTTCGTATCGCAATACCACCAGCCGGTGCTTCCGTATGCGCTCAAGATCGCGTTTGGATGTTGCGAGCTGACCGCGCTGACTTTCTTCCTCACTTGGGCGGGGCGCGAATGAGCGCTGTGCATCAACAGTCGCGCGACCGTTTGCTCGACCGCCTGCTCAATATCGAGACGCCCGAGGGTGTGGTGTTTTCCTACGAACTGGCGACGCCGGTGGCGCGGTCGCTGGCATGGGCGGTGGACGCGGCGGCGATCTTGACGGCGATCTATTTCCTCGGCAAGCTGGCGGCGGGGCTGCGTCCGCTGAATCACGATTGGGAGGACGCCGCGGCAGCGCTGCTCTACTTCGTGGCGCAGGTGGGTTACGGAATCGTGCTCGAGTGGCGATGGCGCGGGCAGACGGTGGGCAAGCGGCTTTTCAAGCTGCGGGTGATCGACGCGCAGGGCTTGCGGCTGCAGCTTTCGCAGATTGTGATTCGCAATCTGCTGCGGTTGATCGATAGCCTTCCATTGCTTTATCTGGTGGGCGGGACGGCATCGCTGTTCAGCGCGAAATATCAGCGCCTGGGCGACCTGGCGGCGAACACCGTCGTGGCGCGGGAGCGGAGCTGGGCCGAGCCCGACGTGGAACAGCTTGCGCCGGCGAAGTACAACTCGCTTCTGGCGCATCCGCATCTGGCAGCGCGGCTGCGGAGCAAGGTGGGGCCGGAGGAGGTGGCGATCGCGGTGCGCGCGGTGTCGCAGCGCGATGGATATGAGCCGCGGGCAAGGGTGGAGCTGTTTCGGGAGCTGGCGGGCTATTTCCGTGAGTTGGCGCCGTTCCCGGATGCGGCGGTGGAAGGGTTGACGGATGAGCAGTATGTGCGGAGCGTGCTGCGGGCGATTTACAACTGAGGTGGGACCGGCCTCCTGGCCGGTCGACGCCGAGGCGCTCCGCGGGGCCGACCGGCCGGGAGGCTGGTCCCACTAAGGCTTCAACGCAGGAATGCGATCGCGCAATGGCGGAAGCGCAGGGAAGTCGGTATAGGGCCTGGTCTGATACCAATAGGCCACCGAGTAGAAGCAATCCGCGCGGTCGTTGGCGTGGCCGTGCTCCATAGTGTGCTTCAGGTATTTGGTAAACGTCACCGGATTATCGGCGTGCCAGCGGTAGAGGCAGTAGCGGCCGCCGGCCAGCTCGGGATTGGCGATGAACGGCGCGCCGTTGTAGAGATGCGCAAATGGGACCGCGCCATCGCGGCCGCCGAAATCCCACGCGCCGTTGAAATAATCTTCGGAGCCCGTACCAGTGATCGCCGGGGCGGTCTCGTCGTCGATGAAGATCATGTCGTCGCCTTCGCCCATCCATCCGTCGCGGTTTTGCAGCGTGCCCAGCGTGACGCCCATCAGATGGCCCGCGCCGCGAGTCTCCATGTAAACGTAATTCTGGCGGCCCTCGAGATTGAGCTTTTGGGCTCCGGCGGCAAACTGCGCGGCAGCGTTTGGCGTAGCCTGCCGGTATTGCGCGTGGAAATAGAGGGCGCGCTCCGGCAAGGCTGGAACCAGTTGATAATCGATATTCGAATAGAACGCGCCTACGCGCGCGGACCCTTCATTGGCGACCACGATGCGCGCCGATTGGCGAAAGGGCATCGCAAAATAGCAGTTCATCGCCTTGATGGAAGAGCAATTGAGGAACGCCGACTGGTAGACGAAATACTGGCCCAGGTTGAGGCCGAAGAAGTCGCCCACAGGCGTTTCGACGCTCGGCTTGGCATTGCCGTCCCAGTACATGCGGAGCACGATCTCCTTGAGATGGTCGCGGCCTTGCGCGGAGATGGTGAACCAGATGTGGGTGATCACGCCGGGTCCGTTGGCGGCGAACACCTCTTTGGTTTCGCCGGGCTCGATCACCCAGCGGTCGGCATTGCCGCCGGTGCGGTCGAAACTCGATTGCTTCAGCGAGCGGTAGTCCTGCGCGCAGGCGTATTCGGGCAGGCGGAATTCGCCTCCGGGCGCCGGTGCAGATTGGGGCGATGCGTCTGCGCCCAGCGCGGCTCCGGCGATTCCGAGGCCGGCCATGCGGCTCAGGAAATTTCTACGGAATGGGTTTTCGGACATGGCGTTTAACTCCGTCGGCAAGAGCGATCGAACTCCAACGACACCATGATAGTCACACTATTGCTTTAGTGGCTCAGTCCTTGAGTCCAATCTGGCCGCTTGTTTTCCTCCATCCCACACAGCTATCATACGTCCGCTTTTGACGTCGCGAAGCTCGCAATGCGATTTCAACTCGCCGTGAAGGGGGCCGTCGTGGTATGCCACCTGTTTACCCTGAGCATAAAATGCCCAGCT
>JBEKNN010000217.1:0-15728 GCA_049522755.1 Bryobacteraceae bacterium | reverse complement strand
CATGGATCTCAACATATTAGTTCTCCCCGGCGACGGCATCGGCGCCGAAGTCACCGCCGAGGCCGTACGCGTGCTTCGCCGCGTTGCGGATAAGTGGCATCACCAGTTGAAGCTCACGGAAGGGCTTCTGGGCGGCATCGCGATTCATAAGACCGGGTCGCCGTTTCCGGAAGAGACGGCGCGCCTGGCGACCGCGGCCGACGCAACGCTGCTGGGGGCCGTGGGCCTTCCCGAGTTCGACGCGGCTCCGCCCGAGAAGCGGCCGGAAAAGGGATTGTTAGGAATTCGGAAAGCGCTGGGCGTATACGCTAACTTGCGCCCGGTGCGCGCGTACGCATCGCAGCTCGATTCTTCGCCGCTGAAGAATCACCTGGTGGAAGGTACGGATATGATAATCGTCCGCGAACTGACGGGCGGTATCTACTATGGCACTCCGCGCGGTATTATCGAAAACGGCGCGGAGACAAGGGCAGTCAATACCATGACTTATACGCGCGCGGAGATCGAGCGCGTGTCCCGCATGGCCTTCCACCTGGCGCGCGCGCGCAGGAAGAAAGTAACATCGGTGGATAAGTCCAACGTACTGGAAAATTCGCAGCTCTGGCGCCGCGTCGTGATCGAAGTCGCGAAAGACTATCCCGATGTGGAGTTAGAGCATATCCTTGTGGATAATTGCGCCATGCAGTTGATCCTGACCCCGCGGCGGTTCGATGTGGTGCTGACCGAGAACATGTTCGGCGATATATTGAGCGACGAAGCCGCGGTATTGGCCGGGTCCATCGGTATGCTGCCTTCCGCCTCCATCGGCGCCCAGCGTCCCAGCGGCGCATGGGTGGGCCTGTATGAGCCGGTACATGGCTCCGCACCCGATATCGCCGGACAGAACAAGGCCAATCCGCTCGGCGCCATCGGTTCGGCCGGCGCCATGCTGCTGTATAGCTTCGGATTGAAGGAAGAAGCCGCCGCGGTGGATGCGGCCATCGAAGCGGTGCTGAAGGGCGGCAGAGTCACTGCGGATTTGCGACCGTCCGGGACTCCCGCGACTACGGAAGAGGTTGGGGCTGCCGTCTGCGCTGCGATTTAGGGACCGCCGGGAAAACACCGGCGGCAAGACCGCCGGCGCTACGTTGCTGGCGCTACGCTTATGACACGCACTATTATCGAAAAACTTTGGGACGCGCACGTCGTCCACGAGCAGCCGGGCGCTCCCACGCTGCTCTTTATCGACCTTCACCTGGTCCACGAAGTCACATCGCCGCAGGCCTTCGACGGACTGCGCGAACGCGGCCTCAAAGTGCGGCGGCCCGATCTCACGATCGCCACGGTGGATCACAGCATTCCTACCAGCGATCGCTCGCTGCCCATAGTGGATGAGATCGCCGCCCGGCAAGTCGCACAGCTCGAAACCAATTGCGCGGATTTCGGCATCCGCTGTTTGGGCGTGCATAGCGCAGGCCAGGGAATCGTTCATGTGATCGGACCCGAACTCGGTCTGACGCAGCCGGGCATGACCGTGGTCTGCGGCGACAGCCACACCGCCACGCACGGGGCATTCGGCGCGCTCGCATTTGGCATTGGCACCAGCGAAGTAGAACACGTGCTGGCCTCGCAGTGTCTGCTGCAGCGCCAATCGAAGACGTTCGAGGTGAAGGTGGATGGCACGCTGCACGCCGGCGTCTCGGCGAAGGATATTATTCTTGCGCTGATTGCCCGCATCGGCATCGGCGGCGGAACGGGCAGCGTCTTCGAATACACCGGCAGCGCCATCCGCGCGCTCTCCGTGGAAGAGCGCATGACCGTGTGCAATATGTCGATCGAAGGCGGCGCCCGCGCGGGCCTGGTTGCGCCCGACGACGCGACCTTTCAATACCTAGCCGGCCGTGCGCACGCGCCCCAAGGCGCGGCATGGGATGCGGCAGTTACTAAGTGGAAGCAACTGCCCACAGACGAGGGTGCGACTTACGACCGCAGCGTCTCCATCGACGCCGGCGCGCTTGATCCAATGATCACTTACGGCACCAACCCGGGCATGGGAGTGTCGATTGGCGCGCCGGTTCCCGAGCCATCGGCGATCGCCGACCCTATGCAGCGCGAGTCTGTCGAGAAGGCTCTCAAGTATATGGGCATCGAAGGCGGCAAGCCGCTGCTGGGCCACGCGATCGACGTGGTCTTCATCGGAAGCTGCACCAATTCGCGCATCTCCGACCTGCGCTCGGCGGCCGGAGTGCTGAAAGGCCGTAAGGTGAGTCCGAAGGTTCGAGTGTTAGTAGTGCCCGGCTCGCAAGAAGTGAAACGTCAGGCTATGGCCGAAGGGCTTCCCGAGATTTTCCGCGCCGCGGGCTGCGAGTGGCGCGAGCCCGGCTGTTCCATGTGCATCGCCATGAACGGCGACCAGCTTGCGCCCGGCCAATACAGCGTCTCCACCAGCAACCGCAACTTCGAAGGCCGCCAAGGCAAGGGCGGGCGTACGTTTCTGGCGAGCCCGCTCACCGCGGCCGCCAGCGCCCTCACCGGAGTGATCACCGACGTGAGGACAATACTATGAAGCCCTTCACTAACTTTGAGAGCCGCGTGATTGCTTTCCCGATCAACAATATCGATACGGACCAGATCATTCCCGCGCGCTTCCTGAAAACCACGTCGAAAGTGGGCCTCGACAAGCAATTGTTTTACGATTGGCGCTACGACGCGCAAGGCCATCCGAAGGCCGATTTCATCCTCAACCAGCCCGGCGTACAAGGCGCGCAGGTATTATTGGCGGGCGATAATTTCGGCTGCGGCAGCTCACGCGAACACGCTCCGTGGGCGCTCACGCAGTTCGGATTCCGCGCGGTGTTGAGCACTTCCTTCGCGGATATTTTCCGCCAGAACTCGCTCAAGAATTCGTTGCTGCCGATTGTGGTTCCGGCGGATGTACACGCGGCGCTGTTCGCCGCGGTAGCGGCCGATCCGAATGCGACGGTGAAGATAGACCTGGTGAAACAGACTCTCACCACGCCCGATGGACGCCTGGTGGAATTTCCGGTGGACGGCTTCTCCAAGCATTGTCTGGTGGAGGGCGTGGACGAACTGGGCTACATTCTGCATCAGGCGCCTGCCATTGCGGCTTATGAGGCGCGGCACCCTGCGCTGATCGACGCACTGGACGGCCGGTAAGGGCTCACTTTCCGAAACGGACTTGGCTTTTTGGGGAGAACGGCGCGGGGGCCGCGGAATCCCTCGCGGTAGAGTTCTGGCGGCACGCGCCGAATCCTCCGCGAGTTCACTTAACGCCCCGATTCGAAGCGCGTTCACACGAGTGTGAACGCTGCACGCACGAGTGCGTACGCCACGATTTGGTCCGTCCCTACGCTAACGAGCCGTAGAATTTCCAACTGGTCTGGTAGTCGCGATCGACCTTTTGCCCATTCAGGGCCAGCCGCAACATCTCGATGGGAATATTGCCCTCGCGGTAGATGGCGTCGTGAAACGCGCGGTTCGTCATCTTGCCCGAGCCCACCAGTTCCTTATGCAGCGCGTAGAATTCCAACGCGCCAAGCATGTAGGCGCACTGGTAGATGGGCTCGTAGGAACCATTGAAACTTCGGCGCACTTCGCCCTCCGCGTTCGCCGGTTCGTGACCCACCCGCTCGATCAGGAATTCCACGCATTGCTTCGCCGTCATCTTGCCCAGGTGAAAGCTCAATGAGAAAATGATGCGGGCGCAGCGGTGCATCCGCCAGAAAAGCGCGCCCACGCGCTGCTCGGGAGTGTGCGTGAATCCCAAATCCCACATCAACATCTCCCAGTAAAACGCCATGCCCTCGGTCCAGAACGGCGTGCTGAATATGGACCGGTAGGCGCGGTAACGCTGCGTCATATACTGCTGCATGTGGTGGCCGGGAATCAGCTCGTGAAACACCGTGTCGCGCGAGAAGAATATGTTGTTGCCGCGCATAGCTTCGAGGCGTTCCGCGTTGGTCTGCGTGCTGGCGGGAGACGATACCTCAATGGTTGCGCCACCCAGGAAGAACGGGCTCACCAGTTGCTGTTGAGGCGTCAGCGCCTCTTCCCAGTAGTCCTCTTTGGCCATGGGCGGAATGGTGACCAGTTCGTGCTTCTCCACGAAATCGATGGCTTCGCGCGAAAGGTCGCGGACCAGGTAGATCATCTGGCCCGGCTCCACGTACTTATTCTTCACCGCCTCCAGCGCCTTCTTCCAATCGCTGCCAAACCCCATTTCGCCCGATGCGCGCAGCATCTCTTTATCGCACCACGCGAATTCTTTGTTAGCCAGGGCGACTAACTCATCCGGCGTATAGGCGATCATGGCGGAGCGCAGGGATTCCACCAGAACCGCGCTGCCCGCGGGGCCCACGCCCGAGAGCTCCTCGTTGCTGCCCAAGGCCGCGGTTCTCGCCGGCGCACCGCCGCGGCCAGCTCCTCCGCCACCACCCGCTCCACCACCCGCGTCGCCGCCTCTACCGCCTCGTCCACCGCCACCGCCGCGGCCGCCGCCCGCGTCGAGCGTCCCAGGCATCCCGGAGGTGGTGTGCAGAAACTGCGCGTGAGCGTCCAGCGCCTCATCCGCTTTCTTATACTCCGCGTCTACCCACCAACTGAACTTGGGGTCGTAGAGAGCGTAGAAGTTGTACCAGCTGCGCAGACTATTGCGCAGTTGGGCCAGCCGGATGGCGGCGCGGTTCAGCGCGGCCGGATTCGCCTTGGCGTTGGCAGCCTTCGCGGCGGCGATGTCGGCGCTGAGTTGCGCCAGGGCAGCGGCGGATTTCTGCCCGTCCATCGTCTCCATGCGGCGGCGCGCCTCTTCGAAGGCGATGATGGTCTGCTGGAAGGGAATCAGCGGCGCGATCTCCGCATCCCGTTTCGCTTCGTCCGCAAGCTGCTTCCGCTCGCGTTCCAGCCGGCTTCGCAACAGCAGGTAATCCACCTTACCGGATTGGCTGAGCGCATCGAAGCGGATGGCATCCAGCAGCCGGAACTGTTCGGCGTAGAAGCCTTCCAGCTTAGCCTGACGAACGGCCGAGCCGGGCAGCGCATAGACCCGCTCGACGTCGCGCAGTTCCACCTGGTAACGCTCAATCACCGGCCGGATCTCGCTGGTTCCGGTGTCGAGCGGCGAGCCATCGGGCGCATGCGCGCAGTTGCAATCCTCCGGCTTCGCGGCCGCCCGCTGCGCCACCGCCGGTGTTTCCACCTGGGAAAGCGCGCCGGCGCCGAGCAGCGCGAGGCCCCCTCTTTTCAAAATGCTGCGGCGGTTCGGCTGCATGACGTGTTTCTCCTCCAACCAAAAGAATACTTCAAGGAGTGTTCGGCGGCGAAAGCGGACGTCCGGCAGCCTGCCACGACTGCCGGACTTAGTCACGTAGTGACTTCGCAGCAGCGCAGCAGCCGACATTCTCAAGGAACTGATCGCTTCGGGGCGCGACGAAGGTGTAGGCACGGATCATCCGGTGCATGAGGCGATTACCTATCTACAAAACCATGGCTGCGAAACGGATCGCATGAATTATGCCCGTGCGCGCCGACTTGGATTGGCGCTCGGTACTGGCAATGTCGAGGCAACCTGTAAGAGTCTATTTGAAATGCGGATGAAGCGCTGTGGGGCGCGCTGGAAGGAGGACACAGGCCAACACATCGTTCAGCTCCGAGCCCTAGCACTCAGTGACCGTTGGGAGCCTGCTATAGAATTGACACTTCGTCCGCTACGGATAGCTGTTCGCGCAGCTTGAGGTCAATGTCCAGTATGAGAGCCACACCCCTCCTGGGTATCGGGTTGATCCTCTCTACCACATTGAACGTTGAGCCATCCGAAATCCGCAGGCCGGTTTCCAGCAGCAGCATGATGAACGTGACCACCATGTCAGCCGTGATCTCACCTTTCTGGCCGCCGTTATACCAAGGACATGTTTTCCAAGCCGCGGCAGCGTCGAATATGCGACTCAATTCTTCGTCCGAAAATGGGGACTTGTTCTTAGTGAGGCTATAGCCCACGGGAGGTTCAAGATCTTCCATCGGGCTGACCGCAATCCAGTTGCGTTTTTTGCAAAAGTTCCAGAAGCCCTTGGCGCGCTCCAATTTCTTGCCCCGGCTACTCTTGCCACCTTTCCAGGACGCATAGAATGCGTCCATATCTGTGGTGGTGAACTGGTCAAGGTATGCGTATCCCTTGAACTCGGCAAACGCCATCAGCTGCGTGGTGAGAGTCCGATAATTAGACATGGTTGCCGGGCGCGGTTCCCTCGCGGCGCGGTTCGCCAAGTATGCAGTCAGAACGTCTGCAATAGTAATACGCTCCGGCGCGTCAGGTGGCATCGGCGGGACTGTTGCAACTTGCGCAAACTCTCCGCGCTCCCAGGCGTCTGACACCGCTCGCGCTTCATCCCAGTTAGTCCGCTTGGCGGTTCTGCGAATGAATTTGCCGGCTAAGGTTCCCGATACGCCGATGGTGCAGTCGCACAGCTTCCAGGAACGCTTGCATTCGTCAAATTCGCTGGAATGGGAGTCTTTCGGATGACCAGCTTTGCAGGCTCTGCTGTGGCGTCTGTAAAGATTCAGCACAGGTTAAGCCTGGCACTCATTGCACGCTATTGCACGCAATTTTTGTCTTTTACCCGTAACCTGTTGATTCTGAACTGGGGTGGGCGGAGGGATTCGAACCCTCGGCCACCGGAACCACAATCCGGCGCTCTACCAAGCTGAGCTACGCCCACCGTAAGCAACGAATTCCAGTTTATCAGGGCCAGGATGCGGTGTGCAAAGGCCGCGCCACGAACATCCACGAACATGGGCTCTCCCCGGCCGGGCATCTCACTGAATTCCATCTCCGAATCGCTCGAGCAGATCGAACGGCCGCCGCATCCATGATCCTCGTCGATGCCAATCTGTTGCTCCGTGCCTATAACAAAGCCGCTCCTCAATATCGAGCGGCGCACTGCTGGCTTGACGAGGCGATGTCCGGCCAGCCGATCGTCCGGTTGCCTTGGACGACCATTCTCGCATTTATTCGTATTTCCACCAGCTCTCGCGTGTAGACCGAACCCTTTGAAATGAGAGAAGCCGCGTCCATCGTAGACGAATGGATCTCCTTGCCAGTGTGACCGGCCCGCAGCCCGGCGCGAGACACCGGCCTGGCGAAACGCTATGCACTAACGATCGCGGCTTCGCCCGATTTCCGGGTCTGCTGATACTCTAACCGCTCGCTTGATTGACGCAACACGCGCGCCGCAATGCCGCAGACCATCGGCCCGCGCTACTTCACTCTACAATCCCGCCCGCTTCCACAGCGCATCCACGCGCGCCTTCACCTCCGCCGGGATCGCGATCACCCCCGGCCACGGCCGCGTAAAACCTTCGCCCGGCCACTTGCGCGTCGCGTCGATCCCCATCTTCGACCCGTAATTCGGCAGACGGCTCGCATGGTCCAGCGAATCCACCGGCCCCATCACGAATTGAATATCGCGCTCCGGGTCGATATTGTTCAGCGCCTTCCACGCCACCTCGCGGTAGTTTTGCACATCCACGTCTTCATCCACCACCACGATGCACTTCGAAAACATCGCCTGCCCCGTCCCCCAGATCGAATGCATCACCTTGCGCGCATGGCCGGGATACGATTTGCGGATCGCCACCAGAATCAGATTGTGGAACACCCCCTCCGCCGGCATCGCGATATCGCGCACTTCCGGCAGTTGCAGCCGCATCAGCGGCAGAAAGATCCGCTCAATCGCCTTGCCCATGTAATAATCCTCCATGGGCGGCGGCCCTACGATGGTGGTCGCATAAATCGGTTCCTTGCGATGCGTCATGCACGTCACATGGAAAACCGGGTACTCGTCCGCCAGCGAATAAAAACCGGTATGGTCGCCGAACGGGCCTTCCGTGCGCAATTCGCCCAGCTCCACGTAGCCTTCGAGCACAATCTCCGCATGCGCCGGTACTTCCAGATCGCACGTCTGGCACTTCACCATCTCCACCGGACTCTGCCGCAGAAACCCTGCGATCATCATCTCGTCCAGGTCCGGCGGCAGCGGCAGAATCGCCGAGTACATGGTGGCCGGGTCGGCCCCGATCGCCACCGCCACGTCCATGCGCTTGCTGCCCTGGTGCTGCATGCGCCGGTAATGCTCCGCGCCCTGTTTGTGCGTCTGCCAGTGCATGCCGGTGGTACGCTCGTCGAATACCTGCATGCGATACATGCCGCAGTTGCGCTTCCCCGTATCGGGATTGCGCGAAAACACCAGCGGCAGCGTGATGTAGCGGCCGCCGTCCTCCGGCCAGCACTTCAATACAGGTAGATCGAATAGCGAAAAGCCGTCGTTGCGCACCACCTCCTGGCAATCGCCCCTGGATACGATCTTCGGAAAGAACGCGCCCACCTCCGCCAGTTTCGGCAGCATTTTCAGCTTGCCCATCAGGCCCTCGGGCACGCGCATCTGCAGGAACTCCACAATGCGCGCCGCGATCTCCTCCACCGAGTCCACTTCGAGCGCGATCTCCATTTTGCGCATGGAGGCGAACTCGTTGATCAGCACCGGCATCGCGCCTCCCTTCGGTTTTTCGAAGAGCAGCGCCGGCCCACCCTGCTTCACAGCGCGGTCGGCGAACTCCGTGATTTCCAGCGCCGTATCCACTTCAAACGGGATGCGCTTCAACTCATGTTTCTTTTCCAGCGCGCGAATGAACTCGCGCAGGTCGCGATAAGCCATAGGCTATGATTGGTTCTTTAACAGTACACCGTTCAGGAGCATTGATGGTCAACCGGGTCGCATTGATCACCGGCGCCAGCCGCGGAATCGGCCGCGCCACCGCGCTAGCGCTCGCACATGCGGGCTACGACGTAGTCGCCGCCGCGCGCTCCATGGTGAGCGCCAAAGCCAGCGCCGGGGCCGGCGTAGGTGCAGGCGAAGCGCTCGACGAATTGCGCGCCGCCAACCCGAGCGCAACCGCCGTGAATCTGGACCTCGGTTCGCCGGAGTCCATCAAGGAAGCCATCGGCCGCGTGGTCAAAGAGAAGGGCCGCGTCGATATCCTGGTCAACAATGCCGGCATCACCCGCGACGGTCTCGCCGTCCGCATGAAGCCCGCCGATTGGGACGCGGTCCTGCGCACCAATCTCGACGGATCGTTCCTCTGCATCCAGCAGGTGCTCTCCGGCATGATGCGCAACCGCTGGGGGCGCATCATCAATATCACATCGGTAGTGGGCCAGGCCGGCAGCCCCGGACAAGTCAATTACGCCGCGTCGAAGGCCGGCCTCATCGGCCTGACCAAATCGCTCGCGCAGGAAGTAGCCAGCCGCAACATCACCGTCAACGCCGTCGCGCCCGGCTATGTCTCCACCGATATGACTAAGGATTTGCCCGAAGAGTTGAAGCAGACCATCATGGGCAAGATCCCGCTCGCGCGCATGGGGACGCCGGAAGACGTCGCCGCCGCCGTCAAGTTTCTGGCCAGCGACGAAGCGTCGTACATCACCGGCCAGGTGCTTGCGGTAAACGGCGGGATGTACATGTAGGGCAGTTTGCAGACCATTGCTTGTCAGTTGCCGGCTGTGCGTCCATGATGCCGTCTCCGTATCTCATTCCTCGTGAAGCGCTGGTTCAGTCGCTGTTGTGGACAGACTGGTTCAGCGCCCGCCGGTTCCCAGGTCGTCCGAATACCCGGCCTTCAGGCGAGACCACTGGGCGGTGGGACGTCCATCGATTCGGAAATTCTGCTTGCCTATAAACCGTTGTGGCCAGGCGGTCGGCGAGTCCTCCCACGTCTCCTGCCGCCCGTAGATGGTCAAGTCGAGCAACCGGTAGCTGTTATCCATCGCCTCGACGCCGCGGCTCGTCGTCCAGTAAGTCTCGAAGACATTGGATCTTTGTCGCAGGTAGCAAACGATGTGCATCCTGCCCGCCCGGCGTCCAGCCAGGAGGGTGTCGAGCGAGTCCTGGGCTGAGTTCCAACGCATCTCCCAGCCCATGAAGTCGCGGTACCGGGCGCTCTCTTCGTACGGGCCTTGGCAAAACGTGGCGTAGGTGACATCGCGAGAATGAATATAGGACAGCTCGCGGACCTGCGATGTAACCCAGGTGCACCCCTCGCACTGCTCCGGCGCAGGGTGGCCGGTGTGCCACATTAAGTAGTAGGCGATGAGCATCCGGCGCCCCTCGAACGCTTCCAATAGTGTCACGGCGCCATGTTCGCCAATGAGCGGCGTGGCGCCGTCCACCTCGACCATGGGGAGCCGGCGGCGGGCGGCTGCAAGGGCGTCGCCCTCTTTTGTGTGAGCCGTCTCTCGAACCCGCAATGCGTCCAACTCGACGTGGAAGGTCCTCCGATCGACTACTTTGGGGGCTCCAGGTTCATCTCTCATGAAGTCTGTCATCGTTCTCTCCGTTAGCGCCTCGGGCGCGGTTTTCATTTTCCTGAGGTCGCGCTCCACCTTACTGTCTCCATCCATATGCTTCGTCATTGCTGTGCTCCGCTACGCTGCGGAAGCGCTCGCACTCCTGTGTGAGAGGAGCCGGCTGCTCGAAGGCGGCGAAGTGGCCGCCCTCTTTTAGCTTTCTTTCGCCTCTGCGGCGCGCTTTCGGAAGGCGGCTTCTCCGGCGTCGGACACCTCGACCCACTTCGGGGCAGGCGAGGCCGCGGAGCCGTAGTTGTCGTGCCAGTTCCACCACTTGTACGGCGGGGTCTGGGGGTAACCCTCTGGCGAATCCTCCCAAGTCTCCTGACGGCCGAGCGGCGTGATGTCGAGGTAACTCCAGGTGGTCCCCATCGCCTCGTCGCCGCGGCTGTTGATGAAGTATGTGCGGAACACCTGGTCGCCGTCGCGGAAGAACACGTTGTGGCCGTGCCATTCATCGACGCCGAAGTCCGCGTCGAAGCCGTCGGTGATGGTGTACCAGGGCATCTCCCAACCCATCCGCGCCTTCAGGCGCGCGATGTCAGCCTGTGGCGCACGCGAGGCGTAGACGAGCGTGGTGTCGCGGGCGTTCAGATGGGCCAGGTGGGCCACCTGATCGGCGCCCAGGGAGCAGCCGCGGCAGGCGTGGTCGGGCCAGCCGAACACCCCGGGCTCGAAGAAGGCGCGATAGACAATCATTTGACGGCGGCCCTCGAACAAATCGAGCAGGCTTACCTTGCCCTTGGGTCCGTCGAACTCGTACTTCTTGTCCACCGCCAGCCAAGGCATCCGCCGGCGTTCGGCGGCCAGCGCGTCACGGGAGCGGGTTGCGGCCTTCTCCTTCACGAGCAGTTGCTGGCGCGCAGACTCCCACTCCTGCTGCGACACGATCGGGGGTGTGTTTCTTTCTTTGCTGGTTGCCATCTTATTTCTCCTTTGTTTTCTGAAACTGACCGAGACGATTCGCTCTGAAACATTTTCTGAACTTGCCGAGGCACACCGCCAGAATTCCTCCCGTGGATCCGGCTCCGGCGATCATTACTGCTGTGCTTGCGATGCATACCGGGCACATACGTCCTCCTCTGAACTTCTATTCGATTTTCCAATGTGGTTGTCGTCCACGAGTTAAACTTAACGCCGGATGTCGAAATGATGGGAGTGACAAATGTGGCGGGATTCCGATGGATTCGCTGATCACGGCCGCTGCGCGCGCACTCGCGGCGGGCGATCTCCTCGGCGCATTGAAGCGGGTCGCCCTGCGCGATGACGCGCCTGCGCTCGCTCTTCGGGGCATCGCTATGGCGCAGCTCGGCGATCTGGTTCGAGCGAAGGAGCTGCTGCGGAGTGCTGCGCGCGCCTTCGGTCCGAACGAAGCGGTGGCCCGCGCCAGGTGCGTCGTCGCGGAGGCCGAGATCGCGCTCGCCTCGCGCGATTTGGGCTGGCCGGCGAAGACCCTCGACGCCGCGCGCGCAACGCTCGAAGCACACGGCGACCGCGTCAACGCTGCGCATGCCCGCTACCTCGAAGTCCGGCGCCTCCTCCTGATGGGGCGGCTCGACGAGGCCGAGCGGACGCTGGCCGATCTCGACCCCACGCCTTTTCCGCCTGCGTCCAGGGCCGCTCACCAATTGGTGGTTGCGGGCATCGCGATGCGGCGTCTCCGAACCGAGGCGGCCCGCACCGCGCTCGCTCGGGCCGATCTGGCCGCGCGACAGGCATGCATCCCCGCGCTCGTGGCGGAGGTCGAAAGCGCATCGCTTACCTTGAATACCCCCGCGGCGCGCCTGATTGACGGTGGCGGGGAACGTCTCCTGCTGCTCGGGGAAGTCGAAGCTTTGCTGGCGTCGGAAGCACTCGTGGTGGATGCCTGCCGGAACGTCGTGCGTCAGGGCGGCACGGCGATCTCGCTGGCGACGCGTCCGGTGTTGTTTGCGCTGGCGCGAGCGCTAGCGGAAGCGTGGCCCGGAGACGTGGCACGGGACCTGCTGCTTGCCCGGGCATTCGGAGCGAGACTCGCCGATGAATCCCATCGCGCGCGCTTGCGAGTCGAGATCGGCCGGCTTCGCCGGTCGCTGCGGACGTTGGCGGACCTTAACGCGACGACGCGGGGGTTTGCATTGACGCCGCGCCGCGCGCGTAAAGTGGTCGTGCTGGCGCGGCCCGTCGAAGATGAGCATGCGGCGGTGCTCGCCTTCCTTGCCGACGGCGAATCCTGGTCGAGCTCCGCGCTTGCGCTGGCGCTGGGCATCAGCCAGCGCACCGTACAGCGGGCGCTCGAATCGCTTGCGGCGGCGGGCAAAGTGGAGTCGTTCGGTCGCGCGCGGGCTCGCCGTTGGCTGACCCCGCCGGCGCCGGGATTCACGACGACTTTGTTGCTCCCCACTCTTCTGCCAATTGATTAATGTGGAAGCATGCAGCGCTCAAACGCCGAGATCGTCCGTGAGTATGGGCCCTTTCCAGGTATCGATAAAGTCAATGGCGTCACCTATGACGGCCGGCAAGTCTGGTTTGCAGCGGGAGACACGCTGAACGCCTTCGATCCTGCGAGCGGGCAGATACAGCGCTCCATCGACGTCGCCGCGCATGCCGGAACCGCCTTCGACGGCCAGCACCTGTTTCAACTCGCCGAGGATCGCATCCAGAAGATCGATCCGAAGACCGGCCATGTGCTCGCCACCATCCCGGCGCCCGGGGGCGGCGGTGACTCGGGGCTCGCTTGGGCCGAAGGGACGCTCTGGGTCGGGCACTATCGGGGCCGGAAGATACATCAAGTCGATCCTGAAACTGGGGCGATCCTTCGCATCATCGAATCCAACCGCTTTGTCACGGGAGTCACGTGGGTTGACGGAGAGCTCTGGCACGCGACCTGGGAAGGTGAGGAGAGCGATGTGAGGCGAATCGATCCCGGAACGGGAGAGGTCCTGGAGAGACTCGATATGCCCCCCGGCATGGGTGTGTCCGGGCTCGAGTCCGATGGCGGCGATCGGTTCTTTTGCGGAGGAGGAAAGAGCGGGAAGGTCAGGGCCGTCCGGCGCCCCAAGCGAGGCTCCCCGAGGGGCAGGGGCAGCCGCTCGGAGTGAGATCTTGGCTAGCCGTTTTCGACGCGCGCCTTTATATCCGAGTACGCCGTATCGATGAGCCTGCTTAGAGCTGCGGCGTTCGCGGCCGTTCCCGGTCTCAGTTTCACATGGCGCATGAACTTGCCGGCGCCTTGCAACAAGCGGGCCGGATCCGACAGCGATGCGCCGTGAAAGAACCCCACGTTGACGTGCGAGGTGAATACATTGACATAGCCGAAGGGAGCATCTCCCAAACATGCAACCGGACAGCCGTCATGCAAAAGCTCCCGGACTTGGTCCCCGCACTTTCGCATCGCCTCAAACCACCGATGGGCGATGGCTCCTAATTCACCGGCATGGTCTTTCATCCACGCATCGATGGCGGGATCCCGCTCGACAGCGCCGTTGAAGCGCAGCAATTCCGTGGTCTTCACGGATTTTAATTTATCATCCAAAAGGCGTGGATTAATCTTAGCGGCGGCTGATAGAGTTTCATAGCTACTCTGCCGAGCAAGTCGCCAAGTTTTGGGCCAGCTTTCGTACCTTCCGTGATCTCGCCATGGTTCACTTGGAACGGCCGCTGACTAACTCTCCGTGTCTGTTCGTCTCTCTCAAAGGGCGCCGCCGCGGTCAGCCGATTACGCCGGCAGCTCTCCGTTCCCTATTCCGCCGCCATCGATTGCGCAGCGAGATCCCGGCCGCTCCACACCGTTTTCGGCACTACCGCCGAACCAACCGCAACCTGCATGTGCGAGGATACAAGGAAGAGGGCGCCATCACGACGGCCTTTGACATGAGGGTGCAGAACGACCAAATGAGAAACCCAAAGTGAGTGAAGTCATACATGGTCATCACCGCCACGAAGGCGGCGACGGCGAGGTTGTCCCGCCAATCGTACGGCCTTATTGGACACGTGCGCATCGCGATTGGCGCGTATGGGTGGCCCTGTTTTTCTGTATGGCCGCCATCACGATCTATGTGTTGAGTGAGGATCTGTCGTTTTTTCCGAGCGGAGTACGGCAGCAACCGGCGCCAATCTCGTCGGCAAAATAGTCAGTCGCGAGGCCTGGGTCCACTGCTGAGCAGTCAGCGCCGCCTGGCTCGGTGCTAAAGAGCACTCTATCGCTCGCTTCGCTCGCTGCCGCGGTTGAAAGCGTCCCGGCTTGAGCGGTAGCCTTCGAGGAGAGACTGCCCCAGAGTGACGCTGCGCATCATTCTGAGTTTGCTCGCAATCGCTGTTGCGGCTGTTTTCGGACAAACTCCCGCTCCGATCAAGGCCCGCGACCATGCGCCCAACCTTGTCTGGACGCGAATCCTGTCCGGCGGCGATCCGGGCAGCCTCTTCGGGAACGTGACAGTAATCGGATTCTTTCCGGTAGTGTCCTTGAACGAGTCGCTGGTTTCGCGATGGAACCAATTGGTTGCGAAATTCGCCGGCCAACCGGTCCACTTCGTATGGATCGCTTCGGAATACCAACCGCCGCTCGATCCGTGGCTCGAAAAGCATCCGGTGAGCGGATGCCTGTTGCTTGATCCGCTGGGCGCCACCGCTCAAGCCTACGGAGTGGAATTCGGAAGCGCGATCATCGGTGCGAACGGCCGCGTCGCCGGCTTCACCTTCATGATGCCCGAAGAAGAACAGATCAAAGCCGTTCAGGAAGGCCGCGCCATTGCCATAAAGGGCGATGCCGACGATTCCCAGATGGAGGCCATTCTCGCCGGCCGCGCCGTCCGCCTGGACTCCGAACCGCATCGCACGCCCGTTCCAGCGGGCAAACCGGACATCCCGCCATCCTTCGAAGCGCAAATTTCGCCATCGAAGACGAACGGGACCGACGATAGCCAAGGGCCCGATTGGTGGGTGCTGCGCGGCTTCACTCTCAAGGCGGCGGTCGCCAGGATTTACGAAAAAGATCCAAGCCGCATCATTCTGCCGGACGCACTCCAAAACGGCGCACGCTATGACTTCGTGCTCGTGCCTCCGCACCAGATGGACCCGCCGGCGATGCGCCACCTGCTCCAGCAGGCTATCGGAGAGCGCTTCCAGGTCTCGGCGACCGTCGAAGACAGGCCGGCGGACGTATACGTAATGACCGCTCTCGAGGGTAAGACTTCACGAGCCAAAACCGGCGATGCCAGCTTGGGCGGCAGCTCGATCGGCTGGTCTTCGCGCCAATTCGTCGTGGACAAGCCGCAGGGTGGTGGACCGCCCACTCCTGAGATGATTCGCGAAGCGCTGTCCAATCTGAAATTTGCAGCGATGTTTGCAATTTCAG
>JBEKNN010000216.1:0-15758 GCA_049522755.1 Bryobacteraceae bacterium | reverse complement strand
ATTCTGATCTCCAAACTGGATCGAGGCTACCTCAACCCACGACTTATATCCCGGTGCACTGACCGAACCTATGACAGCGCCCGAGCCCCAATTCATATATATCGGCATATTTGTCCCCTTTATCTTTCGGAGGTCTGCGCCCGCGCTGTGGCGCCGGCGTCTTGGCGATCTCGCAGCAAGACGGTGATGATTGCGGTTTCACCGGAGCCAACTTGTTTTAGCGGCTTTGCGCAAGAATCTGACAGGGGCAGCATTTTAGGCCGCTTTGCGCGGAAGGCCACCAATTCACTCCGGGTGGCGGCGATGAGGTGCGCCTTCAGCAGCGGATAGCCAAGGTTCTTGTAGCCTCGGCCCCGCCGCAAGAGAGATTTGATGCTGCCGTCGATCGCCTCCATCGCCCAGGAGCACTTTCGTCTGGCTCTACACATAATGGCCCTGGTTCGCCACGTCAATCCCTCCAGCATTGGCATGAACGATTCTCAGTCCGGGATCGGGCAGCGAGAACAGAGAAGCCGTTGTAGCCCCCCTTCCGACCTGAGAAAAAAAGCAACGCATGAGTGAAATGCCCCCCTTGCGCGGAAATCGCGATACGGCTGCGCCTCCGCGATCACTTGCTTTGGGCGGGTCGCCACGACCCTCTGTCTATGTAAGCGGAATTCGAAGCGAAAGTTAGCACGCTACGGCGCGAAAAAACTGAGCACTGACGCGCGCTCGGCTCTCACCGCTGCGTTGCTTTGAGGTTTAAGGGTTACGACTTGCTCGACTCCTGAACGCGGCGGCCGGCAAAGGTGAAGTTGTACCCAAGGGTCAAGAAACTCATGCGGCCCGCCGGTGGTAATACTTGAAAAGACCGCCGAGGCGCTCGCCGCCGTCTCCTCCGCGGTCATGCCGCCGAAATAGCGCATCTCGATGAGTTCGGCAAGCGAACTGTTCTCCTGCGCCAAGGCATCCATCGGAAAGTATTATACGACTCGCCAATTTCCTCCAAATCCATCGCTAGAAGAGTTAGGAAGCTGGGGCGGACCGGATCGGGCGCCCTGTGGCATCATATGGTGAATTATGCGAGACGAGGTCCCGTTGTTGTTCCGTGAGGTGGCCGACCTCGCTCCGCCGGAGCGCCAGGTGTACTTCGAGCGCCACCGCGTGCCGGCGGAATTGCGGGCGGAGGTGGAGTCGCTCCTCAGCTTCGATTCGCCGGATGCGCCCCTCGCCGATCTGATTACTGGAGAAGCGGAAGCCGTTCTGGAATTGCGCGCGTCGCCTTCGGAAGGGCTCCGATGCGGGCCATACCGCTTGACTCGTCTTCTGGGCCGCGGCGGCGCCGGCGAGGTTTTTCTCGCCGAGCGCATAGACGGCCAGATTGATCAGCGCGTCGCCATCAAACTGATCCAGCAGAGCGTTTCCCGGCATTCTTTCCGCAACCGCTTTCTGCAGGAGCGCCAGATTCTGGCCTCGCTACAGCATCCGGGAATCGCCCGCCTGCTGGACGCCGGTGAAACGGAGGAGGGCCGGCCGTACCTGGTGTTGGAGTACATCGATGGCGCCCCAATCGATGTGGCCTCCCAGAAGCTCGACCTGCGGGGCAAGCTGCGCCTCTTTTTGCAAGTCTGTGGCGCGGTCTCCTACGCCCATCGAAACCTTATTATTCATCGCGATATCAAACCTTCCAACATCCTGGTAAACGCCGAGGGCGAGCCCAAGTTGCTGGATTTCGGAATCGCCAAGATCCTGGATGCCGTCACCGACCAGACCCGTACTCAGGAGCGTGTGCTCACGCCCGACTATGCCAGCCCCGAGCAAGTCCGCGGCATGGTACAGACCACCGCGACGGACGTCTATTCCCTGGGCGCAGTGCTGTATGATCTTCTCACCGGCCAATCGCCCCATACTTTTCCGGCGCGTACTCCGGAAGCCGTCGATACCGCGATTTGCTCCACCGACCCGGCTCCCGCCAGCCGCCTGAATCGGGAACTGCCTGCCGACCTCGACTTCATACTCCTCAGGGCGCTCCGCAAGGAACCGGAGCACCGGTATTCCTCGGTAGAGGCGCTGGCCGACGATGTGCGGGCGTTCCTCGAGTGGCGGCCCATCCGCGCACGGTCGGGGAACGCGTGGTATCGAGCGCGCAAGTTTGTACGGCGCTATCGCACTATGGTGACGGCCGCCGCGTTGACCCTCGCTGGGCTTTCCGTGGGACTTTACGCGGCGAACCGGCAGCGTCTCATCGCGCAGGAGCGCTTCCAGCAGTTACATCTGCTTTCGAGTAAAGTCTTCGATCTCGACGCCCGGTTGAGGCTTCTGCCTGGCGCTACCGACGCCCGTCATCAGCTTGTCTCCATGTCGCTCGAGTATCTGGAGCGATTGGGCGCTTCCGCGCACGGCGACCCGGACTTGGTTCAGGAGATTGGCGCGGCCTACATGCGGGTGGCCCGCATCCAAGGCGTACCGACGGGCTTGAATCTGGGCGAGGCCGACCAGGCGGAACAGAGCTTGGCGAAGGCCGGCCGATTCATCGATCTGGTGCTCGAGTCGCGGAAAAACAGCGCGGCTGCCCTGGTGCTTTCCGCGGGGATCGCGCAGGATCGCATGATCGTGGCGTCGACCCTGGGACGCAACGCCGACGCCGCCAAGCACGCCTCCGAGGCCGTGGAACGGCTCGGCCGGCTCTTCCGCTCGGGGAAGGTCACCGCGGATCAGCGCGCGGACGCCGCCACATACTACACCCGCATTGCGCTCTGCTATATAAACCTCCATCGCTACCAGGAGGGCCGGGAATACGCCAGGAAATCCATCGAAGCGGCTGCCTCGCTTCCCTCCGAACCGGTGATCCGGTCCGTGGGTCTCAGCCTGATCGGCAGCGCGCTCCGTTCGCAGGGGCGCCTGGAGGAGGCGCTCGAAACGCTTCGCCAGGCTCGGCAAATCGCCGAGGGGCCGCTGCCAGCGGACCCCGTTCAGCGAGATCTCAACTTGTATGGCATCTTGTTGCGCGAGGCGCGCACTCTGGGCCAGGACGGCGGGATCAGCCTGGGACGTACCGAAGAGGCCATCAGGGTGTATCGGAAGGCGGTCGGCCTGATGGAGGAACAATCCTCCAAGGATCCGCGCGACCAGAACGCCCGCGACCGCCTGGCTTTGTGCTCCCGCGAGTTGGCCGGCCTTCTGGAAGAGCGGGACCCGCAACAGTCGCTCGCCATCTTCGATTTGGGAATCCGGCGTCTGCGGGAAGTACAGAACAATGCCGCAGCGCGGCGGCACGAGGCGAACGCGTTGGCCGAATCGTCCTATCCGTTGCGCCGTCTGCACCGGTTTCCCGAATCCCGGCAGCGGATCGAAGCTGCCTTTGCCCTGCTGCGCGAAACCAAGGATTACCCGGCGCAACAGCTCGAGCCCGAAAGCGAAGTGGTGGTCGTGCTGCGCGCCCAGGCGGATTATGAATCCCAGGTGGGCGACCGCCATCGAGCCGTGGAGATCTACGAGCAGTTGTTGGCTGCCATGATGGCGTCCAAGCCCGATCCGCTCGGCGACCTTATGGACGCTACCAAAGTTTCGATGATGTATTACTACATGGCCGGGGTCTACCGGCGCGCGGGAGATACTGCCAAAGCAACCGGCATGGACGATCGCCGCTGCCAACTTTGGCGGCAATGGGACAACAAGCTGCCGCACAACAACTTCGTGCAACGTCAACTGGCGATGCGGAGCGAGTAATCGCTCCTATTCATCCCCCAGAGCGACCCGCGGGATGGTTTGTGGTTGCGCGCAGCAGAGGTAAGGGCCGGGGCGCTCCACTCGTTTTGTCGGTTATTGATCGGTGCGCGAAACCCGCCACCCCGTCCTTGAGGTCGCGGTCGCGAAGGGAATTGTCATTGATGCTAATGGGAACCGTGTCTGTCCCAATCGCCAGCCATCCATAAGATCCCTGGTTCAACTGGGTTTCGCCGCCGCAGGTACGTCGTCCGCAGCTCCCATCCCGGCCCATTCATGACAACCTCGGCGCCGGCGCACAAGCGCGTCACGAATCGGTTGGATCCGTAGACAAGTCCACGTCGTGAACGCGTTTGCGGCTTCATCTTACGAGGCGGCCGTAATACAGCAAAATACTCTCTAGCAAAATACCCCTCTTGTTGACGAGCGTGGCAGGTATGCCGTGACATTGACATCCTCCAGGGTGATATGCATCGTTACCACTTCCACGTTGCCTGCGCGTCGCGTGGCCTCGATGAGCATATTGTCGATGTGCAGCCCTTCCGAGGCCAACCTGGCGAACCGGACAGAGCCGGCGCTCAGCTCCCGAGTGATGTGAACGGAATTGTCTGTCACTCTATAACTTCCCGTCTCCGCCCAAGGTGCACGCCCAAATGAGACGTCTATAATCTTGATCCATTTTTGCCCTGCTCGAATCACGTCAGCCGGCGGCATGTATATCTCGTCGAATCGGACATAGTAATTCAAGCTCATCTCGCCCCCCAAAACCGCCGTTCAGCGAGGCTTCGCCAGCGCTGCGACTAATTCCTGCGGCGCGGATGGATCCGTAGACAAGTCCAGGAACATCTTCGAAGAGCTGCTGCTGAATTTGCCATTCGCGTCCGGATCGAGAAGCTGCAGTTCCAGATGCAAGAGAGTGTGGCGGCCGGTTAGGTCGGAGCCGTCCTGCGCCGCCGGCGTGATCTTACCGGTAATCGATGAGGTGTCCGCGAAATTCGTAAGCTGATACCAGAAAATCCAGGCGAGTGTCCGGTTATCGAACGCGCCCGTGGCCGGCAGCGGGCGTTGCGGGACGGCCTTCGGGTTGATTCGAACGGTGGATTCGCCTTTATTGATCCTCCAACTCTGAAGAAAGTACTGAACCATCATTACATCCAGGCGCTGGTTGGGAGATCCCACTCCGACCGCGGCGTCCAGATTGTAGATGAAAGGCAGCTTCGCCGTGTTGGGGCGCATGCGTTTCCATGCGTCCGGTATGTTCTGTTTGTAGGCCATTTTGCGCTCCTTAAATTAGCGACAAGTCAGCAATTTCTCGACCGTATCCGCGCGATCTTGCGAGAGGGTCGGGTTATACGCGCGGGTTCCGAAACTCTCTGAGTGGCCCTCAATCGGTTTGTATACTCATATCTCATTCCTCCCCCGGACCGATTCTCTTCCAGGAGCCAGATGGAATATCTCATTCCTCCTGCCTGAGCGAGGTCACTTTGCGACCGATCGTCACTACGACCTCTTCCTATGCGGCGCCTCAGCACCACAGCAATGGCCTGTATTCTCTTCCCCGACCTACCCCTGTCTGCGCACCAACGTCTCCCGCTCGGCATGCTACCGCACGGTGAGAGACGCGATGGCTTGCTGCTGCTTTTCGAGAAGCACGTGCCTGAGCAAGGCGTCGGAGTCGTTCGCCAGCCCTCGCGCCGCCGCCTCCAGGCTGCGCCGCGGATCTCCCAAAGCCAACCAGGTCTCCGCCAGCTTGAGGTTCGTGTCGACATCGTCAGGATTAATGCGCTGCGCCTGCAAATGACACTCATGAGCGTCTCGCGGCCTCTGGAGCGAGGTGAGGCAGTCTCCCAGCACATTCCACAGCCGGGAGCTGTACCAGGGATTCAGCTCCAGCGCTGCGTGCGCCAATTCCAACCCTGCTTCATGATCCTTTAATTGCGTCGAAACGAACTCCGCTGCCTCGCCGATGAGCTGCCAATCGCGCGGATTCCGAACGATCGCGATGCGGTAACTCGCGAGGGCTTGGCGAAGGCGACTGCTCGCCGCTTCCTGCCGAGCCTGAGCAATTGGAGCGTCGGCATGCTCTCGCGCAGTAGCGGCAAAACGGACTTCAAACACCCGGCGCGTGGACGGTAAAGCTCCGCGAAACAAAAGGCGGGCCTGGATCGCGCTGCCTTCGTCCCCGTCTGGCTTCAGCACTGTCACGCCCCCGCGCGTAAAATGCTCTTCCAGCAGCGGGAAATTCAATCCCATGGCTAGCCGGCATTCCAGGCTTTTCGCGATCGGCCGGCAGTCTTCAATTAACGGCGTCTGAGTAGAGGCGCTCCGTATCGATTCCGTGGCGGAAACCCGAGGTCCCGCCAACCCGGTTCGCAATAGGACCTCAGACAATGGCAGCGGCACGCGGTGTGTTTTTGACGTAGCGGAGGGTATACAGGCAGTCAGTTCTGAGAGTGATTCCAGATAGTCTTCCAGAAGGACCCCTCTTGCCATCTGCGATGGATAAGAGTCCCCGGTTCCGGCGGTAATGGTTTTTGGCACCTGCCCCCCTACACTGAAAAGCGAAAACCAGGGGCGGAATTGGCAAGAATTGTAGCGGATCTTTCAGGCGGTTGCGCCCGTCTCGTGGTCGGGTCGGTCGGCGACCGGGCTCCACGAACCCAGCCGTCGCTACAACAGCTCGCGACGCACCCAGGCTTGGAAAAAGCGGAGTTCGTGCCGGACTACCTGCACGGTGCAGCTCACGGCGACAGCAATTTCATCGGCGGTGAGCCCTCCGAAATTGCGTATTTCTACCCGCATTAACGGGCAAAGCATTCTATTTGGCGGTGGCTCTCTCTTTAGTGATCTCGGCGGTATCACGGTCTGATGATCGGCGATTTGAAACCTCAGAAACTCGTAGACGGCCGCCAGTGCTTTTTTGTTCTGTGTTGCGATCCGCACTCGGCCGCATCGATGTCTTCATACTGATACCTCAGCTCCGCATAGGCATGCCCGGTGGGACCTGGTCATGGATGAGCATCGGCGCTTTGAGGTCACCCGCGAACATCCCGGCGATATGGGATAGGTGCATACGAATTTGCTAGAGCAATCCAGCGCGCTTACCTTCCGGCGTGCGGTCGAGTTTGTCTCCCCATTGCGCAAACGACAATCTGCAACTGGGTTCGCAGCGCTAGAAGATCGGAGATTTTCAGATCGAGTTGGGCAAACTTCTCTCTTGCCAATGCATGTACTTGCCGGCATGGTGCGCCGCCGGCTTCGCGTACGCGCAAAATACGCGACAGTTCATTGAGGCTAAAGCCGAGGGCACGACGAATGAGCCGAACCCGATGCGGATATTGGCGGTAACCGCCGGCCGTGCGCGGCCGCGGCAGCACGCGAACGCGCTCATAGTGCCGTCAGGAATCGGTGCTGCCCGTCAATTTCACAAGCTCCCCGGATCGCAAATAGCGTTGCCTAGTCCTGGTATCGGTTCCCACACCCCACGAATAGTATCCAGGGTGGAACCGGTTCCAGGGTCTAGCAGTTTTTTCAGGCTTACCGGCGCGTGACGTTTCAGTGAAAAATGGCGCCAGTTTGGCAGCGAATTGGGGCGAGTGTTCGGATTACCTTATGACCATCTTGACCCGTTCTTACGCCCCCTGTTACCGCGCTTTTTCCTTAGCCAGTTTTTGCCGGTCTCCGCGCGGGGCATTGGACCGCGGTATCCAGCGGATCGTGGGCTCACGTTCGAGGCCGTCCCCTTCGTCGAGCGGCCGCTAACCAACACGCAAGGTGATTTCGCTCGAAACCGGTTCAAGTTCTACACCCCGTTGTTTCTGGACGAGAAGCCGCGGGCGGATCGATTGTCGCCGGCTTCATCTTTGCGACGTCGGTTGCCCTACGGCAACTGCGCTACAGCCTTGCTGCTCCACAAGTCGTCGGAGGGTGTTCTAATGATTCCCGAAGTATGGCGTCGGAGTCAAGGAAAAGCTTTTAGGAAATTTCACCGGCACTTTTGGGACCCACTCACTGCCCACCGACCATTGGCAGTGTGGTCCCCTTTAACTTGTCGTTGTGTTTGCGTTTGTTCCTGTGTCGCAACACATATCCGGTAATACTTCAGAACTTGCAACACCCGCGTTCGCCGCGGCACACATCCGCTCGAACCGGCTCGCCGTCGGGCCCGAACCCGGTCTGGGTCGACACGCACCAGTAGACGGTGTTGTCGTATGGGTCGTAAAACGTTAACTCGTCGGGGTCCACGACGGCATTCATGTACATGCCCTTTGTACGGAGCTTGGCGCAGTGTACCCCCACGGTTATCTTGGGTGAAATCAGTGTCAGCATATAGGCTCCTCTTTTGCGAAGATCAGGCCGTGTGGATGCCGGCGGCGCGCAGAATGGCGCGTTTGACGGCGGTCTTCGCGACGTCGACTTTGTAAGCGTTCTGGCTCATGGGACGCGCATCCTTCAGGGCGGCTTCGGCCGCCGCGGCCGCGGTCTCTTCCGTGATTGTTTTTCCCGCGAGCGCCTGCTCGGCTTCGCGCGACCGCCACGGGATGGGGGCAACCGCGCCCATCACCACGCTGGCCGATTGTACCGTGGCGCCATGGAACGAAATCAACACAGTCGCGAAAGCGATCGGCCAATCGTGCGATGCCTTGTAACGGACTTCGTAGTGTCCGCTCTTCACATTGCCGGGTGCGGGCAGGATGACGTGCGTCAACAGTTCGTCAGGCGCAAGCACGTTCTCCACCCGCAGGTTCTGCCTCGGTAACGTGAAGTAGTCGGCCGCGGGTACCAGTCGCTCGCCTTTGGGACCTGCCAGACGGAACGTCGCGCCATAAGCTACCATCGGAACCGCAAGGCTCGACGGGTGCACGATGAAGCTCGGTCCGCCGCCCAAGATCGCATGAAACTGGTTCTCGCCGGCAGGCGAGAAGCACGTATTCCCGCCTTTTTTGAAACAGACGAACTCCTCGTTGCGGAAATACCAACAACGAGGCCGCTGATTGAGGTTGCCGCCAACTGTTGCCTGGTTCCGGATCTGTGGCGTACCGACCTCGATCGCCGCTGCGCCGATCGCCGGATACATCCGCAGCACTTCCATGTGCTCCGCGAGATCGACCATCTTCATCGCCGCGCCGATCCGCAGCCCGCCATTCGAAGGCGTCACTGTCGATTCCAGAGCGGACTTGATATTGACGATCCGGTCAGGCTGCGTGATGTAATCCTTCATCCGCGCCAGCAGATCCTGGCCGCCACCGAGTGGCATCGATTGCTCAAACTGCGGCGAGAGCGCGGCCACCGCGTCTTTTTCATTCGTCGGATTTACGTAAGCAAACGCTTTCACAGAACCTCCCGATTCCCCAACCCCCGTTGGACCGGCCCATCGCCGGCCTCACCCTTTTGCTTGCCGCATCGCTCCCAGAATCCTTGCGGGCGTCAGCGGCAGGCTCCGCATCGTCACGCCGGTCGCATTCCGGACTGCCAGCGCGATCGCCGCCGCCGTCGATACCGTCGGCGGCTCGCCGAGACCGATGACGCCGCGCTCCGGCTGATCCTTGAGGCGCACGTCAATCCGCGGGATGTCCGACATACCGGCCAGCAGGTACCACTCCATGTTGGGGTTGAGCATCTGCCCGGTATTACGATCGAGGATTCGATCCTCGAACAGCGCGAAATTCAGCGACCCGATGACACCGCCATAGCACTGGCTCTCCGCTGTAAGGCGGCTCACCACCAGACCGCAATCCTGAAGCACCAGGACCCGCGTCACCTTGACGATGCCGGTCTCGATGTCAACGGTGACCTCGGCGAACTGCACGCCGCTGGTCGTCGTCGACGACATGCCGGCTCTCCATTCACCGTCCGCCGCGATCGGCTGGGGGCCAATCTGCTTACAGGCGTCGGCCCACGTCATTCCTTTGGAGGGATCGTTCTCGACCTGAATGCGGCCGCCAGCGGCGACCAGCGATGCGGCGTCGACGCCAAGCGCCGGCGCGACCTTCTCTTTCAACGCATCGAGCGCCTTGATCGCCGCCACGCGGATCCCCGGACTGATGCTCGCCGCAGTGGTGCTGCCACCCGATAAGGCGCTCACGCCATAAAGCGTGTCGCCAATCTCCGGCCTGACCTGTGACGGACGCAATCCCAGTGCATCGGCCGTAATTACGGCCACCATCGTACGCGTTCCAGTGCCAAGATCCTGCGTGCCGAGGCGCATGATGACGCCGCCATCCGACGCGATTTCGCAATGGGCCGGCGAGGGTCCGCGACCGCCGCCGCCCCACGTGTTAATCGAGACACCCATGCCGGTCTTGATCGGGCCCGAGGTCTTGTCTCCGGTGGCATGCCGTTTGTTCCAGCCGAATTCCGCAGCGCCCTCCTGCAGATAGCTGCGCCACATCGCGTTCGGCGCCTCCGGAGGCAGGTTCTTGATCCGAAACGCGACCGGATCCATGTTCACCTGGTCCGCCAGCTCATCCATGATGATCTCGGTGTTGAACGAACCCTGCGGATGGCCTGGCGCCCGCATCGGCCGCTGCTGACCGGTATTGGTGAAGACATTTTTGTGCGATCGGCTCCGATTCGCGACCTGATAAATGTAAGGCAGCGGGAAGTCGGCGGTGGCGCCTGCCCCGCCCGTACCCCACGACTGGGCATCGAACGCGGTGATGATGCCGTCGGCGGAGACGCCCGCTTTTATCCGCGACGCCGCTGACGGCCGATTGCCGGTCGCCAGGTGCTCTTCCTTGCGATCGAGCATCAGCTTTACCGGAGCATTTGCCGCTTTGGCGAGTTTGGCGCACATCAGGCCCTCGGCGCCGACACTCAGCGCCTTGCTGCCGAAACCGCCGCCCATGTATTGGCACAGGACGCGCACGTTAGCCTGCGGAATGCCCAACGCGCTCGCAAAGTTCTCGCGCGCTCCGTTGATCCCCTGGGTCGAGATCCATGCCGTCAGCCTGTCGCCCGCCCATTCGCACACCGTGCCATGCGACTCCATGCAGGTGTGCGTGATGACCTGGGTCGAATAGGTCCCTTCAACCAGCTTCGCCGCCGCCGCGAAGCCCGCCGCCAGATCTCCCGCTTGCGCGGGCCGGCCATCGCGCACGTTTCCACCTGTGAACACAGCCGGAGCCGTACCGTCCAGAGCTTTGTCGACGACGGTTACGTGCGGCAGGACCTCGTACTCGACTTTGATCGACCGCGCCGCATCGATTGAGTGTTCCTCTGTGTCGGCGGCCACGGCCGCCACCTCGTCGCCCTGGAACATGACGCGATTGTTCTGCGAACCGGAAAAGTCGCGCACGAGCAGGGCGGCCTTAACCCCAGGCATCCGAGTCGCGGCCGACAAATCGACCGAAACAACGCGCGCGTGGGGATGCGGCGAGCGGACAATGCGACCGTACAACATACCGGGGCGGTTAATGTCGAAAGTGTATTTCGCGCGGCCGGTCACCTTGTCTGGTCCGTCCAGGCGATTGATTCGCGTCCCAAGAACGGACGGCTTGGCTGGCCAGTCGAACTCCGAGTTAGCCACGTTGTCCTCCTTTCACACTCGAAACGGCCTCGAAGATCCGGGAGAATGTGCCACACCGGCAGATGTTGCCGTCGAGGCCGTGCTTAATCTGTTCGGGCGTAGGGTTAGGATTCTTCTCCAGCAAAGCTACGCTCGCCATGATGAATCCCGGCGTGCAGAAGCCGCACATCAGCGCGTCCTTGTCGCAGAAGGCCTGCTGCACAGGATGCAACTGGTCGGCGCTGGCAAGACCATCCACGTTGCGAATCTGCTTGCCTTGCACCTCGATCGCCAGCGTGGAACAGGAGTAGACCGACCGCCCGTCAACGATCATCGTGCAGGCGCCGCAGGCGCCCCGGTCACACCCTCGCTTGTTACCAGTGAGATTCGCGCGTGTGCGCAGGGCATCGAGAAGCGTGACCCGCGGTTCGATCATGAGATCTATTTGCCGGCCATTTACGTTCAGGCGCACGGGCACATCGCCGGGTCCGACGGCCGCAGGCGTGCTCTGCGCGGCTAATTCCACCGGCGCGGCAATTGTCTCGGCCAGACCTGCAAGACCGGTGGTTCTGAGAAAATTGCGACGGTTAAATCTCAGGCCGTCCGACGAATCGTCCTTCGTAGCCATTTCCAACCCTCCCTTCGCTGCCGTTGAACTCTGCGGCTGATTGGCGACAGAATTCATTGCGACGGCAACCATGCCATCCTCTGCTGCTACCGATTAATATTATTTCATATTATGCTCAGCTTTCGGCCCTCCAGTTTTCGGCCCTCCAGTTTAGGGCGGTTGCGCGTTGCGCTTCGAGCGCCTGCGGCGCGGTGACGCCGGCCGACTCGCGGCGCCGTTTTCAACCGGCGCGCCACTCGATGAGGTACAGACCTTCAGGCAGGGCATTCCAGTCATAGGCGCCTTTGGTGTTGCGGGGAATGGGAGAAGATTCCGACTTGATCTTGTATGCTGATCTTCATCGGAGCTGCGATCAATGAGGGAATGAAGCGGCGCCTGATTCATTACAACTACGCGAGCGAGGTCAGAGTCCCGAAGCGTGTGAAGAAGGTGGACCGGTGGACCAGAGGTTCATGACTGATGAGGAGATAGGCGCTCTGCTGCTCTACTTCCGCGATAAGGGGCGGCGCCGGGACGAGTTGATCCTCTGGATTCTCTACGCGTGTGCCTTACGCCCCGGCGAATTGTTCGCACTCCGTTGGAACGACTGGGACGGGGGCAATTCCGACCATCTGCGGATTGACGAAGCATTCGGCAAGTCTGGTTTGGACGACCCGAAGACGCCGCGCAGCGACAGCTACGTGTACCTGCCGTGCGGAGTCCAAGAACTTCTCCGGGAATGGAGGCATGGTGCGGAGACAGCCGGGCGGAAGCCTTCATATTTTCGTCGAAGCGGGGAACGCCGATGCGTTACGACAACATCTCAAACGTGTCCTGAAGCCAGCCGCGGAGGCGGTCGGCCTCGAAGGCATCACGCATCAGATGCTCCGCAGGTCGTTCTCCACGATGGCGCTGGATTCGGGCGCATCGCCGAAAGATGTCCAAGGCCAAATGCGGCACACCGAGGCTAGGATGTCCCTCTATTACGGCAAGGTGATACCGGCAAGCGTGAAGCAAGAGGTCAACAAGCTCGTCGATCAAATGAAGACGAAGCTCGACGGGCAAGGCAAAAAACCGGAGCAAGCAGAGGCGAAAACCGGGCGAAAACAATGATATTTCCGCCCAAAACCGCCCACCTCGGTGGTTTGGGCGGAGATCGCTACATGCGGAAACTCTTGAAACGAAATGGTGGGCCTGAGAGAACTCGAATCTCTGACCTCCTGCGTGTCAAGCAGGCGCTCTAACCAACTGAGCTACAGGCCCGAATGGGAACCTCTCCTGATTTTAAACCACTTCCTGAATCTCCGAAACTGTCCGGCCTGCCCAAATCGAGAAAAAAAGCTCCCGACCGTGGCAAAACCGTGACAAAACCTCATCAGTTCGGTCTCTCCGTGTCAAAACCCGCCTGGCCTTCGTTGGCTTTCCTGTTCAGCTTCTTCAGAGCCTCGCGTTTCATCTGGAGCTTCATCTGCGAGTAGTTCTTGAACACCTTCGCATCCCCCTGTCGAAGCAACTGCGTGACCCACTCGTCCGCCACTCCGCCGGCGCTTAAGCGAGTCGCGCAGAGGGACCTCAAATCATAAATCCGGAAGTACGGCGCCTTGGCCCTGCGCAACGTCAATCGCCAGACCGTCTTCAGACTCTTTTGATAACCGGTCGAACTCTCGTCGTTGGGGAATAGCTACTGCCCAGATCCTGAGATTCGTATCTGTTCGCGAAACGCTTCGCTTGCCAGATCCGTTAGCGGCACCTCAGCGATCCCATTCGGCGTCTTCGAATCAGGAATCCAGGCTACCGCATTTTCCAGATCGACCTCTTCCTTCTTCATCGGCATCAGCTCCTTGTACACCCGCAAACGGTCTCAGTGATGATCCGAATGATGTTGCGCGAATGCTCGGGCGCCCGGAACTCGATCCGCTGCTGCTCCGACCAATTCATATAATGAGGCCGAAACAGCCCCTTCACCTTGAGCAGTTTCTTGCGGACGGCGACGTTCAGCATACGGCGAAGCACCCGCAGCTCTTGATGGACTGTCGCTGGCTTGAGGCGGTCTTTTTGAACCACCCCGGCTCTGGTCTTAATCTGAACCCGCGCCTGCAGCCGCTTTCGAAGGTAAAGCTCGATATCGTCCGCAGAAATCTCACGAATCGATCGGTCGCCGAATGCCTCCTTGAGATACCGACCGACGCGCTCGTTGGCTTCATGTGTCTTTTCTGCGCGCATGGGGGGCTTGGAGTAGTTCTCCAGAAAAAAGTCCACCCAATCCGCAAATTGTAGTTGCTCTCCTTTCCGGACGATGTCGAGGACCTTCTCGTCCCTGGCCTGATGCCGCTCGCGCAGTTTGCGCTGCGCCTCTTGCCAGTCTTCCGTGAACGTTGATTCCCGGATGCGCTTGCCGCTCCGGTCTCGATAGACCATCCATAGAACCTTGCCGTCTTTGCGCTGGTATTTGGAGCCATCATGTTTACTCGGTCTTGCCAATTCCCACCTCCTGTTTAAAAGTTGCGCGGAAGGGCTCGAGATCCGATTTGAGAAACCGAATGTTGCGGCCCATCACGCGGAGATGGGGAATCTGCTTTCGCTCTACTCAAAGATACACCGTTTGCGGGCTGACGCCAAGGAAAACCGCAGCTTCCCGCACGCGGATGGGCAGTTCGTTCACGACCGTGCCGGATGGCGCTTTGATTGTCGCTTCCGTGAAATCCTCATGGCGCCGAGTGTGGCGCCCCTCAAATACTAAGGAAGTGGCAGAGGCAATTCGGGACGTTTGTTGTTGAAACAGCCCTCATTACTGTTGCAGACCGTACACAGTAGCGTCAGACGAAATTGTGTTTCGGCCCCCCCAAAGCTCTCAGAGCCTCATGCCCCTAGCCGGCCCCTCTCAATTTCGTCCCAAGCCGCTCGGTAACCTTAGATCGTTGAGAAAGCGAAAACGTTCTTCGCTCTCGCGGAGCGCCCGATCCGTCTGCTTGCGCTCGGTGATGTCGATGAGGAATGATACGGCTTCGTCCGGGCTATCCTCGAAAGTTGCGGCGCCTAACAGGATGGGCATGCGGGAGCCGTCTTTACGGATGTATTCCTTTTCAAACGGTGTGGAGATTCCCTTGGCCGCGAGTTCCTCCAGAGAGCGGCGGTCCAGGTGCGCGTATTCCGGCGGCGTCATCGCCACCCAGCGGAGGCGCCCAGCATCCTGGTCCTCCCGGGTGTAGCCAACGATACGCAGGAAGGCATCGTTGGCCCCGATGATTTCGCCTTTCATGTTCCAAAACATTACGCGCTGCGCATTGGAATCGACCAGCCGCCGAAAACGTCCTTCGGTTCGCTTGCGCTCGGTGATGTCTATCACGGCGCCACGGAAATATAAAACGTTTCCTGCCGAGTCGCCCTCCCCCCCTTCGCTTGCAGCCAGCGGAGTTCCCCATCACTCTGCCGAACCCGATACTCGATATCGTAGTAGCTGCAGGACTTGATGGCGCCCGCCAGGCGGTCCGCGACAACCGGCTGGTCTTCCTCCAAAACGGCCCGGAGATAGACTTCCACAGGGAGGCCTTGCGCCGCCGCGTCTGGTTCGGTGGAGAACTTACGGGCGGTGAATTCGTCCGCGGACAAACGGTCGTTGACGATGTCCCAAGTCCACGTCCCGATAGAACCTGCAGCGAGAGTCGAACTCAGCCGCGCTTGCGAAGCCCGCAGCGACTCCTCCATCTGCTTAAACTCATCGACATCCGTATTCGTGCCAAACCACTGCAGCACCCGCCCCGCCGCATCCTTAAAGAGGATGTACGCGCGTGAGGAAATTTCGGAACGTCTCGTCCGCGCCGCGCAGAGGGAATTCCATCTCGAACGAGTCACCTGACCGGATCGCCCCCGTCAGTTTTCCACGACTCTCGGTAGCGTCTTAGGATGATGGACGGTCTTCCAGCCCCAGCCCTGCATATG
>JBEKNN010000215.1:0-15941 GCA_049522755.1 Bryobacteraceae bacterium | reverse complement strand
TCGACCGCGATACCGCCGGCGGCATGATGAACACCGAGTACGTCGCGCTGCACGACAACGCCTCGGTGGCGGACGCGCTCGGGGCGCTGCGCGGCAACGAGGATCTGCTGGAAACGCTGAATACCCTGTTCCTGGTGGACGAAGAGGAAAAGCTGACCGCGGCCGTACCGCTGGCGCGTCTCTTCATCGCATCCGGCGGCGTTCCCCTTAAGGAACTGGCATCGGGCACGCTGATTCAAGTGAGCGTTGACGAGCGTCAGGACCGCGTGACCGAAATCTTCGACAAATACAACCTGCTCACTCTGCCCGTGGTGGACGAGGATGGCAAGCTGGCTGGCGTAATCACCGCCGACGACATCATCTCCGTGCTGAGGGAAAGCTGACGGAATGCCGAAAATCCTGAGCCGGTTCCGTTATCAAATCGCGGTGTTCCTTGCGGTTCTGGGCCCGGGATTTATTACCGCCATGGTGGATAACGATTCGGGCGGCATCTATACCTATTCGGCGGCCGGAGCGAAGTACGGGTACCTGCCGCTGTGGACGCTGATCCCCATCACCGTGGTGCTGATCATCACGCAGGAGATGTGCTCGCGCATGGGCGCGGTGACCGGCAAGGGTCTTTCCGATTTGATCCGCGAGGAGTTTGGACTGCGCCTCACGTTCCTGATGATGACGCTGCTGGTGCTCGCCAATCTCACTAATGTAATGGCGGAATTCGCGGGCGTCGCCAGCTCACTCGAATTGTTCAACATCAGTAAGTACATTTCCGTTCCGCTGGCGGCCGTGGCGGTCTGGTTTCTGGCAGTGAAGGGCAACTACCGGAGCGTCGAAAAGATCTTCCTCTTCGCGTGCGTCTTCTATGTCACTTACATTATTTCCGGCTTCTTAGTGAAACCCGATTGGAAGGAGGCCGCGCTCCGCAGCATCGAGCCCAAACTGATGCTCGATTCGGGCTACATCTATATGCTGATCGGCATGGTGGGCACCACCATCGCGCCGTGGATGCAATTCTATCTGCAATCGGCAGTGGTGGAAAAAGGCGTGACGGCGAAAGAGTACGCAGCCTCGCGCGTCGAAGTGATCGTCGGCTGCATCCTCACCGACGTAATCGCATTCTTCATTATCGTGGCCTGCGCCGGCGCGATTTACAGCGTACACCCGCGCGACATCCAGGACGCCAAAGAGGCCGCGCTGGCGCTCAAACCGTTCGGACAGTACGCATTTCTGCTCTTCAGCGCGGGGCTGTTTAATGCGTCCATCTTCGCGGCGTGCATTCTGCCGCTTTCCACGGCCTATTCCGTCTGCGAGGGCCTGGGCTTCGAAGCCGGCGTGAACCGCCGCATCCGCGAGGCGCCGGTTTTCTACTTTCTCTACACGGCGCTGATCGTGGTGGGCGCGGCCGTAATTCTGATTCCCGGCTTCCCCCTGGTGCGGATGATTCTGCTTTCCCAAGTATTCAACGGCGTGCTGCTGCCCTTCGTGCTGATCTTCATGATCCTGCTGATCAACAAGCGCGACCTGATGGGCGAATGGACCAACCCGCGCTGGTTCAATACATGGTCGTGGGTGACAGTGGTAGTGATGATCGGACTCACCCTGGCGCTGGTAGGCATCACCCTACGCGGATAAGTCCACACCTTTCCGAAACACGCGCGATAGTGTTGGCTTCGAGATACTTTGTGGGGCAGGTTGTCGACCCAATGTCACTTACTTTGCTCGAACTGGGAATTCTGTGCAACTTGTGGGGCGGACCCCCTGGTCCGCGCGGGTCCCCCTGGACCCGCTCTTCAGAGCCGGGAGGCTTTCGGCAGCGGTTCGCCATCGCGGATATGCTTTTGGATCATAGTTTGGAGCATCGCCTTGGGAAATGCCCCAATCGAAATCGGGGAACGTGATCAGGTAGCCGCCTTCCAGTTGGGGTTCGAACAGCGCTGCGTACTCCATAAATTACCTTTCCTTATTTGAGGCGAATGCCTAGCTTCTTGATGATGCTACTCCGCCGCCGCTTGTTTGTTCGAATCCAGCAATCGAAGAGGTCGCGCGGGCCGCCGCAAGCCAGAGGGCGCTGCCACGGCTCACTTTGCGCGGGTCCCAATCGGCCCGTATTTCTTCAGTATCTCCACCGCAAAGTAGTGGTCCATGATACCGATGATGGCAGGCTCAGCGGGCGCATCGTCGAGACGGAGGCTTATCCGGTCGGTGATTCTGCAGGGCATGCATTTCGCGGAGAGACGCGGCGCAATGCTTCACTATTTCTGGGGCCAGGATACGCTTGCGCCGAATCCACAAACTCACATGCTTTCTGATTTCGTCGATCTCGTGCTTATAGACCCGATAGCCGCTGCAAGCGAAAAAGGAAATCCCAGCAGGTCGAGCATGCGCAGGACAGCGGCGGAGCGCAACAGAACCGCGCCGTCCTCGGCCGGAATAATCGAGCCTGGACCGCACTCGGGCAAGCCAGCCTGCCGCATAAACGAAGCGCCCGGCTCGGTCTGACGTGCGGCGAAGCGAAAGACATCATGCGGATCGAACCGGATCAAGAAATCAACCCAACGGTTACAGAATACACACTCGCCGTCGAAAATCACGACTGCCTGCTGGGAGCCCTCCATCTTGTCATTCTCACCTGAAAACTCTTCGCGACGACACGATTTGCGAAGCCGACCTGCCTCCTAAAATGACATGCGAAAAGAACAGGTCGGTTAGATGCGCGCCGCATCCGGGTCGTCGAGGGTCGGCGCGCCAACCGCATTTCATCCGCTGCCGGTGGGCGTCCGCGCCCGGCTTTCGCGAATCCGCTTGGTATTCCGGCTGATTCCCAGTACTCTGCGAGATTCCATCTACGAGCGGTTTGCCCGAAATCGTTTGAAGTGGTTCGGACGTCGCACAACTTGCCGCCTGCCATCAGAGGCCGAGCGTCACCGATTCCTTTAATTTCCGGTGCAGGGTAGCGAATCCTCCGCACCCGTACCCCTCGGAGGGCTCGTGCAATTGACCCTGGGGCACGCCAGCGCGAGGGAAATGCGGGCTTCCGTTCCAAACCAGCCGTAAGTGCCGGAGTCGGGTTCGTGTAGGGAAGCATCAGCGGCAAACAGCTCACGGCGAGCCGGTTGCGCGCGCACTTCACCGACCGGCCGTCTTCTCCAAGTCCAAGGTGAAGCTGGAAGAAATCGCGGCGACAAAGTAAGCGCGCGACCCTACTTGATACTGACGAAGATCCCGGCCTGACTAGCCATCGGCGAGTTGATGAAGGCCGCCGGGCTTACCGGTCCCATCGCGATTTGAATCCCGGTCTGCGCGGGGTAGGTGAAACTCGCCAAGTCCGGATCGTTGGCGGCAAGCGCGGCTGGAGTGGGTATGTAGACGCCGATCTGGTAGACATTCCCGGGCAGGCCATTGACAGGTCCGATGGTGGCCGCGATTCCGTTGCAGTAAATGCCGCCATCGAGCAACACGGCAGGCGTTAGCGCAGTCACCGCGTAACCGTTGGATAGCGTGTACTGCCCCGGGGCCGCGACGAAGATGGTGATCGCGGATCCTGGCGCAGCCGGGTTGGACGGGGAGTTCAAGGCGCCGTCGCTGTTGAGAATGTATCCCTGGCCGAAGCCGCTGCCATCGACGGAATAGATTGCCGGCGCCGCGGCACCGGCGGGAGCGTACACGGAATTGGACACGGTTCCGTTACTCGAGACCTGCAGAGTATGAACGCCCGAGGTTATGGAGCTGTCCGGCATGACGGCCACGATAGATGCAGCAGTGGCGGAGATATTGGTGAGCGGCGAACCATCGACGACGATCTGCGCTCCCGATCCGAATCCCGACCCCTTGGCTATGATGGGCTCGCCTGGAGCTAACGGCACGGCGAGATGGCTGGCGTAATTCTGCACCGCATCCAGCCGCACGGCGGGAGCCGCCGGTAGCGCAATCTTATTGGCGACCACCACACCCTGACTGAGAGTGGAGCCGGCCAGCAGAATATTGCCGTTGCCGTCGGGTAGGGCGGCTTGCGCCGAGAATGGCGCGCCATTGCCCAGATACGTGGAAAACAGGAGGTTGGCAAGGTTGGAATCGAATCCGGCGACGAATCCTGAGGGCGAGGAAAATGACGCCTGGAACGGGGCGTGCGTGGGAAAGGCTTCGGAATCGGTATAACCGCCGATAATCACGTTGCCGGAGGAATCGAGGGCGATGCTGGTGGCGGCATCGGCCAGTTCGCCACCGAGCAAGGTTGCGGCCAGCAGATGCGTTAGGCTGCTATCGAACTTGGCCGCGAACGCGTCGGAGCCTCCCCCAGCGACCGGCTCATAGTTGAGCGACGGAATCGCGGGCTGCGGCGCCGATTGGAAGGCTCCGGGGGTGGCAGGGAAGGTCCCGCCGCCGCTATAGGAACCGGCAACGTATACGTCAGAGCTGGAATCGAGTGCGATCGCCGCGACGCCGAGTGCCGGTTCAGAAACCGATGCGATGAGGGCCGACCCTGTGGGATTCAATTCCACTACGGTCGCGGAAGGTCCCGCCGGAATAGCGCCCGGGTTGACGCCGATCCAGGCATTGCCGGCGGCGTCCACAACCATCGCCTGCGCCGCTTCCACCAGGTGGTTTTGGGCGTCATTGGCAATGTAAGTGGAGTAGATTAAGCCCGAGCCCTTAGCGTTGAACTTAGTCACGAATCCGGCGGGAGGGCCAAACACGTCAAAGAAGCCGTTCGAGGTGATGCTTTGCGAGAAGCTTGACAGGTACACGCCCGGCGTGACCGGCAGACCGCCTGTTGTGGTCCCGCCGATGAAGGGATTACCCGAAGCATCCACGGCGATGGATTCCGCGACGCTCCCAGGTCCGGCGAAGTAAGTCGCCCAACCGAGCGATCCATCGGGAATCAATCTGAAGACGAAGTTGGATGCCGAGCCATTAGTGGAAGGAAGCGCGGATTGGTAGACGCCCGGCGTAACCGGCAGGTCGGTGGAGGTGGTCGATCCGGTGACGTAGATACTGCCATCGGAGCCTACAGCGAGGGCCGCGGCTGAATCGCTGCCGCTGCCGCCGAAATAGGTGGAGTAGATGACGTTGCCGTTGTTATCGAGCTTCACGGCGAAGACATCGGTTGTGGGCACGGAGATTTCGAAGAGATTGGAGCCGGAGATGAGTATCTGCTGGACAGACGGCTCGTCGGGGCCAATCGGCGATGCGGTGGTGAACCCGTCGGTGGACTTGACGATTCCGTATGCGGCCAAGCCCGGAGCTGCCAAAGTGGCATAGAACGCGGAGCTGCTCGGATCGGCAATCAGGATGGCGCTCGTTCCCGCGACTTTGAGCGTCCAGGCGCCTTGGGAGAATTCGTAGATACCGGCGGTAGTGCCCGCGTACAGAACCCCGGCGTTCTTCGGATCGGCCGCCAGCGCGAGGAAGTAGACATTGTTGGGAAGCTGCGAAAGCGGAGCGAATGTCTGGCCGTTGTCAGTGCTCTTAGAAATCGCGGTGTTGTTTGCGAGATATAAGGCGCCGGCGGTGAACGGATCAAATACAAGGGCGTTGGGGAAGCCTGACGGCGTAACACCCGTCCAGGTGTTTCCGCCATCGGCGCTGCGGAACAGCAGGCCATCCCCGGCTGCAAAGATCACGTTCGGCGCGGACGGCTCTACCCAAACGCCACCTTGCAGATTGATGCTGCCATTCGGGTTGGAAGGAATCCCATTATTGATGGCGTCCCAGGTGACGCCTCCATCGGTACTCTTGAACACGCCCTGCGTGCCCGTCGCGGCGTAGAGCGTGGCGGAATTGGTGGGATCAACAGTGAGCGCGCCCACACCCGCTCCGGCGCCAGTAGCAGAGAACTGGTACAACAAGGTCCAGGTGGAACCCGCGTCAGTGCTTTTCCAGATTTGATTGCCGGACGCGACGTAGAGCGTACCGGGATTGGCGGGAGCGGCGGCTGCGAAAGTGATGGGCGGGAGATTCGCCGGAAATAGTCTGGATGCGCTGGCGTTGGAGAGAGAGATGCGAACCAGTGCGGAGCCGCCGGCTGCGGATTGAGAGGCGGTAGCGGTCGTGGGGAAATCCAGCGAGGTGGTACTGCCGACAATGTACAGGTTTCCATTCGCGTCGGTTGCCGCCGCAGCCCCGGAACTGTTCCCGGATCCGCCAGTGGTCTTGACCCATTGTAATGCCGGCGCATAATCCGCAGCTTGTGTTATCCAGGCGAGTGTCAGGGCGAGAAACATCGCATTGTAAATCGGGGTTTTGTGCATCGGTCTAAATCTCCAAGGAACAATGGAGCGGATTCCCGGTAAGAGACAAAAGTAAATGGAATCGAGCGCCCCAGGATTGGGACAGACGCGGACGTTCTATTAGTGTCGCAGATTTAGTCGGCGGAGCGTCTGCGCATTCCCGGCATTCCTGCAGACGCCCAGAAGAGTGTCGTCTGCCTATTGCGAAAACGGCCACAGGCCGCGCACGCCAAATCGCCCGCACCATACCCCTCGAAGGCCTCCGGCGATTGATCCTGGTGCACGCCAGCGCGAGGGAAATGCGGGCTTCTGTTCCAAACCAGCCGTAAGATGGAATAGTTGAAGAATTCCTCGTCCAAACGCGGGCGGTTCGATGATGCCGGCCATACGGCTGGCGTCGCCCACATGCCGGTCTGTTGGCGCTGCGCGGCGTGCAATGGAGAAACGGAGGTTGGCGTTTCGCCTCTCCCCGCGAATGACCCGGACGGGCGGCACGACGCCACAGTACTGGGCACTTAATGGCGAAGTGAGCTACGAGCTCGCCATAGCCATCAGCATGTTGTTCGACGGGTTCCTTGAGACGGACCGTCGCATCACCGTGTGCGGGCTGGAGTGCGAGGACCGCCTTGAAGCGCTTCAACGGATCTTCGACCACGAGATGGTGCACCCTAGCAGAGCAGTTGTGCTGGGGCCGCTCCGATTGCACGGCGGCGCGCTTTCAGGATATTGCCGAGCGGTTGTTCCTTCACCGCGCTCACACTCACGATCTGATCACACGGCGAGAACGGGCGGCGTCGGCGAGGCCGCGTCCAGAGGATAATCGAAGCTGTGCCCGGTATGGCATCGCGGCAGATCTCGCCTTGTCAAGTTCCACCGTCACTACGTACGGCCTTTGTGCGGGGATCCGCGAATGGCCTGTTCGACGCCCGTGCTTGCATGAGACCAGACGCCACCGAGACGGCTTCTGTGCGAACATGTTCCAATGCATCGCCGAACCACCTTCACCTGTGCTTTGCTGGCTTGCGTTGTACTGTCGGGCGCCGACACGTCTCCCGTTCCCGCCCGCGCGCTCAACGCGATTACGCCCGAGGCGCTCCTCAATCACATCCGCGTTCTTTCATCCGACGAATTCGAGGGCCGGGCGCCCGCGACGCCGGGCGAACAGAAGAGCCTCGATTACATCATCGGCCAGTGCAAAGCTATGAAGCTGTCGCCGGGTAATCCCGATGACTCCTGGTTGCAGCCAGTCTCGCTCTGGGGCATCACGGCGGGCGGCGGGGAAATCACCGTGAAATCGGCCGATGCGGACTTCCCGCTTGCCGCGCAGGATTACCGCGTAACTTCCTCGCAACCCAAGGCTTCCATCGGTGTGGCCGACTCGCCGATTGTTTTTGCGGGTTACGGCATCGTAGCGCCCGAGTATAAGTGGGACGACTACAAAGGCATCGACGTCAAGGGCAAGGCTGTCATGATCCTCCCCGGCGACCCGCCCGTTCCCGATCCCTCCGATCCCGCGAAGCTCGACCCCAAAATGTTTCTGGGCCCAGAGCTTTCCTTCTACGGGCGCGCCGGTTCGAAGGCCGATATCGCCTTCGCCCACGGCGCTACAGCTGTGATCACACTACAAGGCGGAGGCCGGGGGGCCGCGGGCGGAGGCGCCGCAGGCGTAGGCCGTGGCGCTGCGCGCGGCGGCGCGAACGTGGGACCCAACCGCTTCATTGTTCGCGAATCTATGATCGTCCGCGACGCCTCCTCCACCGGGCATATTGCGGCCACCGTCTCTCTCAACAACGACAAGGCAACCGAGTTATTGGCCGCTTCAGGACAGGATCTGGCCGCGCTTCGCGAAGCCGCGCTTTCAACCGATTTCAAGCCCGTGCAGCTGAAAGCCTCGATAGCAGTCACGGCAAGGAACGAAGTGCGCGAAGTCAGCTCCGCGAACGTGGTGGCGAAGATCGAAGGCAGCGATCCCGAGTTGCGCAATGAATATGTGATCTACTCCGGCCATTGGGATCACCTTGGGCGCCAGGGCGAGAACATCTTTCATGGCGCAAGCGATAACGCTTCCGGCGTCGCCGGTGTCCTGGAACTGGCGCACGCTTTTGCCCTATTGCCATCCCACCCCAAGCGCACCGTGATCTTTCTCTTCACCACGGCCGAAGAACGGGGGCTCCTCGGCGCTAAGTATTACGTGCAGCATCCGCTCTATCCGCTGGCAAAGACCGTGGCGAATATCAACCTCGACTATTTCAGCAACTGGGGCTGGGGCAAGACGAAGGACTTCAGCATTCTGGGCATGGGTATGACGTCTCTCGACGATCTGGTGAAGGACGCCGTGGCTCGACAGGGACGCGTGGTCACAGGCGACACGGATCCGGTGGAGGGTTTTTATTGGCGATCGGATCACGTTGAGTTTGCCATGGGAGGGGTTCCGTCACTTGCGTCCAGCCCCGGCATCGACTACGTCGGCAAGCCTGCGGATTATGGCGACGAGAAACGGCGCGAGTATATTAGCAACGACTACCACAAGCCCACCGATCAGATCAAATCGGATTGGGATCTCACCGGCGCAGTGGAGGACCTTCAGGTGTTATTGGAAGTGGGTTATCGCGTTGCGCAATCTCCCGTGCGTCCCGTCTGGCGGGATCGTGGACCGTACATGTACAACCCGCACGCTGGCAAATAGGGATGCTGTCCGGCTCAATCGACATCGTGGCCGCCGGCGCGTCTCGCAATATGCCGAACCGGCCGACAGGCTCCGAGCACGGACCGCCGAGGGAGTAGCTTGAAGGTTGAGCGTGGACGGCCGGCGGGACCGCGGATGCTGAGCGGCTGGCGCGGCGGCGAGCAGTTCACGGCGAGCCAGACGCGCTCGCACTTCCCAATATGCCCCAAGCGGCCGGCAGCCTCCGAGCACGCAGCACGCCGCTTGGCCGGGTCGGATGGTGTCAACCTTCGGTGCAGCGATCAGACTGATGGCATGGGCGATGGGTTTCGGCAGTTTCTGACACGAAGCGTTGCGCAAATGGGGCGCACGCCTTATTGGCCGGGCGCGGAGGGATCAACGCCGAAGCAATAGCCGTCGTTCGAGTTGGAGGGACTGAAGGAGTATTCGCCAATCGGCAGATCCCTGACGGTTAAAACATAGGTGTTATGCTGGACTCGTCCTGTTTCACGATGTCGACCGGCCACGTCACGAGGCCACCCCGACGGCCGCGTTGGGACCGGGTCCGCCGACCGCCGTTGACAGTCTCCAAAGGGAACAGGCTGTAGCTGGCGGGGTCGACTCCTGTGGGCAAGCCGACGACGAACACGAGACTGGCGGCCTCATTTAGACGAACGTGCGATCGGGGGCCGGGCATCTCCCAGTATTGAGTGGAGCCGCTTCTATGCTCGATGGCTTGATTGCGTTCGAGCGGGATAACAACTTTGCCGTTCCAAGAGTAGACCATACCGATTTCCTCCGGTTGCGAAAGACCGCGAGGGGACACCGGAGGCGGCGCACTGCCGGAGGGACGCGTCAACGTAGGAGGCTGCGGCGGCGCGCCGGCAGATGATGGCGCCAGCGTCGGAGCGCGGGCCGGCTGGGCTGCGCTGGCCGGAGGTTGCGCGGATGTTGCCGACGGCGACGTCGAACGCGCAGGTGGCGGAGGCAGGGTTGCATTGCCGAAGGTCACCGCCGACACGTCGGGCCGGGGATAATGTTGTAGCTGATTATTCACCAGGAAGTGCATGGTGGTGGCGTCGATGGACCACCACCTGCCAGTGACGTACGTACCGTTGTTGAGAATCAGGCTGTTGGGTTGGGCCGGCGCAGGTTCATGCGCTGTGGGCGCGACGTCTGCCGTTTTGGGTGGAGGCGACGCGACTGGCGGTGCCGGCAAGGAAACACCGAACTGGATGGCTTGAACCTGATGGATATCAATTGTGTCCGACCGATCCCCGACCTTGATGTGCAGCTCCTGGATGTTGCCGGACTCCACCAACCCCGAGATCTGGCGGCCATCGTTCAGCGTGACGACATCGGCGAAAAGCACACCGCCGCCCAGCAGGCGGAACTGGCAGAAGATGAGCAGGAGGATTCTTTTCATATCCACCTCCTAAAGCGACGTTTCAAAGAATGATCCCGAGATCGAACTTGCGTTCAATACATCATGATACTGAGAATCTGAGGGTGCGCGGTCGGCGCGTTGCGGCCGGTTGCAGGGACGCAGGGTCCGGCAGCAGGGTCAGCCTACGGGATGCAATCGTAAGGCTTATGGGTGGAAAGAAGATAACCGTCGGGCGAGGGGGAAGGGTAAACTACTCAGCTCTTATCGCAGGCGGGTTAGTACAGATCCCCATACCACCAGCAACCATGGACCGCCGCGCGAGGAGCTTGAGGGTCAGGCGTGGATACCCACCGAGGCCCCGGATGAAATGCGGTCAGGTTTGCGCCGCCGAGTGTACCGGTCGCCAACCGCGCGCACTTCACAGTATGCCCGAAGCGGCCAGCAGCCTCCGACCACCCGGACCGACTCGGGAGGAACCCGAAAGCCAGCAATGGACGCCCGCGAGGGCCGCGGATGAAATGCGGTTGGGGTTGCGGCGCCCAGCGCCCAGCTCACCGGTCGTAATATGCGCGGACTTCACAATATGCGCCGGGCACCAACTGCGCGCACTTCACCGTTATACCAGGGAACTCGGCCGGCTTCTCCGCGTCGATGTGTCTCCGGAAATCCGGTGAACCGGACAGGCCCAACCCGCCGCCCCGGGATAACTTTAACACCGCGCGCACGGAGGAAACCATCAAGACTTGGCTGACGCCGTTGAGCCTCGTCCGGGTAATCGGTCCCGTTCGACCTTGACGAATGCTCCCAAACGTACTAGTAGCTTCAATTTCCCCCCCCGGCTTGTCTAGCGGAGGTGGTTGAATGTATACTTTTTCCGTACGAAGACCAAAATGGGAACTCCCGCTCAGGAGACTTGATGAAGCTACGGTTTAGTACCTCAACGATACGTAAGATCGCCGCGTTCGTGTTTGGGGCGAGTCTGGTTCACGCGGGAACAATCGTGTACAGCGTAAACGAAAGCGACTTGGGGCTATCTGGCGGCATAGGCATTAACGAGGCAACTTACAGCGGGACAATCGAAACGAATGGGACACTCGGTGCGCTTGATTCAGGTAACATTATCGGTTACAGCTTGCTATTGAACGACGGCGCCGGCCAAACGTTCACGCTCGATCCGGGTAACTCGACGGTCACCCTTACCGGAACGGCAACCACCGCAACGCCTGGCTTGCTGCAATTCAATTACGACTCGCCTGACTTTGGCGGTCTTGGTTATTTCGAGATTTTGGATTCTACCGACGGGTGGGGATTGTTTTTTGCCACTGCCGCGGGAGGTGTCCCGAACGGCGGCATCATCAATCCCGATGGCGCCAGCACGCAGGGTTTGATCGGATTTGAACCGGAACCAATAACACTCGGGACTGCTCAGACGCCTGAACCTTCCAGCTTTGGGTTCATGCTGCCTGGTTTAGTGGCCCTGGTGTGGATATCCCGGCGGTCACGCATCTCCTCAACCCTTTTCTCTCGTCGCCCGAGGCGCGATCTTCTGAGGTGACACAGTGAAAACTCGTGTATCTGTTGTCGTCGCAATCGGTCTTCTGCTTTCGACTGAAGCGGCCTTGGCGTCCTCCATCTTCCCCAGTCCCTCCTTATATGCTGTGACGGGCAGCGCGACAGTTTGCGCACAAGCTGATACCGAAGTACCTTCGGCTGCAACGGCAACGGCTTCCGCAACGAATTGCAACATGGTTCCTTCCAGCGGTACGGCCACCTTCACGGGATCTGCCACCGCGACCTACACCTCTCTGAAAGACTCTGCCTCGATGATTCTGAACGGCGCCAGCTTCGTCTCGCAGCAGCAATATTCTTCCTATGCGCGAGCAATCGATAACCTCGACATTGAATCGGGCGGAAACAACGCGGCATTCATCTCGCTTGGGATTGCGATCGACGGCTCCTGGTCGAATTCCGGCCTAAGTTTTGTAAAACCGGTTCTTACTTTCGGTTTTGATTACGGTGATACAAGTAACCCGAACACTCCGTTCGTTCAGACGTCGCTCCCGGCCTCGAACGGGAGCGTGGACACGATCTTTTGGACTCCCTTTTAGCCAATCTCGAACTTCGAGAACTACGACTATTACTTCTCGCTGGCGCTCCAGATCTTTGCCCCTGCCGGCTCGGATCTGACAGCATCGGGCTCACTGAATTTCGGGGATACGGCCAAACTGGAATTCGCAGATGTAGAGGATGCGAACGGCAATTTTATTCCAAATGTAGTGCTGACGAGCGTGGGGGCTCAAGCGACCGGTCGGACCAACGTCACATTTGCCGACGTCGAAGCGCCCGAACCACCCGCACTTAGTCTCGCTTTTATCGCCGGTCTTGCACTGCTATCGTTAGGTTGCCGGTCGCGCTTGCTTGCCCTCTGCCAAACGTGGAGGGACTCCGGGTAGCGGCCCGCTGTTATTCTACGGGCGACCCGAGTTGATTCATGACACCAGAGCAATGGGATCGAGTTCGCAAGCTATTTGACGATGCTCTTGGCAGACTACCACAGGAAAGGGCTTGCTTCCTGGAGAGTGAGTGCCCCGATGCCGGCATTCGAGCGGAAGTGGAGCGTCTGTTGGCGAACGCCGGCCATACGAATGAGTCTCTGAGCGGCCCCCCGATCGAGGGATTGCGCAGGGCAATTGTAGCGGCTTTGGACGCCTCAAAGTTACAAGGCTGGCGCATCGATCGCTACGAGATTCTGCGGGAAGTGGGCCGTGGCGGCATGGGTTTCGTCTATCTGGCTGTGCGGGCCGTGGGTGTCTATTATCTTCGCCTGCTATTCCGTTGGCCATTTCGCGGCCGATGGGCTGGCCCGTTGCTTGTCGAAGCTACCCGCCCCACCCCCCGGCTCATTTTTTTCTTCAATACGGCTGTTGCGGCGTACTCGATTTTTCTCGCCGCCCTCGCTTTCAGGTGGGGTGATTTATCGTTGGGGTATGTGCCGGTGGCCCTAGTTCCGTTTGTAGCTTACCGCTTATGGATATGGGGCAAGGTGGAAATGCGGGCGAGAGGGATCCTCGGTCACGGTCACCGTATGCGGTGGCACAAGATACAATCCTATGCCTGGGAGCCCGCGGAGTCTCTTGCTTATTCCCATCCCCTGGAAGGCGGCGCAACCTCCGTCGTGAAACGTGGCGGTGCCGCTACAGAATCGCAAGGAATCTAACGAAAAAAAAGGGGGCCAAGATTCGGAATTTCTGGGGAGGTGCTCAGGTGAGGAGTTCAAGCTAAGGAACATGGGGTTGAACGGTCGAGAGCGACGGCGCGGCGCTACACCAGGGCGTCGAAAAACTTCCGAAGGGCGGCGAGCGCCTGGGTTTGGTTTTTGGTGGGAGCGCAACCTTGGAGCTAATTGACGCAGTCACCGGCGCGACCTAGCAAACAAGAGAGGCCCCCCGGCTCTGCCGGGGAGGCAGCAGAAGTTTGACATTTCCGGGAGTGTGCTTTTCCCCGCGCGGTTCGTTCCCGTGCCAGGAATTTCTTCAGTCTACCACTCCATCTGTGAGTTTCAGTACATTACTTGTTGATCACCGATTGATCCAGATGGCCGCCCATCGCGGCGGTGCGGCACCGCTCGATGGCTACGAGTATTTTGAGGTGCAGCCAGGTGAACCACGCCGGAGGCTGATCCATGAGTCGATGGCCGGCGGCGGCTACGATATCGGCCAACTCCAGGAGTGGCCGTTTCATCTATTTCTTGCGGGAACCGTTTTTCGGGTTCGGGGCCGCCGCGAGGGCGAGCGAATCGAGCGGGCTGGCGGTGGCTTTGAGATGGCGCTCCGACAGGTGCAGGTAACGGCTGGTCGTCTTTAAATCGGCGTGGCCCAGCAGGAGTTGAATGGTACGCAGATCTGCGCCGGACTCGAGCAGGTGGGTTGCGAAGCAGTGCCTGAGAGTGTGTGGGTGGACGCGTTTGTCGAGCCCTGCCCTCGTGGCTGCTTGGTGCACGGCATCCCAAACGCTCTTGGACGTCATGGGGGCGTCGTCATTAGGATGAGTGCCTTTGCTGGGGAACAGGTAAGTTCTCGGTTTGGGATGGGCCATGCGCCAGTAGTCGCGCAGTTCCTGGAGCAGCCTCGGGCTCAGCATGACATCGCGGTCCTTCTTGCCCTTGCCTTGACGGATGTGAATGAGCATGCGAGCGCTATCGATGTGTTCGAGTTTCAGCCGAACTAACTCTTCGCGCCGCACGCCCGTGCCGTAGAGGGTAAGAATGCAGACGCGATGCAGCGAACTGTTAGCGCATTGGATGAGCCGTTCCACTTCTTCCCGCGAGAGGATCTGCGGTAGGCGGATCGGCTTTTTGGGTACGGGCATGCCTTCCACCACCCAGGGACGCTTGAGGGTCTTGAGAAAAAAGAACCGTAAGGCGGAAAGTTGCTGAGCGACGCTGATGGCATCGAGTTTGCGATCGGTGAACAGGTGGGCCATCAGGTACTTCGTTATCTCGGCGCCTACACCCATCGCGTTGCCATTTCCAATCACCGGCTCGTTTCCTTCGTCGAGGACAAGGTGACGTTCCGCTGGCGCGACTCCGCTCACAAGAATAAGAAGCGGCTTCTGACTCTGCACGTCGATGAGTTCTTGCGTCGCTTTCTGCTGCACGTGCTGCCGCGCGGCTTTGTCCGCATCCGGCACTTCGGTTTCTTAGCCAGCCGCCGCCGAGGAGAGCTGGTTCCACTTTGCAAGCAACTGCTTACGGCCAGTTTGCCCGCAACGACGCCGGCATCGACTCATTCCGACACGCGATCCCATCCGGCTCCGCTCTGGACTTGCCCGCGATGCGGCGGCCCTATGGTTGTGGTCGAGCGTCTCACCGCTCTTCAGATCAAACTCCGTTCTCCGCCAGCAGCTTATGTGGCCTGAAGTGCTGAAGCCAATTCGTTGCCGATCCTCCAACGCTCCCGCAAGCGGTCGCTACCAGTGCGCTCCCGCCGTTCCAATTTTTGATCCGACTCACTCTCTGACCATCCATACCTGCGTTCTCAGATCCGAGTTTTACGCTCTTCCCATTACGACCTACCCCCAGCACTCCGTATCCTACGCTACGCCCCGGCCCGCCGAAACCCGCATTAAGGTCAGAAGCCCAGCCACTCCGATTCAAAACGCATAGCAGTTTCGTGCCAAACCCGGAAAGGCTTCCTTCATCGCGCCGTATCGAAACCACCACGGCCACGACCACGCAATACTCCAACCGATCTCTTCAGGTGGCCGCGGTGCTTCCGATACGGTCCTAAGCATTATCGTTAGCTTAGCTATTCGGCTTGCAACAAGATTACCGGTTGCATTACACAGTAACCATTGATTTACAATGTTCGTGATGGGGCGTAGCCTACCACAGCCAACATCTTGAATGTAAGCAATTGCGGGTGCCCCGGCGGAGAGCAGGAGCTTGTATGATGAACGGAAGACTCTGAGGAACGACCGCCATGATGCGCACTTTTCTCCCGTTGATCGCCGCGGCTTCTGCGGTTTTCGTGCAAACCGCCGCAACCGCCCCTGCTGCCAGGCCGTCCATAACCACCATCGCGAATTTCGTCGTGAAGACCGATGACCTGGATGCGGCGCGGAAATTCTACTCCGGCGTCCTCGGCTACGATGAGGTCTTCCAGCA
>JBEKNN010000214.1:0-15954 GCA_049522755.1 Bryobacteraceae bacterium | reverse complement strand
TCGGCGAATGTCTTGATAGGACCGTTCTTGCGAACCACCACCGCGCTGCCATAGCGATGCCCCAAGTAGACAACCTTGATGGGAACGCCCTGCGCCCTGAGCGCAATCGCCAGGGGCGCGACGATGAAGGCCGCCTGCATTCGATTGGAGATGAGCGCTTCCTTGATCTCGGGGAAGCCCTGGAACAAGCGAGGCAGAAAGATCTCGCCACTCTCAGACAGTTTCGAGATATAGTCAGTCACGGGACAGGTAAGCTGGCAAGTGACCGGGATGTAGGCGACGCTGATCTTCCGCCTGGCCGCGGGACGATAGTCATTCAGGACCGCCGCCCAGTTGACATTCAACCACGCGTGCATCGCCGAAATCAGCACGAGCCATCCGCAGCCAAATATCAGAACCTTGCGCTTAAGACTCATCGCGGAACCCCCATCGGACGGACTTGATATTTCTCAGTCGGCGGAAGCAGAGATCGAGGGCCAGCCCGATGACGCCAATCATGACCATGGCTGCTACGACAAGGTCGTAACGCTTTCCGGAGTTTCGGGAGTCGATGACCAGATATCCCAGGCCCGAATCGACCGCGATCATTTCCGCGGCTACCATCACCAGCCAGGCAATGCCGAGCGCAATCCGCAAACCTACGATGATTTGCGGAAGGGCGGCGGGAAACACGACTCGGGCGAGAAGCTGCGGGGCGGTCAGTCCAAAATTACGGCCCGCACGCCGGAAGATAGACGGCACGTTGGATACGCCGCTGATGCAGGCCACCACGATGGGAAAGAACGCGGCCAGGAATATCAGAAAGACAGCCGTAGTATCGCCCACGCCGAAGAGGATGATCGAGACTGGGATCCAAGCAATGGGACTGATGGGCCGGAGCATCTGCATAACCGGGTTTACCACCTGGTTGGCGGCCGGATACCAACCGAGCGTCAATCCCAGCGGGATTCCAACCACGGCGGCTGCGCCGAATCCCAGCGCCACGCGGCGCAGCGAATCGCCGATATAGGCCCACAGAATGCCCTTTCGGCTCAACTCGGCAATCCCCTTTTCCACGGCCAACGGCGACGGAAAGACCTTGGTATCCGTCCAGACGACAGAGTAATGCCATAACGCCAGAAAGACCGCGGACGCCAAAACCGGCCAAAAGAATTTTTCCCATTTTCCGGATTCTGCGAGTGAGTTCATATCTTGTGCGCCAGGCCGATCTGTTCCAAAATGCCGTTGCGCAATTCCAGGTAGCGCGGTGCACTGATGTCGCGCGGATGGGGGATGTCGATGTCGACGATCTGCTGTATCTTAGCCGGCCGCCCGCTCATCACCGCTACGCGATCGGCAAGCTGGACGGCCTCGTCGATATCGTGCGTCACGAAGATGATGGTGTTTCGCTCCGCCTCCCAGATGCGCAACAGCTCGCCGCGCATGATCATACGCGTAATCGAATCGAGCGCGCCGAAGGGTTCGTCCAGAAGGAGCATGTCGGGGTTCACGGCCAGGGCGCGGGCGACCTCGAGCCGTTGTTTCATGCCGCCCGAGAGCTCCGCCGGATACGCTTTCTCGAATCCGCCGAGACCTACCATTTTGACGTAGTGCGCGATGCGCCTCTGGCGTTCCGCCCGCGGCAATTTAAACAGACCGAACTCTATATTGCCCTCGACGGTGAGCCATGGAAAAACGCCGCGCTCCTGAAAAACAAAGATACGGCGAGGGTCGGGCCCACTTACTACCTGACCATCGATCCTGACTTCTCCGCCAGTCGGAGACAGGAACCCCGCCATGGTACTGAGCAGTGTCGACTTACCGCACCCGGAAGGTCCTACAATGCAGAGAAACTCTCCTTTGCCGACTTCGAGACTGACATCGTTCAGTACAGCGGTGCTCTTGCCATCGCGCGTAAATACCATGTGGATGTGCTGCGCGGACAACTTCGCATTCAACGACCGGGGCGTATTGACAGTTTCCGCTAACGACACTAATCCTCCGAATAATCCCAGCGGAGCGATTTGGCTCTTTCGAGCGATCGCATTCCCAGATCCAGCAGCAACCCGATGATTCCAATTATGACCATGGCGGCGACCACCAGATCATAGCGGTTACCGGCATTGCGCGCATCCACGATTAAGAACCCCAATCCGGAGTTCACTGCGATCATCTCAGCCGCCACTACTACGATCCAAGCCACACCCAATGTAATGCGCAAGCCGGTGATCAGTTGGGGAAGCACCGCCGGATACAGGACGCTGTAGACCAAGCCGGATGGACTCAGTCCGAAATTGCGGCCCGCATTTACGTAAACCGCAGGTATCCTCTGAACCGCATTGATGGCCGTCAGCAGGAGCGGGAAGAAGCAGCTCAAAAAGATGAGAAACACGGCGGAGAGATCTCCTACTCCGAACCACAGAATGGCGATCGGAATCCATGCCAGCGGCGAGATCGGACGAAAGATCTGGATCAGCGGATTGAAGGCCATCTCGGCGCGGCGATACCACCCAATGGTGAGACCCAGGGGAATCGCCAAAACCGCGGCTGCAACAAATCCCCAGGTGACGCGGAACAGAGAGGCGGTGATGTATTTCAGCAGCAAGCCGTGGCGCACCAGATCGGCGATGCCGCCAACCACGTCCCAAGGACCTGGCAAGAGGTGAAGGGTGGCACGGTTCACCGCAATTTGCCACAGGACCAGCAGGACGGCAATGAACGCAATCGGTCGAAGCCGGACAAGCAGATTCAACTTCGATCCTTTAGCTCTGTTTTGGCGTTATCTTGCGTGCACACTACCCGATTGCCCGAGTCACTAATAAGATGTCTCGGACATAGCGCAGATGTTACCTCCCGGCCGAATGTTCAGACAATAGTATAAATACATTATCCCGGCGCGAAACTGGATTCGCAAGTATCGGACTGTAACTCAGATGCTGCCCGGTCGCAATCCGTCCGCCTGCCCGTCCGGCCCCCATTGTGATCATCCGGGCTCACGCCGCTACCGCTGAGCCGCGTGCAGGCGTTCCACCATTTGCCGCACCACCGTTAAATCGGGCCTAAGCCGCGACACCACCTCCAAATGCGCCGTCGCTTCCGCCATGCGGCCGGGGACTTTCAGCAGCGCCAGCCCCAAATTGTACTGCGCTTGCACGTTATCCGGATCGATTCGCACCGCCGCTTCAAAATGCGTAATCCCCTCGGGCAAGCGACCCGGAATCGCCGCCAATGCGAGCCCCAGATTGAAGTGCGCCTCTTCGTAATCCGGCTTGATCCGCAATGCCGCTTCATACTCGGCGATCTCCTCCGGCAATCCCCCTGGAACCTCGGCCAGCGCGTTGGCCAGGCTATTGTGCAGTTCGGCGATATCCGGCGCCAGCCGCAGCGCGGTTCTTAGATGTTCGACTCCCTCCGGCGCCCTTCCCGGAATCTGCGTCAGCGCGATTCCCAGGTTATTGTGCGCATAGACGAAATTCGGATCGATCCGCAGCGCCGCTTCGTACTCCGCGAGCGCCTCCGGCAATCGCCCCGGCATCTTCGCCAAAACGCTTCCGAGGTTGTTGTGAATCGCGGCCTCGCCGGGACGCGCGCGCAGCGCCGCCTGCAGATGGGTAACCGCTTCAGGCAGCCGCCCTGGCATCTCTTCCAGCACGTTGGCCAGGTTGTTGTGCGCCTCCGCGTAATCCGGTCTGATCCGCAAAGCCGCTTCAAATTCGGCAATGGCCTCGGGCGCGCGGCCGGGGATCTTCGCCAGGATGCTCCCCAGGTTGTTGTGCGCCATCCACGCGGCGGGATTGCGTTGCAGCGTGGCCCGGTAGAGCGTTTCGGAGTCCTGGTACATACCGCTCTGCCGCCAGGTGAGGGAGCCCAACGCCGCCAACAGCAGGATGCCCGCCAACGGGGCCATCCACCGCGCCCCCATGGGAATCCGTCCGGCTGTCACAGTCAGGCCGCAAGCTATCGGAACGATCACTCCCAAGCTTGCGAGGTACTGAAAATGGTCGGCGACATAGGAGTAGATAAAAGGGTAAACATTGAAGAATCCCAGCGCTGGAAAAAGCGTTCCCGCGAAGAAGAGGAACGCCGCCAGAGGTCCCCGCCGCCGCCGCGCGACCAGCCAGAGTCCCGCCACTATCGCCAATACGCCCAGCAGGAACCCGTACTGCCACCACGCGGCCGCGTCCAGTTTCCACCGCGGATAAGTGAATGTCAAATTGACAGGCCATACCAGCTTGCCCAGGTAGAAGAAGATCGCCCGGCTCGCCAACAGGCACCGCTGTAACAGCGTCAGCTCAAAATCCGGGCCCTCCGCCGCAACGTACTTTCGCTCTACCCACGCGGTAAAGAGTCCGGCGGCGATGCCCAGCGCGAACCACGGAAGCAACGGCCGGACGTCCCGCTTCCAACGGACCCGCTTTCGCTTCCACCAGAAGACCAGCAGCAAAGCGGCCGGCAGCGTCGCCGTCACTGTCTTGCTCAACAACGCCAGCGCGAACAGGCCCAGCGCGGCGAAGTACAGCGTCTTCCGGCGCGTCTCATCGAAACGCAGATAAGCGATCGCGGCGGCCAGATAGAAGACCGCCGATAGCGTGCTCTTTTGCTCCGCGATCCACGCCACCGCCTCGACGCACACCGGGTGCAGCGCGAAGATGAACCCCGCAAACCAGGCGCTGGGCAACGACAGCCGGCGCACAATCCACACCACCAGGCAGGCCGCCGTAACATGCAGCAACACGTTGGCCAGGTGATAGCCCAACACCGCATCTCCCCACAGCCGGTGCTCTATCCAAAATGCGCTGTGCAGCACTGGATAATACTGCTGCGTAGCTCCCACCTCAAACCAGATGCGCCAAAGACCGTGCAGCGGCTGCAGCGCCGGCTTAGTCACATGCCCGTCATCGTCCCAAACCAGTTGACCGTTCAGGGCAGGCGAGTAGGCCGCCAGCGTTGCGCCAAGCAGCAGTAACGCCATCGCGATGTCTGGTAAGCCGCGAGGGCTGGAACTCACGGTTGCGGCCGGGCGCTTCTTCGCCATAAGGGGACGCTATCGCTTCACCCGCGCCGCTCGCGCCATTCGCGGTCCAGCATGCTCCACGTCACCAGGTCCAGCCAGAGCCCGCTCACCCATTGAGCCTCGCGCTTCACGCCTTCGCGCCTGAATCCCAGCCGCTCCGGAATGGCGCAGCTCCGCGTGTTCCCAGTGCCGCAATCGATTGTCACCCGGTGCAGCCGCAGCTCGTTAAACAGATAGTCGAGCAGGGTCGCGCAGCACTGGGTAACGATGCCCTTGCCCTGTCGCCCGGCGCTCACCCAATAGCCGATGCTGCAATGGCGATTGGGCCAGTCGATCACATGGCAGCCGATGCTGCCCGCAAATTCTCCATCCACCCAGATACCGCAGTTAGGACCGTTGTTGGCCTCATATTGCGGAATCGCGACTGTCTCGATGAAGTTGCGAACGTCTCCCGGCGATTGCGTGCGGTCCACCCACGGCAGCCATTCGCGCAGATAGTCGCGGTCGCGCTGAACCAGCGCGTAACAGGCTTCGGCGTCGCCCGGCTCAAGCAGCCGCATTTCGATCTCGCGGGGCGGACCCATGGCCTGCCCCCGCGCCGCCACCTTCAACGAAAGCGGCATTCCGCTACGCCTTCCCCTCCGGCATCTGCGGATTGCGCGATTTCGCAATGGCCGGCATTTCGTGCGTGTCCGCCTGCACGGCGTATGTGACGAGCCCCTTTTTCAGCATCTCGAACGCGGCCGCAGGATCGTCGGCGTACTGGAAAAGCTCCAGGTCGCTGGACGCGATGGTTCCATACCTCACCAGCGCGTCGAAGTTGATGACTTCCTTCCAATACTGCGACCCGTAAAGGATCACCACCATTTTTTTCCTGAGCTTCTGCGTCTGCGTGAGCGTGAGGATCTCGAACATCTCATCCATCGTCCCGAAGCCCCCGGGGAACACCACCAGCGCCTTCGCCAGATACGCGAACCAGAACTTGCGCATGAAAAAATAGTGGAATTCAAAGCTCAGCTCGGGCGTGATGTAAGGGTTCGGAAACTGTTCGAACGGCAGACCGATGTTCAGCCCCACGGTCTTGCCGCCCGCATCCGCCGCGCCGCGATTGGCCGCTTCCATAATGCCGGGTCCGCCGCCCGAGCAGATCACGAAACGGTAGTTCGTATGGTCGAATTGCGCGGACCACGCCGTCAGCAGCTTGGCCAGCTCGCGCGCGGCCTTATAATATTGGCTCAGCGGGCCGTCTTCCTTGATGCGCGCCGACCCGAAAAATACCACCGTATCGCGCACCTTCTCGCGGCGGAAGTGCGCCAGCGGCTCCAGGTATTCCGCCAGTATCCGCACGGCGCGCGCGTCCGGACTATTCAGGAAATCCTCATTCAGGTAGGCGACCTGGCGGACGCCTTCAGCCGGAGGAAGATGTTTGGGCATGTTTTTCCAGTTGCTCCACTTTTCTTTCGAGCGCACGAATCGTCTTCAGCAATTCCGGCAATTTGGGGAATGCGGTTATGGCGCGCAGCCACTCGTTGGCCGCGAACGCGGGCGATCCGGAAATGCGCGCGCGCGCCGCCACATCGCCGCCGATGCCGCTCTGCGCATAGACAATCGCGCCTTCGTGCACCGTGAGATGTCCCGACGACCCCACCTGCCCCGCCAGCAGCACGTCGCGCTCGAGCGTGGTGCTGCCCGCCAGGCCGGTCTGCGCGCAGATAATGTTGTCTTCGCCCACCACGCACGCATGGCCAATCTGCACCAGGCTGTCCACCTTGGCGCCGCGCCTGATGCGCGTTTCGCCCACCGTGGCGCGGTCCACCGAAGTCAGGCTCTGTATCTCCACGTCGTCCTCGATGACGGTCACGCCGGACTGCACAATCTTGAAGTGCGACCCATCGGCGCGCTTGGCGAATCCAAATCCGTCGCCGCCCACCACCACGCCGTTCTGCAGCGTCACGCGGTCGCCGATGCGGCAGAATTCGCGCACCGTCGCATGCGAGTGCGCCAGAAAATCGTCCCCGATCTGCGCCCCTTCGTAAACCACGACATGCGGATGAATCACCGCGTTGCGTCCGATGCACGCGCTTTCGCAGATAACCGCGAACGCCCCAACGGAGCTCCCTTCGCCAACGGTTGCCGAGGGCGCGATGGAAGCCATCGGATGAATCCCCGGCGCCGGCCGCGGCGGCTGGTAGAAGAGCGCCAGCGCGCGCGCGAAATCGAGGTACGGGTTTTCCGAAACCAGGCACGCGATACCCGGCAGCGCCTGCGAAACCAGAATCGCCCCCGCCCGCGTGTTCTTCACCTTGTGAGCGTACTTCGGGTTGGCGAGAAACGTCAGCTCACCCGGCTCCGCGCGCTCCATACTGGCCACGCCCGAGATTTCAAAATCCGGGTCGCCCCCCTCCATGCGGCAACCGAGCGCAGCGGCGATATCGCGAAGATTCATAGATTCGAATCGGAACAATAACAGGGTACCAGCGCAGCGCTCGGGTAAGGGAAACTATACCCGAGATCGAATCGTGAGGAAGGACTTCGACGCAGAGACGCCGAGGCGCAGAGAAGAAAGACCACCTTTGTTAGTTTTCTCTGCGTTTTGCTCTGCGCCTCGGCGTCTCTGCGTCGAAGTCTTGACTATTTCGCTATGAACGCGTCGAGGTCGATGTACACACCCTGCGACTGGGGCTGCTTCTCGCCGGTGGCGCGCAGTACTACCAGATGGCGTCCTGGAGCCAGACAACAGAATTGCGTCCGGGTTTGCCATTGGGGGCTCGGCGAGTAGAGATCGATGGCGTGCGCGACGCCGTCAATCTCGATTCGTGCAAGGCCGCGGTTGGGCGCCTTGGTATAGACATAAGTCAGCGATTCGCCCTGGAAAGCGAAGGTGACATCGGCGCCGGGGATGTTGGTGTAGCTGATGCTGTGGCGGTAAGGGCGGGCGAATTCGCGGCTACGCGTCCAGATTCCGTGAAAGCGGAGGGCGGGGTCGGAATCGTCGTAGATGCCGGGCGAAACCAGGGCGGGCGGTAACTTTGCGAGCCAGGCTTCCAGGTCCGCACCGCCGAGAGATTCGCACTCGGGGATCATTCGAGCCGCGTAGAAGCGGCCGTTCTCGAATTGGGGTGCGGTGCAGTTGGCCAGGAACTCGCCAAGCTCCATGGGGAAAATGGGATCTTCATCCGGGCCGGTGCGGTGTGCGATGAAGTAGCGAATGCCGTGACTGGCGAAGACCTGGCGGAGGGCGGAGACGGATTTGACGGTGGCGATGCTCTTCCAGACGGCGTACTGATGCCACTCGTATTCGTAGACGCGGTCGCCGGCGTCGGTGAGGTCGTTTTCGGTCACTAACAGGACCGGCTCCAGCGGCTGCGCGAGGCGGAAACGTTGGGTCACGTCGCGCATGGGCGCGGTTTCGCGAAGGTATAGATCGCGGCCATTGGGGCGGAAAAGGGAGAGCGAATAGAAGTGCCGGTGATACCAGCCGGAGGCGGCTTCGAAATAGACGTTGAGACCGATGAAGATCAGGGCGGCGGCCAGCAGCGCGCGCGTCATCCAACGCTGCTGGGCCGCGAACCGGGCGAGCAGTGCGCCGAACGAGATGGCGAAAAGAGGCAGCGCGGCATATACGTAGCGTGCGTTGGGTTGCGTCGCCATGATGATGGCGCCCGCGGCCAGCGCAATCGTGGCGGCGGTTTTTGCGGCGTAATTGGGCGCTGCCAATAACGCAACGAGCGCGAGCGGAATGAGCAACAGATATTGAAAGCCGAATGCGCCATTCTGGGCTTCGAAGTAATCGCCGGTGTGAAATGTGAGATTGAAGGGCGTGGTCCAGGCGAGCGGTTTGTGGAAACGGGAGTCGCGGAAATCGAGACCGCGCTCGAGCATCGGCGACGGGAGCCTGGTGTTCAGAAAGGGAAAGACGGGGTTGCCGGTTTTGGCGTAGGCGATGAGATACGGCGGCGAGGCCACGGCCACGAGGAGCGCCGCGGCGAGCGCTGCGGTGACGGCCGGCCGAGCGCCGAGATTTTTCCATTGCCGCCGGACTTCGGCGACGGCGAACGCTACGGCCAGCAGCGCGAAAATGCACGCTCCCAGTTTGGCGGCCGAGGCTGCGCCGGCGAGGGCTGCAGCGGCGAAGAGCAGGTTCCGCCGTCCGGTCTCGCGGAAGCGCCAGAGCCCGGCCAGCGCGCCCAGAATCATGGCGGCGACGAAGTTCTCGATGAACAAAGAGCCGGTGACCAGGTGTACCAGCGGGGTGCTGACGAAAAGCGCCGTCACCACCAGCGCGGGGGCGCGCGGCAGCCATCGGCGGTTGGCGGAATAAACGATCGCGGCGATGGAGAGCAGCAGGGCGAGGTTGAACAGGCTGACAGCGGGCTCGCCGCCCAGCAGGTAGACGATGGCATAGCTGAAATCGGCGCCCATGGGCATGACGGACCAGAGGAAGAGGTCCGGCTGGTACGTCATGGCATGATGGGCGGCGATGTTGGCGGGCACGGCGAGGTGCATGGCGAGGCCGTCCGAACTGGTTTCGGGCTCGAGGGCGGCGAACCAGTGAATGCAGAGGACGAAGGCGAGCAGGGCGAAGGCGCTGCGCTCGGGCCAGTTGGGCAGGCTGATGGAGCGAAGCAGCGCCGTCAGCTGGCGGAATCGGCGGATGACGCCGCGGGCATCAAGCAGGATGGGGATGGCGACAACGGCGGCCCAGGCAGCCGGGTAGTTCACGGGAATGCGCGCGGTGAGCGTCATCGCGAAGGCATAGATGGCTATGCCAAGCAGAGTGGCGCAAACGTGCGTTTCGGGCTCGCGGTAATCGGACTTGCCCAGCAGCCTCGATCCGAGCGCCCAGGCAGAGGCCAGGAAGAAGACGACGGCGGCTACCGCCAGCGGACCGGTTGCTAGTACGGTGGCGCCGGTGACAAGTGCGGTGAATGCGGAGGCGTAGGCCCAGGGAAACAGGAGCAACAGCGGCAGGCTGAAGGCGGCGAAAAGTGTGGCGAAATGCGCCAGGCGGCGCTGTCCCCAAGGGAGCCAGATGGGCTGGCTGAAGAGATGGCCGGTGGCGAAGCCGCGGATCTCAGAGACTGTCGCCGCGATGAGAATCGCCGCGGTGAGGAGCGCGAATGCGAAGCCGACGGCGCGGTAGGGCCTCGACTCGATGGCGAATTTGAGCAGGGCTAGAGGGGCGAACCAGGTAGAGGCTGCGGGTGAGGGGCGGGGGTCGGCGGGTTGACAGACGAAAGCGTCTGTCCCACGTTGTGTCCCATGTTGCTGCGCAATGGCCTGCGCTTCTGTGGGGCAGGCGCTTTCGCCTGCCAACTGCGATTGAGCCTCGGCAGGTTGCCCTACCTGTTCCTCAAGCACAGGAATGCTATGCTGGCCGGCGACTAGCAGCGTCTCGACTTCGAACTCGGGGCCGTTCGATTCCATTCGCAGCAGATGCGGAAGGAGCGCGGCGGGGATGGAACGGAGCGTCGTCTCGGGCTCCGATAGCGGTTGGCCGGTGAGTGCCCATGTTACAGCCAGCGTGGCGATGCTGCGCGGCGGCGGCTGGCGGGTTACGAGCACCAGAGAATCCCGTGTTCGCCGCAGGCCATGGGCCCACGCCACTTCTTTTGCGGAGTGGGTGATGTCCGTCGTGACGACTGCAGTGAGATGCGGCGCAGTGGATAACGCGGCGTGGATTCCGGTGCGTAGAGCGGCGCCCCTGCCGATGGGGACGGCGTGCCGCACGATCTGAACGTTCGGAAAAGCGGCCACGCGCGCGAAGATTTCCGCATACGCGGGACCGCTGCCATCGTCGACCACGACGATCGCGGCGAATAATCCGGCGGTGAGGTCTTGGAGCAGGTGGAGCAGCGATTCAGACGGCTGGTAGGCCGGGATCACCAGCGCTTTCACTTTTTCCTCCGCGCGAATTTCAAGCCGGTCCAATCGTCATCCACGGCGCAGATTTTGTAATCCACCAGACCCACGGAAAGCGCGGCGGCGCGGACATCGGTGAGCGTGAAGTCCACGGGGTAGCGGCCGGATCGCTTGGGGTAGACGATCCACAGGGAGGCGCCTTGGGGCAGACGCAGGCTGGCGCGGTCGGCGGCGAATTCCATTTCGGCGCGGGTGCGTACGAACCAGATGACGAGGGCGGTGTTCGGGGCGATCCTGGGTTGAAATTCGAGGTCCTGGGGCAGATCGTCGATGCGCTCTTCGAATCCTTCGGGCGCCTGCAGCAGGGCGCAGACCATGCCGGGCTTGAGGCCGAGCTTGCGCACCAGGCCGGAGCTTTCATAGCGCTCCATGAGAGGGCGGGGCTTGACGGGCGCGGCGGGCGCGCTCTTCACCGCGCGGCGAATGGACGGCGCGATGGCGCTCCAGGGCGTGAAGACGGCATCCGGCAACTCCTGGCGGATGCGGGCGACTTTCTCATCGGCGCCGCCGGCGAATACGAGCGGAATGTGGCGAGCGGAGGCGCTGCGGCGCAGGACCACGGCCACGGCGCGGCCGTGCGAGGGCATGCGATCCAGATCGATCACGATTGCCGATGGAGGCTTCTCCATGATATGTCCGATTAAGCGCGACGTGTTCAGCGGCGAGGCGTCGACATCGAGACGCGCGGTCTTCAAGAGGGCGGCGCGCTCGCGGGCGAGGTCTGCGTTCCAGCAGATCAGCCGGACCAGGGACATGGGGACATGGTAGCTTAACGGGTTGGCGAGCCTGCGGGCGGTGGCAGGCGGCGATCCAGTTTCGACGCGGCGGCCCTGCGGACCGTTTACAATAGAACTTCGGCCTATGAACAATTCCCAGCCGCGGCGCTTCTCCGTGGCAGCCCGTATGCGTTACGGATTGGCAGAGCACGGCCCCGCGCCCCTTCTCGCCGCGGCCGCTCTGTTGACGCAAAGCGCGATCGGCGTCGCCGTGAGCTTTAGCAAAGTCAGCTTTGCGCCTCACTTCGCCGGCGCCTGCGTGGCCGCAGCGCTGGTGTTGTGGGCCGGCATCCAGGCGTTTCTGCGCAATATGCAAACCGCCGCCGTTCGCCGCGCCGCGCTGTGGCTGATCTCGCTCACGTTCTCGCAATTGCTGCTGGGCACGGGCGCATACATGAATCTGCTGGCGGCGGGAGCGCTGCAGTGGCTTACCGTCGCGCATGCCGTGATGGGCGCGGTTACCTTCGGCGCTTCAGTGACGCTGGCCGCGCTGGTTTACCGGCAGATCCGGCCGGAGGACGCCGAACTGGCGCACGGCGGAGTGGTGATCGCCTGATGCGCCATTACATCGCATTGACCAAGCCGCGCATCACCTGGCTCATCATGATGAGCGCCGGCATCGGCTACTTTTTCGGATTGCCCAACGCCTCAAGCTGGCGCGAGTTTCTGGGGCATATCCACCTGCTTTCGTTGCTCAATACCATTATCGGCACCGCGCTCATCGCCTCCGGCACGGCGGCTCTGAATCAATGGTTCGAACGGGACGCGGACCGCAAGATGCGGCGCACCGCCGGCCGTCCTTTGCCGCTGGGACAGTTGACGCCCGGCAGCGCACTGGCCTTCGGCGCCGCGCTTTCAGTGGCGGGCTTCATGGAATTGTGGCTCGGCGTCAACCTGCTATCGGGCTTGATCGGCGCCTTCACGCTGGCGATGTATCTTTTCCTTTATACGCCGCTGAAAAAGCGCACGTGGTGGTCCACCACGGTGGGCGCGATTCCCGGGGCGATGCCGCCGCTGATCGGCTATGCCGCGGCCGCGGGCGTGGTGACGGTGGAGGCGTGGATACTGGCGGCCATCCTGTTTCTGTGGCAATTCCCGCATTTCTATGCCATCGCGTGGATGTATAAGGAAGACTACGCGCAGGCGGGCATCCGCATGCTGCCGGTGGTGGAACCCGATTGCCGGTCGACGGCGCGGCAGATGGTGCTGTATGGAATTGCGCTCATTCCGGTGAGCTTGCTGCCGGTGGCGTTCGGGATGTCGGGCAACGTTTATCTGGCGGGGGCGCTGGGTCTGGGGTTGTGGTTCCTCTATTCCGGAGTGCGCGTGGCGGTGGAGCGCAGCGTGACGCGAGCGCGCGGCGTGCTGATGGCATCGGTTCTCTACCTTCCGCTGATCTACGGCCTGATGCTCTTCGATAGGCCCGGTCTGTGATTGAAGTACGCAATCTGACTCATCGCTACGGAGACCGTGTCGCGCTTTCGAACGTTGGCTTCGAAGTGAAGCAGGGCGAGATTTTCGGGCTGCTGGGTCCGAATGGCGGCGGTAAATCGACGCTGTTCCGCGTGCTGGCCACGATGATGGCGCCCACGGAGGGCAGCGCCGCCATTGCCGGGCATGACGTTGTCCGCGAACCTGCCGCGGTACGCCGCACAGTGGGCGTGGTGTTTCAAACGCAGAGCCTGGATAAAGCGCTAACGGTGGAGGAGAACCTGCGCGCACAGGGCCACTTGCACGGGTTGAGCGGCGCCACGCTGCGCGAGCGCATGGAAGGCGCCATGACGCGCCTGGGGATCAAAGACCGCCGCAAAGATCTGGTAGAGGCGCTTTCCGGCGGATTGCGCCGCCGCGTGGAAATCGCCAAGGCGCTGCTGCACCGGCCGCAGGTATTGCTGATGGATGAAGCGTCCACCGGTCTCGACCCGGCCGCGCGGCGCGATCTTTCGCGGCACGTGGAAGAGCTTCGCGCGCAGGACGGCGTCACCATTCTGCTGACCACGCATATTCTGGAAGAAGCCGGGCGCTGCGACCGTCTGATTCTGCTGCACCAGGGGCGCATAGTGGCCGCGGGCAGCCCTGGCGAGCTGTGCGCGCGCATCGGCGGCGACGTGGTGGTGCTGCAGGCGACTGACGATGGCGCGCAGGCGCTGGCCGCGCAAATCGGGCAGCGTTTCGGCGTGCGCGCGGTGGCGCTGGACGGCCAGGTGAGAGTGGAGATCGCGAGCGGCCACCGATTTATCGCGGACGTGGTGGAGGCGTTTCCGGGGGCCATCGAATCGGTGGGCCTGCACAAGCCAAGCCTGGAGGACGTTTTCATGAAAGAGACGGGAGCGGGAATTGAATAGCTTCATTTTGCCGGCCGCCACGCTGTGGCAGCGCGAGCTGGTGCGCTTCTGGCGGCAGAAGAGCCGCGTGATGGGCGTGGTGGCGTCGCCGCTGGTGTTCTGGCTGTTTATCGGCTACGGGTCGAACGACCTGGCGAAGTTCTACTCAGGCGCGCTGGTGCTCACGGTGATGTTCTCGGCGATCTTTTCCACCATCACGATTATCGAAGACCGGCGCGAAGGGTTTCTGCTTTCGATGCTGGTCTCGCCGGCGCCGCGCACCAGCATGGTGCTGGGCAAGATTCTGGGCTCGGCGACGCTGGGGTGGATTCAGGGCATGATCTTCCTGTTGTTCGCGCCGCTGGCGGGCATCGGCATTGCGCCCGGCGAACTGGTGGTGTTGGCCGGGACCATTTTCCTGGTCTCGTTCACGCTCACCGGGCTGGGGTTCGTGCTGGCGTGGAAGATGGAATCCACCGCGGGATTTCACGCCCTGATGAACCTGCTGCTGTTCCCCATGTGGATTGTTTCCGGCGCGCTGTTCCCCATGGCTACGGCGCACGGCTGGATCAAAGCGGTGATGTGGATCAATCCGCTGACGTATTCCATCTCGCTGCTGAACCACGCGCTGCTGATGCCCAATGCCACGCCGGGAGCGCTAACCAGCCTGGTGGTGACGGCGGCATTCGGGGTAGCGCTGCTGCTGGCGTCGGGAGTGATGGCGGCGCGAAAGAGTGCGCGTAGCTCGGCATGAAGGCGTTTGGCATGAGAACAGCGGTTGCAGCGATAGCCCTGTTCGGCGCGGCGTGCTCGGGACCTTCCTTGGGGCCTGCGCCGCTCAGCGTTATGAGCCAGCTTTCGCCGTTCCAATTGACTTCGCAAAGCGGCCAGCCGTTCGATAGTAAATCGCTCGAAGGCCACGTGTGGGTGGCCGATTTCATCTACACTACGTGTCCCGGACCGTGCCCACTGATGAGCCATTACATGAGCGAGGTGCAGGGTCAGACCGCCGGTACGCCGGACGTGAAGATTGTCTCATTCACGGTGGACCCCGCGACCGATACGCCGCCGGTGCTGTCCGAATATGCCAGGCACTACAAGGCCGACGCGAGCCGCTGGCATTTCCTGACGGGCGATCAGGGCAAGCTGAACCAGATCGGCCGCGACGGCTTCAAACTGAACCCGGTGGATGGCAGCATGATACACAGCGTCCGCTTCACGCTGGTGGACCGGCACATGCGCATCCGCGGCTATTACAGTAGCGATGAGGATGGCTTTCTGCCGAAGCTGCTGCATGATATACGCCAGTTGGAAGGCGAAAAACTGTAATTCGCGCGGCGCGAGCATTTCCCGGCCTGCCGCGGTACTATATCCGCTTTTACTCAGAATCGTTGTGCGATGTCAGATCCGCCGGTATACTCGTTTGAGCAGTGGGCCGAAGGGGTGATTCGCGCCCAACACATTAAGCTCATTTGAGAATGAGCCGGAGGAACGGGGAAATGCAACAATTCAGATTAATTCCGAACATAGCGGTTGAAGGAGACGAGTTCACGTCCGGCGCCTTGGGCTTGCACTGGTTCCCTTCAGCGGCGGCCTCGGCAAGCAAGAGCAGCTACGAAACGGGCGTACTGACGTTGCTCACCGGGCTAATTCGTACCTGGACTGGATGGGCGGTAATGACTGAGATTTTCGGCAAGAAAAGAAAGATGGTCATCAGGCCCTATCATCCTACCCTTCAAAACGGACAGTTCAATGCCACCGCGGCGGCGCAAGATGTGAAAGCGGCTACCATGCTAGGTACGGCAGCGGCTGGGGGGCAGGGGTATGGCGTGGCAACTAAGAATTCAGCGGTGATTACCGGCCAGCGTTTCTATGCGGGATACCGGATCAAGATTCAAGGCGTCAGCCTGGGGCAGCGTTATTCCATGAGCTTCAAGTA
>JBEKNN010000213.1:0-15970 GCA_049522755.1 Bryobacteraceae bacterium | reverse complement strand
CTTCGCCAAAGTGGAATTTCGACGATGCTACGTACGCCCGCACAGCAGCGTCCTTCAACAACCCCGACCACGTTGACATCGTGATGCACGACTATCGGTGGCGGCTTGGCCTGGCCGAGGGCGAGCGGAAATATGACGACCTGGAAAAGCGGCTGGCCGCGCTTCCTCCCATCACCGTGCCCACGATCACCATGGAAGGCGACGCCAACGGTGCAATCCACGCGCCCAGCGCGGCGTATCGGAACAGGTTCTCGGGCAAATATGAGTACCGCCTCATCACCGGCGGCGTCGGGCACAATCTGCCTCAAGAGGCGCCGCAGGCGTTTGCCCAAGCCGTGGTCGATGCCGGCGGGTATTGATCGCCGTTACGCACCCAGCCCTGCGGACTGACATAGACAATCCGCAGGGCATCCGTAGCCATGGCCCGTGTCCCTATCGCGGTCATCCGGACCGGATGCGGTGCAAACCTGGGAGTCACAAGTCCATTTTGATTATTTGAAAGGACGCTCAATGAAACGGATCTCAATCTTGGTCTTTGCGGCAATGGCCGCGTGCGCCATCGGTGCAGTGCTGTTCGCGGCTGGACGCGCCAATAACGAGGCTTCCCCGATCTTTGGAATCAAAATTCCCCCCGGATACCGCGACTGGAGGGTGATCTCCGTGGCCCACGAAGCAGGCAACAACAACGATCTTCGCGCCATCCTCGGCAACGATGTAGCGATCAAGGCCTACAGGGAGGGGAAGCTACCGTTCCCAAACGGCACAATCATTGTCCGGCTAGCCTGGAGCTACGTTGCGTCTGAGGAAAATAATAAAGTCTTTGGCCGTGCCCAATCTTTCGTTGCCGGACCTCCCATTAACATTCAGTTAGGAGTCAAGGACTCAAAAAAATACGCCTCGACGGGCGGCTGGGGGTACGCTCAATTCGAGAACGGCAAACCTGCTGATGAGGCGGTGCACAAAACCTGCTTCCCCTGCCACGACCTTGAGAAAGCGCACGACCTGGTATTTACGCGATACGCACGTTGAAGGAGATTCGAAAATGAGTACTGTTGACACGAAGCTCTCGTCGTTTAAGGGCTGGTTCCGTTTGGCTCTCGGACTGGCTGCCTTCATGGGGGTTATCGCCATCGCACCGGGCTGGCGTATGAATTCGCTCAAAAAGTTCGGCGCGATCCATTCGAAGGACCCACTGATTATGACAGTGAGCGCCGCCGAACCTCAGCCGGCCCTTGCCGACGAAGGGCGCCTACCCGATTTGGGGGGCGCCGTCACCTGGCTCAACTCCGCTCCCTTGAGCAGTAAGTCGTTGCGCGGGAAAGTTGTGCTGGTCAATTTCTGGACTTACTCTTGCATCAACAGCCTCCGAGAGCTGCCCTACATGAAGGCCTGGGCGGCCAAATACCAGGATGCCGGCTTGGTTGTGATCGGTGTCCATACGCCCGAGTTCTCGTTTGAAAAAGAACGTGTGAATATCGAAAATGCCCTGCGTGATTTGAACGTGACGTATCCGGTGGCCGTCGACAGCAACTACGGAATTTGGCAGGCGTTCCACAACGACTATTGGCCGGCAAACTATTTCATCGATGGGAACGGGCGAATTCGTTACCATCATTTCGGCGAGGGCGAATATCTCGAATCCGAGCGCGTCATCCAGGAACTTCTTATGGAAAACGGCGCCACTGGCCTGGGTGAAAGCGCGGTCAGAATATCCGCCGATGGAGTCGAGGCGCCGCCTGGCAGAGATTCAGAGTCTCCTGAAACCTACGTCGGCTATCGTCAGGCCGAGCGCTTCGCGTCACCTGAGCGATTGGAGCAAGACTTCCGAAAGACTTACAGCACACCCGCAAGACCCTCTTTGAATCAATGGGGATTGAGCGGAGCGTGGAATATCGGTGCTGAGAGCGGTGTGCTTCAAACAGCGCCCGGCAAAATTCTGTTCCGGTTCCACAGCCGCGACCTGCACATCGTATTAGGCCCGATGCTGAACGGTAAGCCCGTACGCTTTAAGGTGACATTGGATGGCGCCGCCCCCGGTAACGATTGTGGAGTGGATTCCGCCCCTGACGGCGCCGGTGAGATTCGAGGGCCCCGTCTCTATCAGCTCATCCGGCAAAAGGGCCAGATACAAGACCGGACTTTTGAGATCGAATTCCTTGATCCTGGCGTTCAGGCCTTTTCGTTCACGTTTGGTTAGGCGTTTGGAGGATTCTAAATGAACATGGCGCTGCAAGACAACCTTGCACAAGCACGTGAACTGCTGGCGGAATCTCTCGGGATCGACGGCCACATCGAGATCGCCGGAATCGATCATGTCGGGATCGAGAGCGATTTCGACGGCGTCGCGGACCGCCGAACGGGCTTGGAGGATGTTTCGAAGATGCCGGTGCTGCTGAATGCGGATATGCGGAGCCGACTTGAAGAAAATCCTGGGCGAGAGTCATCTTTTCGTGATCCGCCAAGTAACAGGCAGCTAGACAAAGGAGGATTACGATCATGAAGACCGTTGCAGATCAATTTGCTGAGACTCTCGCCGCCGCCGGCGTGAAACGCATCTACGGCATCGTTGGTGACAGCCTGAACGGCATCACGGATTCGATCCGCCGCCAGGGCAAGATCGAATGGGTCCACGTTCGCCATGAGGAAGTTGCCGCTTTTGCCGCCAGCGCCGAAGCGCACCTCACCGGATCTCTCGCTGTTTGTGCGGGAAGCTGCGGCCCCGGGAATCTCCACCTCATCAATGGCTTGTTCGATTGTCAACGTTCGCGCGTTCCAGTTTTGGCGATCGCGGCCCACATTCCGTCGGCCGAGATTGGCTCGGGCTATTTCCAGGAAACGCATCCAGAAACCCTGTTCAAGGAATGCAGCCACTATTGCGAGCTCGTTTCCTCCCCGAATCGAATGCCGCGCGGGCTCGAAATCGCGATTCGCGAAGCTGTCGGCAAGCGTGGTGTATCGGTCATCGTGATCCCGGGCGACGTAGCCCTCCAGCCCGCAATCGACGCGCCACCGCCCGCGGCCCTAGACCTGCTGCCGGTCACGCCCGTGGTGGTTCCGCCGTCTGCCAGCCTCCAAGCGCTCGCCGATCTTCTGAATGGCGCCAGCCGGGTCACTTTGTTGTGCGGCTCGGGCTGTGCCGGTGCGCACGATCAACTCCTCGCGCTCGGCGAGAAGCTTAAGAGCCCCATGGTCTACGCGCTGAAGGGTAAGGAGCACGTCGAATGGGACAACCCGTACAACGTCGGCATCACCGGGCTCATCGGCTTCACATCCGGCTATTACGCGATCAACGATTGCGACGCGCTGCTGATGCTCGGAACTGATTTCCCGTATCGCCAATTCTACCCGCAGAGAACCGCGCAAATCGCCCAGGTCGACATAAGGCCAGAACAACTCGGCCGGCGCGTACCGATCAATCTGGGGCTCGTTGGCGATGTGGGCGCCACGCTGGACGCATTGCTCCCGATGCTAGAGGAAAAGCAGGACCGTGAGCACCTGGATCGGGCCGTCGAGCATTATCGAAAGGCGCGCAGAGATCTCGACGACTTGGCGATAGCGAAGCCGGGAAGCAAACTGATTCACCCGCAGCAAGTGGCCAAGGCGTTAAGCGATTTGGCAGCCGAGGATGCCGTGTTCACCTGCGATGTCGGTTTGCCGACCGTTTGGGCCGCACGATACTTCGCGATGAACGGCAAACGGCGTCTCATCGGCTCGTTCTGGCATGGGTCCATGGCAAACGCGATGGCGCATGCGATTGGCGCCCAGGCGACGCTCCCGAAGCGCCAGGTGATCTCGCTGTCGGGCGATGGTGGCTTCACCATGCTCATGGGCGACTTTCTCAGTCTCGCGCAACTTGATCTGCCGGTCAAAGTCGTGGTGTTCAATAATGGCGCCCTTGGCTTCATCGAACTCGAACAAAGAGCGACCGGGTTCCTAGACTTCGGCACCTCATTCAAGAATCCTAATTTCGCCACAATGGCTGAAGCGGTCGGCATCCGCGGCATCCGGATCGAGGACCCGGCGGATGTCGAGCCTGGCATCGCCGCTGCCCTTGCTCACGACGGGCCAGTGCTAATCGACGCAGTGGTGAATCGGGAGGAACTCTCGATGCCGCCAAAGATAACCCTCGAGATGGCGAAGGGTTTCTCTCTTTTTATGGTCAAGGCTGTGATGAACGGCCGGGCCAATGAGGTACTCGACATCGCCGTGACGAATCTCTGGCGTTGAGTCAGATCGAAACAACAGAACCAGTCTCAGAAAAAGGAGAAACTTCCAAATGGAACATCAACAAGAGAACAGGTGTGCGCACATCCCCTGCACCTGTAGCGTTCGGCCCGGCCAGAAGTATTGCGGGGAGGCTTGTCGGAACGCGGGGAGCGATGAAGTCGAAATCGCGTGCCAGTGCGACCACCCGAGTTGCCCTCTCACGGTATGAGCAATTCAAGCGAGGTGCTCAACCTCGCCGCCGCAAATCTGTAGCGGAGCCACGTAAGATGATGCGAGCCCTGCAGGACTACGACTGGCCGGGAAACATCGAGCGCGCGGTAATTGTCACAACTGGGTCTGAGCTGCGTTCGCTAGCAGCGGAATTACGGCGTCATGACGCCATTCCGTGCGCTGCCCGAACGCGTACCGGCGCTAAACGGCTGCACATTACCTCCACGCTTCAGGAAACGAACTGGGTAGTAGGCGGGTGCAACGGCGCAGCAAGCAGGCTTGGACTGCCGCGAACTACTCTGATCTCGAAGATGCGGAAGCTGGAAATATCGAAGGATGGAATCACACACGGCAATCCCGTCGAGAGCGGCGGACTTGAGGTATTTGAATCCGATCCTGCGGTGCTTGGGGCGTCATCGATCTCTGGCGTTTTGACGGCTTAGGCATCGTCGACCGGTCGCCCCCTTTTGTATTCGGCCTTGGGCGCCAGAGATTCAGCGAGCATCGATCCATCATGGTGGCGGCCGACATGGGCCGCCGTTTCTGGCTCAGCCCCAAGACGCAGCTGCCTTCTCTGGGGAAATGAAATGACATTGCAGCGGTGTTGAGAAGAAGGTGGAGGTGAACTCAACTCGCGACTCGGTAACAGGAACTTGGGAGCGGCGGCGCCAAACCCTAATCCGGTGACCGGCGCCGCCTATGCCGTTCCGGCGTACGAATAGGACGGTAGTGCACTCTCTTCGGGCCTATCGAGTGAGATTCCGAGCCTCCTCATCTTGGAGATGAGCGTCGTCCGCGGTATTCCAAGTCTGGCGGCCGCTCCGTTGCGCCCACCGACGACGCCCCTGGCTTGACGAAGAGTCGCCACAATGTGGGCTCTGTTCGCATCCAGAAGCGTGTTCAGGCCGGCCACAGGCGTGCCCGCTTCCATCAGTTCCTCGATAGGGGCATCGAGTTCCGTATTTCTTGTTCGAACGACTGCGCGCTCGATGAAGTTTTGCAATTCTCGGATATTTCCCGGCCAGTGATAATTCATCGCGGCATCGGTGATCTTAGCTGGAATGCAATCGATGCACCGCCCGTAGCGCGCCGCGAAGTGCTGAACAAAGTGTTGAAGCAAGAGCGGGATATCCTCCGTGCGTTCGCGTAGTGGCGGAAGCATAATTGGAAACACATTGAGCCGGTAATATAAGTCAGCGCGAAACTTCCGTTCGCGGACTAACTGTTGTAGGCTCTGATTGGTAGCGGCGACGATACGTACGTCAACTTGCTGCGTCCGCACACTCCCCAAGCGTTCGAATCGTTGTTCCTGGAGAACTCGAAGGAGCTTCGGCTGTAGTTCCAGAGGAAGCTCCCCTATTTCGTCGAGAAAAAGTGTGCCACGGTCTGCTAACTCGAAACGTCCGACCGCCTGATTGACGGCCCCCGTAAACGCACCGCGTTCATGCCCAAAGAGTTCGCTTTCTAATAACGCCGCGGGAATGGCGGCACAATTGATTGCCACCAGCCGTTGACGCTTGCGAGTACTGGAATCGTGAATCGCCTGAGCGATCACTTCTTTTCCGGTCCCCGTCTCGCCTTGAATGAGAACTGCGGAGTTTACCGGCGCTATCATTTCTACCATTTCGAGCACTGCTCGAAACTTCGCGCTGGACCCGATTATTTCAGAATTCGACATCACTCTTCTCCTTCGCTCGGAATTATGCCTGCGATAGCTAAACCGCTGCTATCCGTTTCAAACGCCGTCCCGTTACGGTTCGAACTCGCCTTTGAACTGATTGTGGACCAGCGTCTTCCCGCCGCCAACCCCATCTTGTGGGAATGCGTGCTCCCCTTTTAGTCCGGCGGCCAAAATGGCGAGATAGGGAGATCCGCCAGCCCCCCGTTATGGGGGAGAAGCCACTATAGATCCCCGAGGTCAATGTGTTTCCGGCCGAATAGCCGGGCATCGATAGACCAGGCGCCGGGCCCGATCATGGCTAGAGCGGCGCCCAGGGCCGCTTGAAGCACCGCAATCCACGGATCGCCAGAATGCGAGGAAAACCGCGTGAACGCGATCCACAGTTTCACGACGGCTGCCAACGTCCCTGCGACTGGGGTCCATAAGCCGACCAGAAGGAACACTCCTGCGCTGCCTGCAATTAACTGCGGGGCAGCGATTTGCAGAGAAATATCCTCGTGGAGGTTCGCTATTCCAAAGTGAATGAGCGTAGCGCCAGTAATTACACGTAAGAGCAGGAGACCCTTGCCCGGCCAACCGTTAGCGAACGTCGAGAATAGCCTTTGCACAATGCCCTTGTTCAGGTTAAAAGATCGGCAAGAGTAGCGAAAGGCTGGAAACCGGGAGCGGCGCATCCCCCTTTTAGGGGGGATCAAAGTTCGATGATTCCGCGTTTTACGGCGATCGTGACGGCATGGGTTCGATCATTCGCGCCCAGCTTTTCGAGGATATTCGTAATATGAGACTTCACCGTCTCCTCTCCGATGGAAAGCTGGCCGGCGATCTCCTTGTTCGCGTTTCCGGTTGCGATCAGCCGGAGGACGTCGATCTCGCGCGGCGTCAAATCCTCGTCGCCAGCGTGCTGGGCTAACTCGCTGGCAACCTCGGGGGGGATTCGCTTTTGCCCGGCATGGACGGCGCGAATCGTATCGAGCAGTTCCCGATGTACGTGTCCCTTCCGTATGTATGCGCGGGCGCCGGCCTTCAGGGCGCGCAGCACCTGGACATCGCCTGCGTACGTCGATAGTACGATTATGCGTGCATTGGGGAAATCACCTCGAATTCCGATAATCGTCTCGACGCCGTTCATGAGGGGCATCTGAATATCCATCAACGTTATGTCCGGACGATGCAACCGGTATTTCTCGAGAGCCTCCTGCCCGTTGCAGGCTTCCCCAACCAGCTCCATGTCGGCTTCCCCGCTAACCAGGGCGGCAATACCCACTCGCAGCAGGGCATGGTCGTCAACGGTCAGGATGCGAATTGGTCGGGAGTTAGTGGGCATGAGTGCCAGTCTTCTTGCGGAACATCGTGAATCGGCGAGTGTCGCCGGATTGAGCGTAAGCAAGGGAGGCTGGAAGGCTTATTTCAACTTCCGTACCGGCGCCGACTTCGCTCCAGAGGTCCAGTTGGGCGCCGATACGCTTCGCGCGTTCCCGAATTCCAGGCAATCCCCAGTGGCCGGCGCGCTTGCCTTCCTTCAGTACCCGGGGATCAATTCCCGTGCCATCGTCTCGGATTCGCAATCGGAACAGACTTGAATCATATCTGACTTCAGCTTCGACGCGAGTTGCATGCGCGTGTTGGAAGGCATTCCGCAATACCTCGCGCGCGATTCGATAGACTTCATCCTGGAGGATCGGCGACAACGCTTGACGTTCCCCTTCCACGGTGATGTGGAAAGCCGCCCTGTTGGTCTCCTCTTTCTGAGAATTCGCCAATTCAATTCCCATCACCGTCAGCGACTCGGTGATGTCGTTTTGGTCGGCAGCCTGGGAACGTAGATCTTGAATCGCGCTACGTCCCTCTTCGATAGCCTGCTCCGCCGCGGCGATCGCGCCGTCGAGCGACTGGCCGGCTTCGTCGGGCCGGCGGGGAAGCATGTTCCTCGCCGCCTGCATGCGGAACATCAGGCTGTGGAAACTCTGAAACAGCGTGTCGTGCAAATTACGTGCAATGCGTGTGCGCTCATCAAAGCGCGCGCTCAAGCTCGCCGCGGCCTGCCGAAGACGGAGCTGGTACAAACCGGCGACGAGCAGAAATCCCGCCATCACGGCCGCGACCCGAAAAATTCCGGTTTCGTAGAAATATGGCTGTTGGGTGATCTTGTAGACGATGCCATCCCGGTCCCAGACCCCGTCGCCATTGCTTGCGCGGATATGAAAGGAATGAACACCAACGGGAATGTAAGTGTAAATCGCGACGCGAGTCGAGTCGGCATCGAGCCATGCCGGATCTACACTGTCGAGCCGGTACTGAATGCGAACATTTTCCGACGATGCAATATCGACGGCAGTAAAGTGCAACTCTACGTGGTACGCGCCTGGAGCTATAACGGCTTCGGCGCCAGGGTCCCTTTTTGTGCGTCCTACGTCGACCTCTTCCATCAGGATCGCCGGCTTCCGATTCCTGTGCGGCTGTGACCGGAGGTCCAGCATGGCCAAGCCCCTTACGGTCGTGACCCAGAGCTTACCGTCGGGCGTTATCGCTATGTTGGGCCGGCCCTCACCGCACACCTTGGAGTCCATGCCGTCGACGCGGCTGAATGCGGTGTAATTGAGAGGCGAGCCGCGATCGGACTCTTCGCGTTTGAGGTCGGCTGCCGCAACCCGGAAGATGCCGTTTCTCGCTCCAAACCAAAAATCGTGTTCGCTGGATTCGACCATGCCCGTCGGCCTGATTATTTCATTCACGCTAACCAGCCGATTGTTCTCTATGCGGCTGATTCCGTTCTCCGATGCAAGCGCGTAAATGTTACCGAAAGAGTCTTCTCTGAGCATGACGTAGCGGACAACGCCCGTTTCCGGTCCGGACTGAACAGGCACAAAGCGGTCACCGGCGAGGCGATCGATGCCGGCGCTTGTTCCGGCCCAGATATCGCCGCTGCGGTCCTGGTACACGGTGGTGACCCAATAGCTGGATAGCCCGTCTGCCGTTGTGTAATTGCGGAAATGCCCGTTCTGCATGTGGCTCAAGCCAGCCGTGGTTGCAACCCATAGCGATCCGTCTCGCGCAGCCACGACGCAGAGTGCAACCACGCCGGCCAGCCCCTCTGGCGTCGAATACTGAGTGAAGCGACCATCCCGAAAGCGGTAAAGTCCCCCACCCCAGGTTCCAATCCAGATGTCGTGGTTGCCGTCTTCGGCCAGGCCCCACACGCAGGAGTTCGACAGCCCGTCCTTCTCGTTATAGGTCTTGAACCGCTGCCCATCAAGCCGCGAGAGGCCGTCACAGTAGCTGCCTACCCAGAGCGTTCCGTCGTGACTCGACAGTACAGCTGTGGTAAAGTTGCTTGGCAGCCCATCGGCCATCGTGTACATCCGGATCGCACGGTCCTTAAAGCGCACAAGGCCGTTGCCCTCAGTACCGACCCACAGATCGCCATCCGGATCGGAATACATACGCCGGGCGTGCAATTCCGGCGCCACAGGTTTGAGGCCGGTCGCGTCAGCCCGGAAGAATGCCAGACCCGTATCGGCCCATACGGTCCCCTGCGGGTCCTCGTAAACTCGAAATGCCGGCGCCACACGCGAGGCGCCGTACGGCGTGAGCCTCTCGATGGAGCCGTTGACGCGGCGTGCCACGCCCGCGGCCGTGGAAAACCAGGTAACGCCCTGGCGATCTTCAAATACCTGAGTAATTTCATTCGTACGGACACCCAGCCGGCTGGCCAGTCCAGGATCGCTGGTGATTCGCGAACCGTCCCATTCCACAAATCCTTGCCCTGTGATAATGAGCAGATGGCCATTTGATGCCTCCTCAATCACGTGAATCACCTCGTCGGGGATCACGGATACGAGGCTGCCCCGGTCCAACCGGTAAAGCCCTTGGCTGGTCCCCACCCATAGGGCGCCGTCGCGGCTAATATGGAGGCACATGATCACATCGCTCAGGCCTGCGCCCGCGTGATACAGCTTTACCAGCGAGCGATCGAAGTGATCCTGGGCTGTTCGCGATATCTTCGCAAGCCCGGCGTCCGTTCCAACCCAGAGATCGCCGTCCGGCGTCGTCAACATGGAATGCACGCGAGTTTCTTTTGAGACTCCGCCGAGACGAACCGGTTCGAAGCGCTCTCCATCGAACATGGCCAGTCCACGGTCGGTCGCGACCCAGAGGAGTCCATTCCGCGTTTGAGCTACGGCATTAACCTTATTGTCTGGAAGGCCATCCTCAATGGTGAAATCCTTGCGGAGATAGCTGCTCGCCGGCTGAAGCGGATCGAGTGCAAGCCCGTGGCGCGCAACAATCGTCAGAACTATGAGGACGCCGACCGTGGATTTCCGCAACTTGGGTTCCTCTAGCATACGTCGGCCGGACCCCCGTTTCGGAGACCGCGCCTCAACAGTATATCGTCCTCCTGGGGGCGGTGTCCGACGGGCCGTAGTCCATCAAATCTCTTTTAGCGCACTACCCCAGCGTGGGTTTGTTTTTGGCAAATAGACAAAGATGGCCGGCGTCCCGAGGACGATAATGGTGAACATCTGCTCAGCCCAAACGGATTCGTGCGAGCCAAGGCGCCTGTAATGTAATCGCCGGTTGCGGCAAGCGCCATTAGATAGAATAGAATGCGAGTCCACCGCGCCGAAGGTCCAGGTGGCTGTTCCCGGCCGACGGATCGATCGTGAGTTCATGCCAGACATTACGTCGTTAACGCCAAATCGCACCCGCTTTTGCCCGGCATGGACGGCGCGAATCGTATCGAGCAGTTCCCGATGCAAGTGTCCTCTTCCGTATATATGCGCGCGCGCCGGCCTTCAGGGCGCGCAGCACCTGGACATCGCCTGCGTACGTCGATAGTACGATGATGCGGCATTGGGGAATTCATCTCGAATTCCGACAATCGTCTCGACGCCGTTCATGAGGGGCATCTGAATATCCATCAACGTTATATCCGGAGTTATATCCGGACGGATGCAGCCGGTATTTTTCGAGAGCTTCCTGCCCGTTGCAGGCTTCCCCAACCAGCTCCATGTCTGCTTCCCGGCTAACCAGGGCGGCAATACCCACTCGCAGCAGGGCGTGGTCGTCAACGGTCAGGATGCGAATTGGCCGGGGGCTAGTGGGCATGAGTGCCAGTCTTCTTGCGGAACAGCGCGATTCGGCGAGAGTTGCGGGATTCGGCGTAGGCAAGGGAGGCTGGAAGGCTTATTTCAACTTCCGTGCCGGCGCCGACTTCGCTCCAGAGGTTCAGTTGTGCGCCGATTTGCTTCGCGCGTTCCCGAATTCCAGGCAATCCCCAGTGCCCGGCGCCCTTGCCGTCCTTAAGCACCCGCGAATCAATCCCCTTACCATCGTCTCGGATGCGCAATCGAAATAGACGGTCATCATATCTGATCTCGGTTTCGATGCGAGTTGCATGCGCGTGTTGGAAGGCATTCCTCAATACCTCGCGCGCGATTCGGTAGACTTCATCCTGGAGGATCGGCGACAACGCGTGACGTTCCCCTTCCACGGTGATGTGGAAAGCTGCCGGGTTGGTCTCCACTTGCTGAGAATTCGCCAGTTCCTGCCCCATTGCCGTCAGCGACTCGGTAATGTCGTTTTGGTCGGCCGCCTGGGAACGTAGACCTTGAATCGCGCTACGTCCCTCGTCGATGGCCTGCTCGGCCGCGGCGATCGCGCCGTCGAGCGACTGGCCGGCTTCGTCGGGCCGGCGGGGAAGCATGTTCCTCGCCGCCTGCATGCGGAACATAAGGCCGTGAAAACTCTGTAGCAGCGTGTCGTGCAAATCGCGCGCAATGCGTGTGCGCTCGGCCATGCGCTCATCAAAGCGCGCGCTCAAACTCGCCGCGGCCTGCCGAAGACGGAGCCGGTACAAACCAGCCAGGAGCAGAAGTCCCGCCGCCACGGCTGCGACCCGAAAAACCCCGGTTTCGTAGAAATGTGGCTGTTGGGTGATGTTGTAGACGATGCCATCCCGGTCCCAGACCCCGTCGCCATTGCTTGCACGGATATGAAAGGAATGAACACCAACGGGAATGTAAGTGTAGATCGCGGTGCGAGTCGAGTCGGCATCAAGCCATGCCGGATCTACTCCGTCGAGCCGGTACTGCATGCGAACATTTTCCGGCGATGCGAGTTCAACGGCAGTAAAGTGCAACTCCACGTGGTACGTGCCCGGACCTAGCACGAATCCGCGACCAGGGACCCTTTTCTCCCGACCAACGTCGACCTCTTCCATGAAGATCGCCGGTTTGCTATTCTTGTGCGCCATGTGACGAAGGTCCAGCATGGCTAAGCCTTTCGTCGTTCCAACCCAGAGCCTACCGTCGGATGTTATCGCCATGTTGGGCTGGCCCGGGCTGCACTCCTTGGAGTTCAAGCCGTCAGGTCGGCCGAACGCGGTGTAATCGAGCGGCGAGCCCCGGGCCAACTCCTCGCGTCTGAGGTCGGCCGCCGCAACCCGAAAGACGCCGTTTCTCCCCCCAAACCAGAAATCATGAGCGTCGGATTCGATCATGCCCGACGGTTCGATGGCTTCATTCACGCTGATCAGGCGATTGTTCTCTAGGTGGTTAATTCCGTTTACTAGCGACAGTGCATAGAGGTTGTGGGACGAGTCTTCTCGGATTAGGCCGTAGGGAATATTGCCCGATTCCGGTTCCGCCCGAACCGCCACAAAGCGCTCACCAATCAGGTGATCGATGCCAACGCTTGTTCCGGCCCAAATACCCCCGCTACGGTCCTGGTACACAGTGTTGATCCGATCGCTCGAGAGCCCGTCGGCCATGGTGTAGTTGCGGAAATGTTCATTCTCCATGTGGCTCAAGCCCTCCGGGGTCGCGATCCATAGCGATCCGTCGCGGGCGGCCAATATGCACAATGCAACCTTGCTCGCAAGCCCCTGCGCCATTGAATATTGAGTGAAACGGCCCTCTCGAAAACGGAAAATCCCGCCTCCCCATGTTCCAATCCATACGTCGTAGTTGCTGTCTTCCGCCATGCTGAACACGCAAGAATTCAAAAGGCCATCCTGCTCCTTATAAGTCTTGAAACTCTGCCCATCGAAGCGGGAGATCCCGCCGCAGTTGGTGCCGACCCAGAGCCCTCCGTCGTGACTCGAAAGCACAGTCGTGGCGTAATTGAGGGGCAGCCCATCGGCCGTCGTGTACATCCGAATAGCCGCGTCTTTAAAGCGAAGAAGTCCGTCGGTGCTGGTACCGACCCACAGATCGCCGTCCAGATCCGAGTACATACACTTCGCGTTCACACCCGTCACCAGAGGCTCCAGGCCGGTTGCGGTAGCTCGGAACATTCCTGAGCGCTTGTTGACCCACAGATTCCCTTGAGAGTCCTCGTAAACTCGATACGTAGGCCCAGAAGGCGAACGAGCGTAAGGGGTAAGCTTCTCTATCGAGTCGTTAACGCGGCGCGCGAGTCCCGCGCCCGTGGTGAACCACGTGACGCCGAGATGATCCTCGAGAACGTGATAGATTTCATTTGTACGGACACCCAGTTGGTCGGCCAGTTCAGGATGGCTCGTGATTTTCGAACCGTCCCATTGAACAAATCCGTGCGAGGTGATAATGAGCAGACGGCCATCCGAATCTTCCTCGATTCGACTGATCCCCTCCTCTGGGATAACAGATACGAAACTGCCACGGTCCAGCCGGTAGAGACCCCGGTTGGTCCCCTCATACAGAACGCCCTTGCGGCTCAGATAAAGGCACACGATCTGATCGCTCAGACCGATGCCCAAGTGATACAGCTTCACCAGCGAGCGATCGAAGTGGTCCAAAGCTGCGCTCGGTACAAAGGCCAGCCCGGCATCCGTTCCAACCCAGAGATCGCCGTCCGGCGTCGTTAACAACGACTGCACGGGAATTTCTTTTGAAATTCCGGGCCGAAAACGAATCTGCGTGAAGTGCTCTCCATCGAATCTGGCCAATCCCGCGTCAGTCCCGACCCAGAGGAATCCGTTCCGCGTCTGAAGGATAACATTGACTCTATTGTCAGGAAGTCCGTTTTCAATGGTGAAATCCATGCGGAGATAGCTGCTTGCCGCTTGGTGCGGATCGAGCGCAAGTCCGCGGCGGGCAACAATGGTCAGAATTAGGAGGACACCGACCGTGGTTCTCCGCAACCTGCGCTCCTCTTGCATACCTCAGCCGGACCCCGATTCGGAGACCGTGCCCCAACAGTATATCGTCCTTTTTGGGAGGTGTCCGATGGCGGAAGCGCTGGGCGCATTCGATCGACGATGCTTCCTCTGACGCCTATACGTCAATTTGCCGGCGAACGACGCGCCTCCAGACTCCTCTGCTCGGTTTCGGGATCTTAACTGCCCTGAACTGGAACGCCAAGATCAAAGATCGGCGCGATTTCGTGATGCATGGCAGTCACGGCAGCAACTGGGGCGACGCGAAGTCGGGCACAACCAGCGCATGTTCCCTATGCGGCGTTCGAACTTTTCAGCTTTTCAGTAAGAACGACACCATATTCTCCAGCGTGTTCGCCTATTTTCATCAGTCGAGACTAGTATTACTTTGTTAAGTACGATTGACATTTTCCAGCGTTTAGGTGTATTCGTTGGACATGGAATGGAACGCCCGACTCTGGAAGAACAGCATCTCAGAACTGACGAAGTTTATGGCTCCGCTGGTGGCGACGTTGGGTCGAAGTGAACGGCGCCGCGCTGCCATGCATTATGTGGAAGGGCTCCTGATACCGGGGCAGCGCAAGTCGATTGAACCGATGGCGGCGCGGCTGGGTGTGGACTCGCAGAGCCTGCAGCAACTGCTGACCAACAGCCCATGGAGTGACGAAGCCCTGTGGAAAGCGATCCGCCATGAGGTGATTCCCCACTTGGAACCGTTGGAAGCCTGGGTGGTGGATGAGACGGGGTGGCTCAAACAGGGGAAGCACTCGGTAGGGGTCAGCCATCAGTACTGCGGAGCAGTGGGAAAGTCCGCCAACTGCCAAGTAAGCGTCGAACTGGTGGTCAGCGAAGGCTGGGTGGCCGCCCCCATCGCGGCGCAGTTGTACCTGCCGCGGAGTTGGACTGAAGACGCCGAGCGGCGAGCCGCGGCCGGAGTGCCGGCCGAGATCGCGTTTCGCACCAAGCCGGAGTTGGCGCTGGCGTTGATCCAGCAGGCTCACGCCGACGGGGTTTGCGCGGCGCCCGTGTTGGGCGATTCGGCCTATGGAGACAGCGCGGACTTCCGGCAAGGAGTGCGCCAGTTGGGGCTGGAATTTTTTCTTCAGGTCGAGCCCACGCACAAGGCTTGGACCGAACCGGTGGCGGTGGAGCGTAAGCGCACCCGCTATGCCCTCGCCAGTGGAGCGCCGCCCGCCCGCACCTTGACTGAGATCGTTGCCGGTTTCCCACCCTCACAGTGGAAGCCGTGTTCGTGGAAAGCCGCCCACGGGCGGACCCAGCACACCCGCTTGGCTTGGGGTGAGGTTTACCTGGAGCATCGTCTGCGCCAAGATGGAGAAGAACCGGAAAAAGCCTGGCTGGTCGTGGACTGGCCGGCGGATGCCTCCGCCCCGTATCACTACTACCTCGCTCACCTACACCGCCCTCCAGCCAAAGCGCGTTGCCTCAAACTGAGCCGCTCACGGTGGCACATCGAGCAATACTTCCAGCGCGCCAAAGATGACTTGGGACTCGACCACTTTGAAGGACGAAGCTGGCGCGGGTTCCATCATCACTTGGCGCTCTCGGCAGTGGCTTACCAGTTCATTCTCGTGCAGTACCTTCGCACCAAAAAAAACTTTTGGTGTGACCTGGGAGCAGATCCTGAGAGCGATCCAGCCCTGGCTGGTGAGGGAGAACGGCTATTGCAGTTGCTGCGGGAGCACATTTGAGCG
>JBEKNN010000212.1:0-16133 GCA_049522755.1 Bryobacteraceae bacterium | reverse complement strand
CAGTGACTACTCAAACCGATAATGGCCAATCGGCGATCCAGATCCAACCAGCAAACCCGCAGGTGATCTATGTGCCGCAATACGATCCGATGTATGTTTGGGGACCGCCCGCGTACGGATATTATCCTGCTCTTTATTACCCGCCGTTCGGTTTCGGATATTGGCCCGGGATCAATGTTGGACTGTTCTTCGGCGGTTGGGGTGGTTGGGGCGGTTGGGGATGGGGACCGAACTGGTTTGGCGGCGGCCTTTTCATCAACGCCGGATTCTTCCACAGCTATGGCTTCCGCGGTGGATATGGAGGCGTTGGCCTCGCCGCTTGGTCGCACAATCCAGCTCACCGGCTTGGCGTAGGGTATGCGAACGCGAGAGTTGCGCAGCGTTTTGGGGCGGCTTCGCGAGCCAGCGCAGCGAGCATGGGTAGCCATTATTCAGGCGCTCAATCGTACGGCGCCAATCGGGGTGGCGCATACGGCAACGCGAGCGGATACGCCAATCGCGCGACAGGCAACCAGTATGGAAGCCGCTCTGGGGCGCAAGGCTACCAAAGCTTCAGGAATTCCTCTGCGCAAAGCTATTCAAGGGGTTACCAGTCGGACTCTCGGGGATACCAGGGCGCGTCGCGTTCTTACGCGCCGCAATCGAGCGGTAGCGCTCGCAGTTCGCAATCGAGCGGTAGCGCTCGTAGCAGTAGTTACGGCGGCGGGGCGCGCAGCTTCAGTGGCGGCGGAGGCCATAGCTTCGGCGGTGGTGGCGGCCATAGCTCCGGCGGCGGACACAGGTAGCGCAGTCTCGTAAGCTCTGCGGCGCTCTACCAGGCCACTTGGACGGATAACGCCGTTCGCTGACTTCTGGCTGCCGGTGGCTAAAGCGGCCCGTTAAAAGTGCTGAACCGATTGTCGAATCGTCCTGGCCGGCAAGCACGAAACGGGTGCTCAGAAGCGAGCCGATAATCCGGTATGAAAGCGTCGGCGCCGCCGCTCAAAGCGATGTGTCCGACGAAGTTCCGGAACGCCTGAGCGGTTCCCCAATTGAACCAGCCGCCATGGACGTGAACGATCACGGCGCCCTTCTGAGCGCGTGCCGGTTTGGCCCACCAGCCGGGTATCCCGCCGGCGGTCGCGGCTTCAAAGGTCACGCCCTCCGGGACTACGGCCCGTTCCATGATGTCGTTAAACAGACCGCGGCCAGCGAGCGGGTTCCTTCGAACCTACCCTTCATGGGCGCCACAACCGATCGCAAAGCGGCAACCGCGACCGAGTCTTCCTCACTGAGCGGATGGATCGTCGGTCGCATTCTACTTTCTTTTCAAATCGCCCTTCGCGAAGGACGGAATTGCCGGAAAAAGGCGTGACGCATTGCCTCCGAGAATGGCGCGTCTCTCCAAATCGTCCAGCTCGGAGCTTTGCAAGATGCGTTGTCTGGAGTTAATGGCCAGGTCCCGGCGCAGATACGGAAAATCTGTTCCATAGAGAACCTGATTGATTCCCGCCACGTCGCGCAGCATGCGGAGTACGGGATCGCTTGCGGCAAGCGCCGTGTCCCAATAAATCCGGCGGAACATATCAGCGGCGGAGCCTCGCTGCTCGCCGCCCGCGATGAACCCCATTTCGTCAATGATCGCGAAGCGCGCGGCAAGGTAGGGAATGGAGCCTCCGGCATGAGAGAAAATGTACTTCACGTTTGGCGTGCGTGCGAATCTGTTCGTGTAGTGCATCTGAGCGACCGCACGATTGGTGTCTGTCGGGAAGTCAAGCAGATTGTCGGGGAGTCCCAACGCATGCGCAACCGCGTCCGGTGAGGGATTGGGATGCACATAGACGACGGTATTGCGGCGCTCAAGTTCTTCGAACACCGGCTCCAAGGCGGGGTCTCCGAGGTAGACGCCGTTGGAATTCGTAAAGAGAACAAAGCCATCGAGCCCGAGGACGTCGAGTGCATAGGAAAGCTCCGCTAAGGAGGCATCGACATCCGGCAAGGGGAGGCAGGCGAAACCTCCAAAACGGTCCGGTCGTGAACGAACCAGCTCAGCCGAGAATTCGTTGCATCGGCGCGCCAATTCCCGCGCTTTCGCGCTATCTCCCGTGTGCACGCCGGGCGTGCTCAGCGAGACCACTGCCAGGTCGATGCCGGCGTCATCCATGCAAGAGATGCTTGCTTCCTTGGACCACCGAAGCGGCGCGAGTCCTCCGACGGGAGCATGCGCGTTCTCTGTCGCCTGCCAGAAAAAATCGGGCAATATGTGGTGATGGGTGTCGATGGTCAACGGCCTATCCGGATTGCCGGTCATAAGATCCCCTGTTTAGCCGAGAATCAGCTTGGCGGCGCGGCCCGCGATCATATGAGTCGGCGCATTCGTTGGCCCTGTAATGATCCGCGGCATGACGGACGCGTCGGCCACGCGCAAGCCTGTAAGGCCGTGCACGCGGAGCTGCGGGTCGACGACCGAGAGATTATCCACGCCCATTTTGCACGTGCCGACGCCATGTCCGAAGCTCGCCGAGCCAAGCCGGGCAAGTTCCCGGATCTCCTCGGCGGTCGCCGCAGGGCCGGGCATGACTTCGATCTCGCGCACACTGTCAAAGGCACGCTGATTTCCAAGTTCACGCGCGGCTTCGATGGCGCGCACGATGGCCGCAAAATCCCGATCCGTGCCCAGATAGTTGCCATCGATCACGGCGGCATCCTGAAAGTTGTTGCTCGCCAAACGGACGGCGCCTCGGCTGGTTGGCTGCACAAGAGCCGGCGCGATCGTGAATGCGTCCGCCGGAGGGGCGCCAAAGCGCGCGGCCGCTTCGGGTGTAACGGCCGGCAGTTGTTCGAGGACAAGATTAATGTCGGTATCGCTCAAAGGACCACTCGACAAGTAAGCCTCTGCCTCGACGGCATTGCTGTCGGCCGGCCGATCCGGCATCTTGCCTTTGTACTGGAACACGACGCCGGACACGAGCACATGGTCCTGCAGATTCTCGCCGACCCCGGGCAGGTTCTCAACGACGTCAATTCCCAGGCTGCGAAGCGCCTTCGCTTCCCCGACGCCTGAGAGCATCAGAAGCTTCGGGCTATTGATGGCGCCTGCCGTAAGGATCACTTCCTTGTCGGCCGCGATATCGGTTACAGTGCCGCCTGTCATGATCTTGACGCCCACGCATCGAGTACCTTGGAAGTTCAGTTTCACCACGGTGGTGTTGAGCAGCAGAGTGAGGTTCGGCCTCGACAGCGCCGGGCGCAGGAAGGCGCCAACGGCGCTCACGCGAGTCCCATCCGCGGCGATGTTCATGTTGATGTAGCCGGCGCCGGGGACCATCGGTCCGTTCACGTCATCCAGAATGGGCATGCCCATCTCGCGGGCGGCGTCGATGAAGGCTGGCGCTGTGGGATGAGGATCTTTCGGACGGCGGATGTGAATAGGGCCGCCGGCGCCGCGCCAGGCATTGGCGCCGCCCTCCCAGTCCTCCTGACTCTTGAAGACCGGAAGCACGTCGGCGAAGGCCCAACCCTTGGCTCCGTTCTCCGCCCACCCGTCATAGTCCCGTTGCATGCCGCGGGTCCACACCATGGCATTGATGCTGCTGCCGCCGCCAAGTACATGACCGAGGGCCATGTTGAATGTGCGATTGTTCAATCGCGGCGACGGGTTGACAGGCAGGTGGTAGTCGAGCGGCCCGCCGACATTGTAAAACCAGATGCTCGGGTTCGCGATGGTCCGCGCGTCGTCGGGTCCCCCCGACTCGATGACGAGTACTTGCGCGCCGGACGCGGACAATTCCGCGGCAAGAACCGAACCGGCCGCGCCGGCGCCCACCACGATGAAGTCATACTGCCCTTCTTCATGCGATACGTTATTCATTTTCGAATCTCCTAACGCCTGAGCCTTGATGTCTCCATGGCCGCTCTGAAAATCAGAAGGGATACTGGCGCTGACCGCTGTGCGAGTTGATCCAAATCAGGTCGCTGAAATCATCCAGGCTGCGGGGTCCCGTGCGGCCCCAGCCGCTGTCGCGAACGCCGCCCATGGGCGCGTGAATCTCGTCGTTGACGGTCGGTGAATTCACATTGACGATTCCGGCGAGAACCTTCGGCGCCATCTCAAACGCCTTGTAGGTATTCCCGGCGAGAATCGAAGACGTGAGACCGTACATCGTGCGATTTGCGCCGTCAATCGCCTCTTCTGGCGTATCCACCGCTTCGACCACCACGACCGGCCCGAACGTCTCCTCGTTGGCGATGGCGGCATCCAGAGGAACGTCCGTCGGAATCGTGGGGTAATAAATCTGTCCATCGTGCTTCGCGCCCGTGTGGGCCTTGGCTCCCCTCGCGACAGCTTCCTTCACGCGGTCATCAATCAGCTTTACGGCGTCACGCGTAATGATGGGACCGATGATGGTTTTCGGGTTCAGGGGATCGCCTGCCGGCAGGGTGTTGGTCCGAGCCACAAACTTGCTGAGAAACTCTTCGTAGATCTTGCGCTGAATGATGATTCGGCGGGTATTGAGACAGATCTGGCCTTGATGAAAGAAGGACCCGAACGTTGCGGTGCGGACAGCATATTCGATATCGACGTCGTCGAGGATAATCATCGGATTGAAACCCCCAAGCTCCATCACAGTCCGCTTCAAAAGCCGCCCGGCTCGCTCCGCCAGCATGCGCGCCGTCTTGACTCCGCCGATCAGATTGATGACCCGGACTTCGGGACGATCGAAGAACTCGTCCGCAATGGCGCCCGCGGCTCCTGGCGCATGAGTAACAACATTAATCACCCCCGCCGGGAATCCGGCTTCCTCCGCGACCTCCGCGAGCATAATTCCTGCCGACACCGGAGCGAACTCAGATGGCTTCACGACGACGGTGTTTCCGGCGGCCACCGGCGATATGACGGCCCGCCAGGACAAGACGTTGGCGCCGTTCCATGGCGTGAAACTGGCGACAACGCCCAGTGGACGCCGCACGCCGATTGAGTGGGACCCGGGCGCATTGGTTTCCAGAACCTCGCCTTTGGGCAGATACACCCAGCCTGCGACTTGCTGGAGCGTCGCTGCCACCAGGTCTTGCTGGAACGTAGCGAATGAAATGGTCGATCCGGTTTCACGCGCCAGCACTTCAGCGATCTCGCTTCGGCGGCGCTTGACGATCTCGGAAGCCTTCAGGAACAGGCGGGCTTTTTCCGCCGGCGTAGTTGCCGCCCAACCTTCGAATGCCTTCGCGGCCGCATCCACGGCGGTGCGGCCGTCAGCGCGAGATCCTGCCGCGACGCGGGCAAACAGCTTTCCGCTATAAGGCTCGTGGACCTCAAAGACCCGATTATCCGCAGCTTTTCGCCACTGGTTGTCGGCGAAATATCTATACTCCTTCACGTCCATTTGTGCGGTTTGCACTATTCCTAACCTCCTCTATTCGTCCAAGCTCTACGCGCGGTTTGCTTCGTTTTCCAGCTCCCAGGCAAGTACGGCCCCGGAAGCGCCGGCATGATCAAACAGGATCTGAGCGACTTCTCCGAGCCTCTCTGTGCGCGCCCAGTCGCGCTGAAGTTCCCCGGCCATGCCGAGCCATGTGATCGGTTGGGCCCCCGCGGCGACGAGACGGCGAATTGCCATGTCATGTGCTTCCTCAGAGACGCCGCCCGAAGCGTCGGTAACCACATAGACGTCGTAGCCTTCGCCCATCGCATGGATCGCTGGCTGCGCAAGACACATCTCCGACCAGAGTGCAGCCATGACAAGCTTCTTACGGCCCGCCCTCTTGACTGCCTCGACGACACGGCGGTCCTCCCAGGAATTGATGAACGTGCGGTCGATGGGCTTCTGATCGGGAAAGACCGCCTGGACCTGCCTCAAAATCTCACCGCCGCGTTTCGTGTTGATTGTTGTGAGAACCGTCGGGACACCGTACGCCTTCGCAATCTTCGCGAGAGCTGTGACGTTGTATCACCATCGTGGGCTCGTGACTGTTTACGTTTGCCAGTTGAGATGGCTGGTGATCGATTAGGAGAACGGTGCAATTCTCCGGTGTCAGAAGAGCTTCGAGCCCGACTTTCGTGAACGTTTGCATGATCTATTTCCTCCTGTAGAGTGGTCACAAGGCTGCCGTTCTTTGGCGCCTTCGTGAGCGGCGATCGCACCAACGCTTTGATGACTGTTCCAGTTGCCGTCGCAGTGCATCTGCGTTGCCACAAGTCGACAAGCCCCGGTTGGCTTCGTGTTAGTCCGATAAACGATGGCGTGAACAAGACCTTCCCGCTGTTCGTCGGCCATTTCGTCAGGCAGGGTGCGAGCATTGTTCTGCTCGGAATGTCGCCAATTGTCGAAATATCGGACAGTTGAGCTAGGCCCGGCTCTTTCCGTCCAGCACCTTGAGCCTGGACCTCGGATTGCCTTGTGTGAAGGCGGCTGGCATGTTCTGAATTCTGAGGCGCCCGCGCGCGTGGCGCCCACTGGGCAGACTCAGGGAGATCTCGCATGAAAGCTGTCAGATTGTTGGAATGCGGTGGGCAAGTTGGTGTTCAACGATATGCCGGCGCCGACGATCGCACGCGACGAGATCCTGGTGACAGATTCGAACAAAGATTCAGTCGAAGCTGGATTTGAGATCTTTCCGCCGGGCGGCCTGATTTGCTGCGATTGTGACCCCCTTATCTGCGACTGCGGCCGCCTCGGAAGGTCCCGTCGCCGAGCGCGGATGCGCGGTCAAGGAAGGCCGAGCGGCTGATTTCGCCGGCCAGCAACTGCCCTTGCAGCAGCGCGAAACTCACACCGTGAGATGTAAGCTCGACCATGGGTTCTCGGTTTCAGCGCCCACTTGGTTGCGCGTGGCGGCGTGCCCACTCGGGAAGCTTCGTGAGCGCGCGGCCGAACTCGCGTTCCAGGCCAGCGATGTCGGCGCTGTAGCCGACGCGCTCGAACCATTCGAGCATCAACGCCGTATCGCTGCTGTACTGCCGGACCTGTTCGATTGGCGTCTGCGCGAACGCAATCGGCCGACCCAGCGCCTTCGTCAGGATCTCAGCAGCCTCTGGCATCGTTCGTACGTCACCGGCGAGATCGATTTCGCGGCGGTTCAAGGCGGCGGCGTCGGTGAATGCGCGCGCGCCGAACCAGCCGATGTCCTCCACCGCAATCATCTGTAGCGTTATGCCTGGCCCGAGCGCCCAGGCCAGCGTGGAGCCCTGGAGACTGAAGGGCGCCAGCAGGTTCTCCATGAAGAACACCGGACGCAGGATCACATGCGAGGGGAAGCGGAGGCCGCGCACGGTTTCCTCGATGCGCCACTTGTTGTCGAAGTGCGGGATGCCCGTCCGCTTGTGCGCCGATCCCACGGATGTGTAGACGTAGTGTTCGACGCCGGCCTCGCGCGCCAGCGTCGCAAGACGCTTGCCCTGCGCCTCTTCCCGCTCGACGCCCGCCTGGCCCGCGTTCTGCACGCCGAAGACGCCCCACGCGCCGGCCAACGCACGGCGCAGCGTCGCCTCGTCATCCAGATCGCCCTTGACGACGTCGACGCCATGGCGCGCCAGCGCCGCCGCCCGCTCGCTGTCCGGCGTGCGCGTCAGGCCGCGCAGATGGAACCCGGCGCCCTTCAGCGCCTGCGCGACCGCGCCGCCCTGATTGCCTGTCACGCCGGTGATGAGAATCGTTCGATCGCTTGCCATGGCTGCCTTCAGTGCATCTGGGTTGCCACAAAGTCGACGATCGTTCTTTAACAGCCCCAGTTGGATTCGTTTTGGCCGGATAAACGCCGACGTCAGCCTGGTCAGCGGCGATTGATGGCGTGAGCAAGACCTTCCCGCTGTTCATCGAACACTTGGGCACGCAGGGCGCGAGCACTGGTCTGCTCGGAATATCGCCAATTGTCGAAATATCGGACAGTTGAGCTATGCCTGGTTCTTTCCGTCCCGCACCTTAAGCCTGGACCTCAGATTGCCTTGCGTGAAGGCGCCTCATCGTCACCAAGCCTCGGGCGATGAGATTCAATGCACCGCAACACCCAATACCCGGCAGTTGGGTCGAGCAGCTCGACAAATCGATTCGCAGTATTGATGTCAGGTCGAGTATGAGGATGCTGAAGCTCAGCACAAGCCTTGGAAGCGAGTCCACCGCGCACCACCAGGCACGGCTCACGCATAGGAGCTCTTATGCTTAGGATTGAGAGATCCGCAAACGGTCAAGTGATGTTCACTCTCAGCGGCCGGATGCAAACGGAGGATATCGAGCAGGTCCAACAACTGCTCGTCGCCGAGACACCCGGACAGGCGCTGATGTTCAATTTGCGGTACGTGACGCTCGTTAACCAGGACGCCGTAAAATTTCTAGCCGACTGCGAAGCGAACGGGATCAAGCTTGAGAGTTGTCCTCTCTACATACGAAATTGGATCGATCGAGAGAAACGCCAGAACGAGCGGCGGCAAAGGCAGAAGAGAGATACCTGACCGATTTCAGGCGAGATTTTCAAGTTCCCGGCGGATGCTTGAAGCGATGCTTGTTGATGTTAAGCGACCGAATCTTCGATTCCAGAGTGGACCGCGCGATCCCCAGCTTGGCCGCGGCGCCAGACGGTCCGAATATCCGTCCCTGGGATTCCCGCAGGGCTTCTTCGATGATTTCTCTTTCTGTAGTTGCAACCTTCTCCGAAAGCAAAGGCTTGTTTCCCGATCTCGTTTCGAGCGGTCGTTTAGATAGCCAGCTTTCATCTACCGTAAAGACCTCTGTTTCGCACACGATGATCGATCGTTCGATGACGTTCTGCAGTTCGCGTATGTTTCCGGGCCAAGGGTACGACTGGAGCAACTGCAGAGTCTTTTTGTCGACGCTCCGGATGTTTTTGCCCGCTTTGCGCCCATAGCGATCGATGAAGTATTCAACGAGCAGGGGAATATCAGCCCCTCGTGCCCGCAAAGGCGGCATCTCGAGAGGAAATACGTTGAGACGATAATAGAGGTCCTCGCGGAAGGTCCCGTTGGCAACGGCGCCTTTCAGATCGCGATTTGTGGCAGCGATGACGCGAACGTTAACGCGGATCAACCGCCCCCCGCCGACCCGCTCGAATTCCCGTTCCTGTAACACCCGTAGCAGCGCGACCTGAGTGTCGGGCGATAGCTCGCCTACCTCGTCCAGGAAGATCGTTCCGCTCTCGGCCAGTTCGAACCGCCCGACTCGGCGCTGCAGGGCGCCGGTGAACGCTCCCTTCTCATGGCCGAACAACTCAGAAGCAATCAAGTCACGCGGGATTGCGGCGCAGTTCACACTGACGAATGCGCGCGAGGCGCGATTTGACCGCCGGTGGATAGCGCGGGCGACAAGCTCCTTGCCTGTTCCGGTCTCACCGGTAATCAGAACTGTGGAATCGGTCGGCGCAACCTTGGAGATGCGCGAGAGCACGCTTTGCAAAGCGGGCGAGGTTCCAACGATCTCCTCAAACATCGAGGCTTTGTCGATTTCTTCCCGGAGGGCGACGTTTTCCCGCTGTAGTCTCTCCTCAGCCTGCTTCCGGTCTTCGATATCGGTACAGGAAACGTGCCAACGCAGGATCTGTCCGTTGTTGTCGCGCACCGCGTTGTAACGAGCCAGAAACCAACGATAACTTCCATCACCGCCGCGCAATCGCAATTCCAGTTGGCCAGCCGAACCGTTAGACTGAGCACGGGCAAAATAAGCGAGTTCCTGCTCCCGGTCGTCCGGATGAATGAACGCGCCCCGAGCTTCTGTCTGCCGCCACTCATTAAGACCAAGGCCGGCGTAGTCGAGCGCAACGCGATTGGCATACAGACGTTCGCGGTTGGGTCCGTATACCGCAATAAGCTGTGGCGCGAAGTCCAGCATCTGCCGGAGTTCTGTTTCCTGTTCCCGGATCTTTTCCTCCGCCGTCTTGCGCGCGGTGATGTCGGTCACCGCCCCGGCAAACTCACGGCTGCCCGATCCATTCTGTACAGCGTGAGCTATCGCGTGGACGTGCTTGACTCGCCCGTCAGCCAATAGCAAGCGATACTCGTGTTCGAAGTCGGCGCCGGTCCGGGATGCGCGATCGATGACCTGCTGTGCGAGGGCCCTGTCATCGGGATGTACGCGCTGCACCACCGAATCTACTGTTGGCTCTAATGCGCTGTCGTACTCGAAGATGCGATAGGTCTCTTCCGACCAGACAATCTTGCCGTCGTCCGGTTTCCACCCGAAGCTGCCCGTGTGACTCAGCCTTTGAGCCTCGGCCAGATATGCTTCGCTTCGCCGGATCGCTTCTTCCGCAACTTTGCGCTCCGTGATATCCATTATCGCGCCGACCACTTCTGCATTGCCTGCCGAGTCCCTATAGCAATGTGCAAGGTTGTAAATATGCTTTATCGAACCATCCGGCATCAGCAACCGATGCTCGTAGTCAAAGTCGTCTCCGCCCCGCCCCGCACGCCCAAGAGCGTCTTTGACAAGACCCACATCCTCAGGATGAACCCGCTGCAGTATCAAATCGGTCGTCGGTTCCGTTCCCGGCGCGTGCCCGTAGATCCGAGCCGATTCCTCGGACCAAAATATCCGCTTAGTATTAACTTCCATTCCGACGCTACCGACGCGGCTGAGTCTTTGGGCTTCTGCCAGAAAATGCTCGTTACGCCGCAGGGCTTCTTCGACGCGCTTGCGGTCCTCGACGTCGGTCACGACCCCATACCATTTGACGATGTTTCCATCTTCATCTCGCAATGGCAAGCCGCGGTCCAAATGCCATCGATATCGCCCATCCGCTCGGCGAAAACGAACCTCGCTTTCATGAGGTTCGCCGCTTGCCACGGACGCGCGCCATTTGCCCTCGTGCCGCTGAAGATCGTCGGGATGGGCTGCCTCTCGCCACCCTGATCCGGCTGTTTGCGCCGCCCCCATACCCGAGTACTCCACGTATCGGCTGTTTACGTAAGTATTGGAGCCGTCAGGCCGCGCAACCCACACTATTGCCGGAACAGTATCGAACATCTCTCGAAGCTCTTGCTCGGCTCGCTTCTGTTCTTCAATGTCAAGATTAACCCCGATCCAATATAGCAGCGTTCCGTTCGCAGCCCGAACAGGTTCGGCGCGACTGAGGAACCACCGGTACCCTGCTTCGGCGCTACGCACGCGAAAACGTACCTCACCGGCGCAGCCTGTGCGTAAACAGTCAGACCAGATTCTGCGTGTCTCCTCGCGGTCGTCCGCATGCAAAAGCGGGATGTGGGCGTCCCAATCCGCGCCGGTGTCTGTGCCGAAACGGAGAGGATGATCTTTGGGGAGACCAAGATAGTCGCCGGTTCGCTCATTCACAAATGTGAGCGCGCCATTCGGCAGAGCGTACCAGGCATATGCTGGAACGAGATTGAGCGTGACTTGCAATTGTGCTTCAAGCTGCGAGTGCCCATGAAAGGCTCCGTTGACGTCGATGCCGGTAACAAGCATGGTTTCGTTTCCCCGCTAGCCTTAATTTTGCGAAGGCGATCAATTTAGCGCTTCAAGCGAACCATTGATTTTCCCAAATGCATTGCCGACAAACACCGCGCCGGGAACCTTCTCGCGGAACAGGTTGCCGCCATGCGGCAAAATCACGGTGACGCCGGTAAGAACCGAATCGCCCTGATTCAAGGTCGCATGTCCCACCCGAACTCCCGCGACATCGGTGATGGCATCGAGCGGCCCGCCGCAAGAGCGCCCACAGTCAAACCCGATATCGGCGGCGCGCGGCCGCTTGGCAGTCTCCTGCGCCGGCAGGCACAAAGCGCAAGCAACCAGCGTCGGCATTCGCATAAAGTATGGTGGCGCGGGGCCATGCCCTGCGCGGTCCCCGACCCCCTATTACTATGGCACGCTCCTTTACGCCCGGCGCCAGGCAGCGCCTGAATCGGGAAAGCGTGGTAAGTGCGCCGCGCCTCCCGCAGTTCGCGTCAGCCTGGGAATCCGCCACTCTGCGACCCGTAAATGTGTGCCAGACGCGAGCCGGTGAGCACTCAGTATCCGAAAGCCAGTCAGTGCCAGGCGAGGGCGCTGCCAAAGCGCGCTTCGCGGACGATCGGTCGGACATCGGTCTTGCTGGAGATCCGGTGGGCCGGCCAGAGGCAAGCCCCACTTACGCCTCGTGCACGTCTTCCAGATATGTGTAGCCGTGCAGTCCCTCTTCGTAGAACTTCAATAGCGCGCCGCTTTCCTCATAAGTCAACCGGCCTTCGCGCAACGCGGTCTCGGCGTCGCGGCGCATCATGGTCACCAGCGAATCCGAGGAGAATTGCACGTAGTTCAGCACTTCGCGGACCGTGTCGCCTTTGATCACCGAATCGAGAATCGTTTCCCCCGCCGGGCTCAAACGCACGTGCACTGCATTAGTGTCGCCGAACAGATTGTGCAGATCGCCCAGAATCTCCTGATAGGCGCCCAGCAGAAACGCGCCCAGGTAGTAATTGCCGCCTTCGAACGGATGCAATTGCAGCGTGCGCTTCACATCGCGGCGGTCGATGAAGGCGTCCACTTTGCCGTCGGAATCGCAGGTGATATCGCCGAGCACGGCGGGGCGCGTGGGCTCGAATTCCAGCCGGTGGATCGGCATGATGGGGAAAAGCTGCTTAATGGCCCAGCTATCGGGCATGCTTTGGAAGAGCGAGAAATTGCAGAAATAGGTGTCGGAGAGCATGGCGTCGATGCCCTCCAGCTCTTCGGGAAAATAATCCAGCTCGCGCGCCTGCCGCTGGATCTTACGCGAGATGGCCCAATAGAGATTCTCCGCGACGCAGCGCTGCTCGAGCGAAAGATAGCCGAGGCTGAACAGGTTGAGCGCCTGATCGAGCGCCTGCTGGGCGTCGTGATAGCTCTCGAGCAGGTTCTTGGCGCTGAGGCTGCGGTAGGTTTCCTGCAAGTCGATCAGCGGCTGTTCGGCGTCCGCCGGCGGCTCGGCGGGAATGTCGCCTTCACCCATGCCGGCCACGCCCAGAACATTGAACACCAGCACGCTGTGATACGCCGCAATGGCGCGTCCGCTCTCGGTGACAATGTTGGGGTGCGGCACGCCCACTTCGTCGCACACGTTCTGCACGTGATAAATCACGTCGTTGGCGTACTCCTGCAAGGTGTAATTCACGCTCGATTCGAAATCGGTCTGCGAGCCGTCGTAATCGATGCCCAGGCCGCCGCCCACGTCTAAAAAGCGCAGGCCGGCTCCGGCGCGCACCAAGTCGACGTAAACGCGGGCGGATTCGTTCACCGCGCCCTTGATCTGGCGGATATTAGTGATCTGGCTGCCCAGGTGGAAGTGCAGCAGGTTGAGGCAATCGGCCATGCCGAGGTCTTTTAACTCCTGCAGGGCGCGCATGGCTTCGGTGGCGGAAAGGCCGAACTTGGAACGGTACCCGCCGGAAGATTTCCAGCGCCCCGAGCCTCGGCTGGCCAGCTTGACGCGCAGGCCAATGGACGGGCGAACGCCTACGCGCGCGCTGTACTTCAGAATCAGGTGCAGCTCAGTGTACTTCTCCACCACCGGGATAATCTGGCGGCCGGCCTTCTGCGCCAGCATGGCCATCTCGATGTATTCGTCGTCCTTGAAGCCGTTGCAAATGATGGGCGTCTCATTGTCGGCCAGCGCCATCACGGCCATCAGCTCGGGCTTGGAGCCGGCTTCCAGGCCGAACTTGAAGGGCTTGCCGAATTCCAGCACCTCTTCCACCACCTGGCGCTGCTGGTTAACCTTGATCGGGTAAACACAGCAGTAACCGCCTTGATAACGGTGTTCGGCGATCGCGGTCTGGAACGCGCTGTGGATCTCGCCCAGGCGGTGCTTCAGAATATCGGCAAAGCGGATCAGGATGGGCAGACTGATGCCGCGGAGAACCAGGGTGTCGACCAGTTGCTTGAGATCGATGGCTCGCGCCGGGTCCTTCTCGGGGTGGACGCGCACGTGGCCGTTATCGCCAACGGAAAAATAGCCCTTTCCCCAGCTTGCGACGTCGTATAGGTCGCTAGCCAGTTGCGGGGTCCAGCGCTCGGTCGGCTCCATCACGAGGGAGCCTTTACGCCCATTTCTCTCCAACAGGTTCTCCTTGTAAACCTTCAGTGTCCTTCGAAACGGCGGGCGTGGCAAGAAGAAACTTGGTTACAGCGCCGCCAACACTCTCCACGCCCGCGGTTCTATCCGTCGGCGGCGCGGCGGCTGGCGGCCCAACGGACGGCCCCCTTGGGAGCGCTATAATAAGGATGTTCCCTCCTGCGGTATTCAGGTGACATTATGACCTCCACTAGAAACTTTTGGCCCTTGGACTACGACCCCGAAGAAGAGATCTACGAGAATCTGTCTTGGGATCTTCCCGGATTCAAGCCCGCGCACCGTTCCCGGCGCGTGGTAGTAAGGCAACGGCGCTCCGCAGGCGCGAAGCTCAGGCAACCGTTCTGTAAGCCCCCGCACACTTGGTAGAGTGCGTACATTTTCCGCGGAAATTCGATAGAAAACATACACTCGGGTAATCTCTACATCGCAAGTTTTGACCACCTTCCAATGGTTCCTGTTGAAACTACGGCACTTACAGCAGGGCGGCCTAATTGCAATAGGTACAGCGAGGTTTTTGAACCCATGAGAGTTTTTCTTGCGACCACATGCATCGTTACGGGAGTCATGCTCACCACTGGATGCGCGACCAAAAAGTACGTCCAGAATACTACGGCCCCGATTCAAGCCAAAGTCGATCAGGTAGGCGACCAGACCACCCAAAACAGCCAACAGATCCAGGACACCAAGAGTCAGGTGGCCAAGAACGATGAGAAAGCTCAGAACGGCATAAACGCTGCTAACGAGAAAGCCGGCACGGCCGATCAACACGCCGGCGACGCGATGAACCATGCCAACGACGCGATGAGCCATGCCAACGACGCGATGACCCGCGCGACAACGGCCGACGCCAAGTCGGATCAGAATGCGCAATCGCTCAGCAAACTGCGCGATGCGGTCGCGAATATCGACGACTACAAGCTGCAGACTACCGTGACGGTGCCTTTCAAATTCGACAAGGCGATCCTAACGGCCGAGACGCGGCAAGACCTCGACAAACTCGCGCAAGACATCCAGGCCAACAAGCGCTTCTTTATCGCGGTTGAGGGCTACACCGATTCTACCGGCTCGAGAGCTTACAACGAGGCGTTGAGCCGCAAGCGCGCGGATGCAGTAGTGGAGTATCTGGTGGCCAAGCACGATATTCCCATCTACCGGATCCATATGATCGGACTGGGTGAAGAAAAACCCGTGGAAGACGCTCGTACCAGGGACGCCCGCGCCAAGAACCGCCGCGTGGAAGTGAAGGTATTCAGCGCCGACCAGGTCACTGGGGCGTTGGGCGACAACTCGAACTCGGCCAATCGGTCGGATGGCACTGTCACCGGCCACCAGTAAACTAATAGGTTAGCCGGTTGCGCTGGCCCGTCTGGGAAAGCCGCCCGGCCCCGGAACCGCGGGCGCTATCCGCCACCGGTCCAAACCCCGCTCAGAGCCGCCTGTCAAAGGGCGGCTCTTTTTTTGGCATCCTCACCCTTGTAGTTCCGGAAAGCCTGCCAGATAATGTAGACGCTTAGCAGGTCTACCAGCGTGGTGATGAGGCTTCCTGTAAAAGACAGCGGCCGCGAACGGTGTTGGACGGCCATGGAGCGCAGCGATTCTCCAATGGCTTCGCCGGTGAACTGGATTCCCAAGCCGCCGCTCACCAGCAGCAGGCGCGTGTCCTTGATTCGCGAGGCAAGCAGGAGGGCCCACAGGGCCAGGTCGAGAATCGCCGACGAGAAAGTGAGATCGCGCGTCCAAAAGGCCATCCAGTCGCCGTTGGGCAGTTCGGGGTGATAGTGGAACAGGAAGGAAGCGCCCGCGATCAAGGCTGCTCCGCCAATCAGGACGCCGCGCACCAGCCTGCGCGCGGGCGCCTTTTCCGTGGCGCGGTAGATGAGGCTGATGACCACCGCGTAGACCAGCGGTTGTAACAATAACTCATCCCACCAGAACCATTGAGCCATGCGCGTTCTGGCATCCGCCGCGTGATGGGAATAGAAGGCAATATACGGCGCCATCCCGGCTATCGTCATCAAGAAATCGACAATCTGATAGACGAAGAGCACCGGAAACAGCCGGTATCCGCCGCGCAGAAGCGCCGCGATCACCAGCAGGCTGAGCGG
>JBEKNN010000211.1:0-16235 GCA_049522755.1 Bryobacteraceae bacterium | reverse complement strand
CAGAACGAGGCCGTTTTCAATTTTGTGGGGATATTCGAACATCCCTCGTTCCGGTGGACCGGCGGCGCGCGTCCCGTCGCGATAATAAGCGCCGCCATGGCACGGGCACAGGAACAAACCGGACTGCGGAAACCATCGTACGGGACATCCGAGGTGCGCGCAGTTCACGGCGAACACCTGGAACTGACTTGCGGCCACGTGCCTGACCCAACATGCAGTATTCGCCGTTTGGCCGTCGGCGGCGATTCCATACGGATTCCGGAATGTCGCGAGGCGCGTCTCTCCTTCCGGAAATTGACTGGCCGGACCGATCGACACCCAGGCGCCATACCCGCCCGCGCGTGTGACCGAGGATAGGAGGAATCGAACGACCGGCACGGCAAGAACGGCCGCCACCAAACCGTTGCATAGAATTCCAAGCTTCACCAGCATGCCGCGACGGGTGGGTTGATTTTCAGGCGTCATTTTCAGTTGCTCCTTTGCGATGGCGGCCTCTGGGAAGCAAGCCATGCGACCACGTCGGAAATCTCCACGGCAGACATCGCCCTGCCTGTCATATCACCGCGCCAATCCGGCGCGCCCAATTCCGGCCGCCCCGCGATGACAATAGTTCGCAGATATTGGTCACTCACTAAAGAGAGGTACGCGCCGTCAGCGATCGAGCTGCCTCCTTTGCCACCCTGACCGTTGGGGCCATGGCAGTGGGCGCAGAACGTCGCGTACACCGCAGCTCCGCGCTGCGGATCGCCGGGGGACTGCGCGGCATAAGGAGGGAGGCCGTCGCGCGGAACATCGGCTCGCGGAACATCGGCTTGCACCCAGGCGCGAATTCCCTGGACCAGCACGCCGATCTGTTCGTCGGTGAGCATTCCTCCCTTGCTTTGCGCAAACGGAAGCATCTGCGTGCCAGAGACTCCTCCGGCGGCTACCTTGCGAATCGTCGCATCGTCGGCGATCGCCAGGAAGACGGGATCTCGCAACGCAATCGACGCGCCGCCTTTACCGTCCGCGCCGTGACAGCCTGAACAGTTCTCTCTATAAAGAGTGTTGAAATCCAGAACCTGTTCGGGACGAACGACCTCCTCGCGCGCGCTTGGATGGCCTGGCAGACCATCGCAACCGGCCAAGGTCAGAATCGCCGCGAAGGCAATGGCGAACTGGATCCTCATTGCTCGCCATTCTCCCGGTTCCGTTCCTCCATCATTCCTGGGGCCTCAATTCCCGCGCGCACGGCGAACGGCAGGAACTGACGGGTGCGAACGCGCGCCTGCGTCACCACCACCAGTCCGGCGACGGCGCCAAAACCGATCTGGGAGGCGATAAACCATTTCCAGTCGATCCTCTGGTCCAGCAGCGGATTGATGATGCCGAGGGTGGCGTAAAGCAAGCCCGACCACAGGACGGGAGCAATCAGGCCGCCCAATAAAATCGGCCTCCGAGGAAACATCGGCAGCATCACGCCGTAGAGCAAACCCACCAGGATGGAGGTCACTACATGGAGCAAAGACGCCACCAGAAAAAGAGGCAGGTGGAACGATGTCAGGTATTCCATCGGAAGCTGAAGCGACTCGGCGTCCACCACCGATGCCAGCAGGTTAATCGGATACCAGATGCTGCCGTGCGACAGAACGCCGTAAGCGCAGGCCAGCACGGCCATCGCGACGCTTCCCGCCAGTCCGCCTTTAATGCCCGCGGTGACCGGATAAATCTCGACGGGAATCCGCAGGCGGTGAATTTCCGGGTCGGGGCGCGTGACCTGCGTCCGCACCGTGACAATCTGCGCCCTTTCGGATTCGACCGGCGCCATTTCATGACGCTCGTGCGGCAGCACTTCGCGGAACCAGCCCACCGAAGCCACCACCGTCAGAACGGCGCCCACTACGGTCACGTCGGCGCTGGTCAGCAGTCCCGTAAACAGAAGGGCGGCGCCGAACGCCAGCACAATCGGCCACGCCGTCGGCGCCGGAAGCTGGACCGATTCCGGAGGGCGCGCGCTCTCATTCCGTTCCATGCTCTAATCACCGTCCTATCTTGATCACGGCTCTATCTTAATCACCGCCCTATGATGTAGACCACTGTGAACACCACCACCCAGACCGCGTCCACAAAATGCCAGTACAGCGAGAATACGCCCACGCGGCCGGCGTGCTCCTGTTTCAATTTCGATGCCAGGGCGAGCACCATCACCAGGCCAAGCCCGAGCAATCCGAAGGTGACGTGCAAGGCGTGCAGGCCGACCAGGGAATAATACGTCGTGCCGAAAAGATTCGTCGAAATCGTCAGCCCCGCGGTGTAAATCAGGCGATGCCATTCCATCCCCGTGCCGGCCAGAAAAATCGCCCCGAGCGCGAACGTCAGAAACCAGAAAATCTGGAACGGAACCATCTGGCCGCGATCCAAGGCACGGTCCGCGAAGTGAATCGTCAGGCTGCTACTCAGCAGGCAGATGGTATTGAAAATCGGAATGTCCAGCACCTGTTGCGGCGTAGGCCCGCTCACGCTCTTCCCCAAATAGAAGATGTAAGCGACCACGAATATCGTGAAGATGGCCGCCTCCGCCACGATCAGGCATAACATTCCCACGCGTCCGCGCGAAGGCAGCGTCCACGGTCTGATGGCGACAGGTATGGCGCTCATTCGTACTTCCAGTCCGGATCTTCCGGATGCTTGACATCCCACAAGGGTCTGCGGCTGAGAACCTCCGGGATTACCGCAAAGTTATAAACGGGAGGCGGCGAAGGAACCGACCATTCGAGCGTCCACGCGTCCCACGGATCGTTGCCGGCGGGCCGTCCTCTGAAGTACGACCAGATCATATTCACGACGAAACACAGGATAGCCGCCGCCTGAAGGAGTGCGCCAAGGCTCACCATCAGGTTCCACTGCTCCCAGCCCCGCCCGGGCTCGTAGGTATAGATCCGCCGCGGCATTCCCAGGATTCCGGGGATGTGCATCAGGTCGAACGTGACGTGAAAACCGATGGCGAACAGCCAGAAGTGCCACTTGCCGAGCGTTTCGTTCAGCATCATCCCGGTCATTTTCGGAAACCAGTAATAAAACGCGCCGAACAGGGAAAACAGGATTCCGCCGACGATCACGTAATGAAAATGCGCCACCACAAAATAAGATCCGCTAAGCTGCCAGTTGAACGGCGCCGCGCTCAACATGATTCCGGTCAGCCCGGCGATCAGGAACTGGAACAGGAATCCGAGCGCGAACATCATCGGCACTCGATAGTGAATTTTCCCGCCCCACATGGTCCCCAGCCAGTTGAAGATCTTGATGCCGGTGGGTATTCCAACCGCCATCGTGGTCAAGACAAAAAACGCGTTGGAATAAGACGCCATCCCCACCGTGAACATGTGGTGAGCCCAAACGCTCATGCTCACAAACCCGATCGCCACCGTGGCCGCGACCATGATCGGATACCCGAAAATAGGCTTTCGCGAAAACACCGGCACAATCTCGGAGATAAACGCGAACGCCGGGATGATCAGCACATAGACCTCGGGATGTCCGAAGATCCAGAAAAAATGCATCCAGATTACCGCTGAACCACCGGCCTGCGTATCGAAGAAATGTCCTCCCAGATAACGATCCACCATCAGCATCAGTTGCGCGGCCGTCAAAGGAGTGATGGTGAACAACACCATCCCGGACATCACCAGATACAGCCAGACCAGCAGCGGCATCCTCCCGGCGGTCATTCCGGGGCAGCGCATGGTGACGATGGTGGTCGCCAGGTTCACGCCCGTCGCCACCGATCCGAAGCCCGCAATGAGCACCGCGATGGTCCAATAGTCGGTGCTGTGGCCTTTCGAAAACGCGGTGGACGTAAGCGGCGCGTATGCCCACCAGCCCACATCCGGCGCATTGCCGGCTCCGTATAACCCGTCGCCGCCAATAAAACTGAAGTAGAGCAGCACGCCTCCGAAAAGCGTGATCCAGAAACCCCATGCGTTCAGGCGAGGGAAAGCCATGTCCCGCGTGCCGATCATCAAAGGCACCAGATAAACCCCGAAACCGAACACCGCCGGCATAGCCACGAAAAAAATCATGGTGGTGCCGTGCATGGTGAACATGCGGTTGAACACTTCCGGCGAGACAAAGTTGGCGTGTGCAACCGCCAGTTGAACCCGCATGATAGACGCTTCAATCCCGCCAATCACCAGGAACAGAAGCGCCATACCGATGTACATCAGGCCAAGCTTCTTGTGATCGACGGTGATCACCCATTCGTGGAGCGTCGCGGGCCACGTGCTTCCGGATTCCCGAGGCAAACCAATTGCGCCTTGAATGGGGAGCGAATCCGACGCCATAATCCTCCTTCGCGTTACATGTCAGTGCAAGGTCAGTAAGTAAGCGGTGACCTCATCCAATTCCGTATCTGTCAAGTTCATGGACGGCATTAACGAGCCGGGCTTGATTGCCGCGGGATTTTGCACCCATCGGCGCAGTTCCGCGGCAGTGTTTCCGGCCACGCCGGAGGCGATCGTCTCGCGGCTCATCAAATGCGTCAGATCCGGTCCGAAGCGTCCATCCGCCTTCGTCCCCGCAATCGCATGACAATTGACGCAGGCTGTCGCGTGGAACACGCGGCGGCCTTCGAGCGCTTCCGCGCTGAGCGCGCTTTCGTCCCGGGCGATTTGTTGCTGCGCCTGCACCCAGCGGTCGAAGTCCGCGCGCGAATCCACCGAAGCGCGCAGCAGCATCTTGGCGTGCTGCGTTCCGCAGTATTGCGCGCACTGGCCAAGATAGAGACCGGCCTCGTGTGGGTCCACCCAGGTGCTGTTGGGATGGTTCGGGATCAAGTCCGTCTTACCCGCCAGGCGTGGAATCCAGAAACTGTGGTCGGTATCGGCGGAAAGCAATTTAAGGAAAGTCGGCGTGGGATGACCGGGATCGCTCACCGGAACATGCAGCTCGTTGGCGGTCACGAAGCCATATTGCGGATACCTGTATTCCCACCAGAACTGATGACCGATCACAGTCACTTCGATCGTTCCCGGCGGACGGCGGGCATCCTGCACGGCGTGAATCACCCGTGCCGAGGTCATGAACAGCACGATCACGATCAGCACCGGAATCACGGTCCACGCCATTTCCAGTTGGTCGCTGCCGTAAATCTGCAACGGCTCGCGGAGATCGTCATTCGCCCGCTTCCTGAATTTTATGGCTGCGTAGAGCAACAAGCTGAAGACGATCGCGAATATGGTCCCGGTCACCGCCAGAACAAACATCGAGAGTCCGAAGATCTCGTCAGCCGGCGTCGAGTTGGGCGCAAATATATTGGTCGACGTGGGGGTTGGGGCTGATGCGGACTGCGCCAGACAGCAGGCCGCGGACAACCAAGCGCCGCCAAATCTGAGCAAACGCCGGAGTTTCAAGCTGTTCCCGCTTGCAAACTTCATTGGGCTCCGATGTACTCAACATCGTACACCGCTGGAACGAAATTTGCTGCTCTTTCTTGCCGGCCGTCCGGGCAGTCCGGTGAAGACCGGCTTTACTTCGTCTACCCAAACCTGATATCCATTGACCGTTGGATGCAGTTGGTCATTCGCGTCCATCATGCCCTCGCGAAGCCTTCCGTTGCTGTCCGCGAGTTGGTCGGATATTTAACACCGGATCGTGCGACCATCAGCCAACCTCGTCAGATTCGCACTAAATACAGCGTCCGAAGTGGTTGCGCATATTGGTGGGGTATGCTTTAGCTTGCCATCGTGTGAGTGCCGCGAAGCGGCGCGCGGCGACCTTCGCTCGCCCAAGGGCAAGCTAAAGCATGCGCTACCTCTGAGGGTCTTAACGCAACAACTTTTGGCGTCGTGTTTAATACGGTCGATTTCCGGCATAACATCAATATTGTCGTTGCGGGGAAAGATTCCCATCCGTGTGATCACCGCGGTCGGAGCCTTGGCTCGCATCACACTCAGCACCGCTCGAAGACCCTTCGTCACATTCTCGACGGCTGTGTCGATACCGCTTGCAGGCGCCATGGTTTGCAGTCGACGAATGGATCTGCCATTGGGGACAGTATCCTAGATCGCGAAGGTACCGAGGGTTCAACGCCGAAAGACTTTCTGGCCCGATCACCTCCAACTTTTCCCAAAAATGTGAATCTGGGATTCGAATCGGCTGGTTCCGGACGCTTACGCAGGCGGCGGGCCAGATACCGGCGGTAATGCATGCCTTCGGTGGTCTTCACCTCGAACGGCGCCGCGCGAGAGATTTTGTACAGGTTTTCGAAGACCTGTTCGTACTCTTCAACGGTCAGGTGGTCGCCCGCCAAGGCGCGGCCCGTCACCACCAGAAAGAAGACGCTCCACGTGCGCGCGTCCGGCCCGTCCACGCCGATGGCCATGCGGACCACGCCGCATTCGCGAAATCCCCGAATCGTTTCCTTCGTCAGAAGAGGAGTAGCGCTGGGGCCGATGTTGGTGCGCAGCCCCAGCTCCACGCTGCGCCGGAGGAGGGCGAAAATATCCGGCCGTTTCAGAGGATCGCCGCCAGTAAAGACCATCAGCGGGTTGCCAAACTCCCGGACAGTATGGAGGAGACGGTAGGATCGCTTCCGCTTATTTCTCAACCCGGTTGGCAGTATCGGTAGACAGCCCTGATAAGGCTGCCCAAATTTGCCGATCCTCGCCTGTTCGCGAGATTTCCAGCTCCCTCAAACTCCTAACGAAAGAAAGGCCGGGAAGCCCAGCGGCGAATCGCTGGATTCCCGGCCTTTGTGAGTAATTGAATAGCTACCAGTGAAGTCTGATTCCGAACTCCAGACTCCGCGGCGTGTTGGCCTGGCTGGTGATCTGGCCAAACGTCGTCGGGCTGGTGAGATTGAAGCTGGGAGTGCCGGGCTGGAAGTGATTCAGCACGTTGGTGAACGTAAAGAACAACTGCGCGCCCAGGCGCTCCTTGTAAATGCCGATATCCTTTACGGCCGTTGTATCGAGATTCCAGGTCGGCAAGCCGCGCATGTTGGCGTAGCCTCCGCAGCTCGTATCATAGCCCAGTACGCAAGGCCGGAATTCCGAGTATACCTGGCCCGGGTTGGTGAACTCGTTCAGGCCCAACGACCCATACGAGCCGTTCACCTTTTCTCCGATGCCTTGGGTTCCGTAAACGAGGTTAGCGCCGGTATTGCCGTATACGCCGTAGTTCGCCGACGTGCCGCCGGTGTAGGGCATGAAGCCGACCGCATTTTGCGAGGTGGAACTGAAAAGGCTGGTTCCGGGCGTGGTAACCTCGCCAAAGGCCTCGCAATCGCAGTTCTCGTTGTCGGCGTAGCCGACCCCGCGGGGGGCGCCGCTGAGCGCCGTAAACAGGGGCGAAATGGTCCATCCACCGAGGACATGTCCGATCACGCCCTTCTGCCCTTTGAAGTACGGCTCCGAGTAGGACACCGAGAAGTTGTAAATGAATTTGTAGTCGTAACTCTGCGGACCATAGTTGGCGCCGAGATCGTATGGCGTCAACGGCGTAGCGCTGCTGGTGGCCTGCACCTGGGTCGAGGTGCCTAGCGCCCGTCCCCAGGTGAAATTGGAAATGGCGGTTAAGCCATGCCAGTTAATGCTGCGCAAGGTAACGAACAACGCGTTGTAGTTCCCCCAACCGTCGCTGGTAATCATGCCCAGCGCAGTGCTCTGGCCGGTCGTACTGCCCGCCACCGGCTGGCTGAACACGGTGCGGCCCAAGGTCCAGCCCGGGTCGGCATTGAGCTTGTTCCACAAATCCGACACGCCGGTCGCCTTGATGATGGAACTGTAGTTCACAGCCACGGCTTCCGTGCAGCTGGAATACCCCTTGCAAAAGGGCGAGCCGCTTCCGCCCAGGGCCGCTTCGAAGAACGGCTGCGCGGTTACGTTGCTCGGGCTCACCCCGTTGAAGAACATCTGCTCGTAGAGCTGGGCGTAGGCGCTCGAGAACGCCTGGCCGCTCAGGGTGGTCATATAGGGCACCGAATCCAGGTCCATCTCCATGAACTCGTTCCTTATAATTTTTCCGACATACCCAACCTCAAGCTGCATGTGGGAGTTCAATTCGCGCTGGACCGTCAGCGTGAAATTGTCGGTCCGGTCCGGCCTGAGGTTCGGGTCCAGTGAGGAGGGATCGACCGTTTCCGGATTCGATCCGACGCCGGGATAGAATGGCTGCGGCAGGGTTGGAGAAGCCTGCGCCAACGGAGCCGACAGACCATCGGTTCCGATGCGGAAGGCAGTGGCCGGGGTGGCTACGCCGCTGCCCGCGCAGGTCCCGTTGCTGAGTGGGTTCTGACAGACAACGCCCTGTAGCAGGCCGGGTCCCAGCAGCGGCACCAGCACCAGATCGACGCCGTTCAGGCGTCCGAAAATGCGGGCGTATCCGCCGCGGATCACGGTCTTGCCGTTGCCGAGCACTTTGCCCAGTATGCCGTCGCTATAACGCGGATTCCACGCAAAGGATGCGCGCGGGCTGAATTCGCCGTAGTAAGGATTATAGGGGTACTTGGAGCCGTTGCCCACGTTCCCGATCAAGGTATAGCCGATCTCGGGGGTGTAGGACGTCCCGGCCAGCGCGGCCGCCTGACGATCGGCGAGGAAATTCGCGGCGCTGATGGGTTGGTTGTTGGAGTCCACCAACTCCACTTGCTTGCCACCTTCCTCAAAGGGAGGCATCTCGAGGTTCCATCCCAACCCGTAGGTGAGGGTAAAGGTCGGCTTTATGTGCCAGGCATCGTTGAAATAGACGCTGTAATAGGGAATGACATCTTTGTCGGTTGCGTTGGTACCCAACGGCTGCAGGTTCAACTGCGATCCGGCGCGCGTATACGCCACCTGCGTCGAGGCCAGCAGTCCGAGGGTCTCGGCATAGAGCAACTCATAGTTGGTGTACTGAGACGCCGGAACCGAGCTGGGAATGTACGCGGGAGTGGGGGAGGTAAAGTTAATTCCGGCGGCATCCTCCTCGTAGGTAATCGAATTGTTCACGCCGGCGCCGTTGTCCGAGCGCGAGTGGTAATCGAAATTTCGCCCGTAGGAGCCGCCAAAGCCGAACAGATGATTCCCCTTGAGCATGCTCAAGTCGTCTTTGAGCGTCTTATCCTGACCGTCCCAGAAGCGCTGGCGGATGGCCTGCGAATTGACAGTGTAGGGGATCAGCCCGGGTAAGGTCGAGGTGCTTTCGCCGCCGGGATTCAACGCGCCGCCCAGCCCGGGAAGCTGCGGCTGACCCGAATCGTCCGACCACTGCCAGAATTGGCGGAGGTAACTGAACACGAAGCTGTTGGTGGTGGTCGAATTGATGGTGGTGGTCATGCCCGTGGTCCAGACGGAAGGCTGCTGGGGCCGCGGGGCGATAGCGGCTGGAGTTCCGAACGTATCGCCGGGGAACACGCCGCCGATATCCACCTGGTTGGCGGTCTGGCTGACCAGCTTATAGTCGCGATAGGAGAGGTAATAGTGCCACTTGTCGCTGAAATCGTGATCGATGCGCCCCACGTAGTTATTGGAAGTTTGAGGCTCGCGGATGCTCGCCAGAAATCCCTGCGTGTTGTATTGGTCGCCTGCCGCAGCCAGACTATTGGGCAGCGGCACCTCCTTGCTCCAGATCTGGCTCACGACGGGGTTGAGGCCAATGCCACGGGGATCGCAGGCGCCCGCCGGGCAGATCGCCGTCGGATAGGTGACGCCGTTGACGGTTACCGGCGACGGATTCAGATTGTAGGCGATGTACTGGCCGGCCGCATTCGGCACCTGGATTACGCCCGCCCGCATCAACTCCGAGGGCACAGCCGTCGAAAAATTGACTGTGTTGGGGAACCGCAGTCCCTCGTAGTTGAAGAAGAAAAACCACTTGCCGCCGAGAAAAGGCTTGGGAGAGAGGGGACCGCCGAGAGCGCCGCCGAACCGGTCGCGATGGTTGGAAATAATCGGCGTGTACGGCAGCGAAAGACTGCCGAAAGTGTACGGCGTGTGGTTGGCGCTCCACGTATTGGCGGCGCCGACGGCTGTATCGAAATAATACATGTACGCCGAGCCGTGGAACTGGTTGCTCCCGCGCTTGGTCGCCATTTGAATCTGGCCTCCGGACGAATTATTGAAGTCCGAAGTCTGGTTGCTGACCGAAACCTTAATCTCCTCGATGCTCTCGATGGGCGTCGGGATCACGCCCGAAGGAATCGCGCCGCCCTGGCTTCCGCCCAGACCGGAGTAATTGGTCTGGTATGTGATTACGTTCCCGGACATGTCGTCGGTAATGTTGGCGCCATCGAGCTGATAGGTATTCAAATCCTGCGGGCTTCCCGCCGTTTGACCGGTGGGCGTGGTGGCCGGCTGCAACACCGCCATGGAGGTGACGTCGCGGCCCAGGTTCGGCAGCATCAGCAACTGGTTCCCGTTCAACGTGCCGCCTACCGTGGCATTCATGGTCTGCAATTCCGCGCCCGCGCTGGCCGAGACTTCCACCGTAGTCGCCGTGGAGCCCACCTTGAGAGTGGCATTGATGGTGAGCACCTGGCCGATTTCCACCGTCTGCCGGTTCACTTCGTAGGTGTTAAAACCCTGCTTGACGATGCCGATGCTATACGTTCCCGGCGTGACTGAGGGGAAGACATATCGGCCGTCGGCGTTGCTGGTGGTTTCAAGAGCGGCGTTCGTCGAAACGTCCACGAGTCTGACCGCCGCGCCTGGAATGGCGGCGTTCTGTTCGTCGGTTACCAGGCCGGAAACTGCGCCAACCTGACTGGTTTGCGCCCAAGCGGATGTTGCGCTCAGACTAAGGACGACTCCCAAGCAAGCGACTAATAATACTAATGCTGAGAATCGAAAGGAAATAGCAGACAGAGTGAGCCCTTGGCCCAACTTCATAACCCCAACCTCCGTTCAAGTTTTAGATGTTAGAAACTAACTCTCTATAATGCAAATTCTCTGTGGCGACACACGACTGCCCGTAACAAGAAACAAGTTCCTGTGGCAACAAAACCAAAAAACAACCCTGAATTTGTCTTGTATTTTATTTCGAGGCCGATGCGAGTGTCAAGGGGTGGTGGTAGGGCTCGTTGGGGCTATGAGTAAGAATTCGCGCACCGTGAAGAGCGGGACTGTTGAGACGAAAGAAGGCCGGGAGCCCAGCGGCGCATCGCTGGATTAATCCGGCCTTTGCAGTCAGGTAGCGTAGAAGCTTACCAGCCGAGCCTGATTCCGAACTCCATATTCCGCGGCGTGCTGGATTGGCCGGTGATCTGGCCAAACGACATTGGGCTGGTGAGGTTGAGGTGGGACCGCTCGGCTGGCGATGGTTCAGCGGACGCCCCCCATGGGCGACGCGTGCTGTGCGCTTGGCGCTGCGGCGCGCGGCTCACGGCGAGTCGCCGTCGCACGAGTCTTTCTAGCCACTAAGGACTATTGCGCAAGCAATCTCTATTGAGAGACGATTGAATACGTGGAGGTTCGGTATGCGCCTTCTTGCATTCGACGCATTACCGCCGGATCGAGCAGTCCGGTGCTGTAGAATTGGCCGGCAATAACCGACCGTAGCGCTACCGAACCTGCCACGCCAACTAACAAACTAGCGCCAGCAGCCACAGCGCTTTGTGGACCACCTGCTTCTCCACGCCGTCCGTGGTGCCCCCTAGCGCGTCAGTTGGCGCTGCGCCGCTCAACTCACCGCTCGCCAGATGCGCGCGCACTTCACAACAGGCGCGAAGCGGCCGACGGCCTCTGACCATGTGGACCGCCGAGGGGAGGACTCGAAAGCCCACCGGGCGGCGAATGCCGTGCGGTTGGAGTTGTCGGGTGCGACTCAGGGCGAGTTGGATGCGGGCGCAGCTCACAATATACGCAAAGCGGCCGACAGCCTCCGACGACGTGGACCGGCCAGGGCGGAGTCTGCCGATATCCGCTTTGCAATTGATCGCTGCACAATCAGGCAAGATCAAAAAGCAGGACCTCGCTGGTTTCAGTATCTCCGCCAACCAGCGCCAAATGCTCCTCACCGCTTACGGCTGCAGCGTCGCCAGTATGTAAGGTGGCCCCGTTCACAGCGACCTCTCCTCGAACCACGTGCACCCACGCGGCGCGATTCGAGCCGAGACGATAAGGAATCTCGGCGCCCTTTTCCAGATCCGCCACGAACACCTGAGTGTCTTGGTTGATTCGGGCTGCCCCGTTGCCACCCACCGATCCGGCCAGGCGCTTCAACTTATTCTGTTTTTCCTTAGGATCGAAGCGGATCTGCTCATAACTGGGTTTCGTTCCAGTCGACGCGGCCTCGATCCAGATCTGGAAAAAATGCAGCCGCTCGCTCTTGGAGGGATTGAACTCGCTGTGCATCACGCCTGTCCCAGCGGACATCCGCTGAATCTCATTCGGCCCCAGAACCCGCTGGTGACCCATGCTGTCTTTATGAGCTAGCGAGCCCTTCAGGACATAGGTGAGAATCTCCATGTCGCGATGGCCGTGCATTCCAAATCCCGCGCCCGGAGCCACGCGATCCTCGTTAATCACGCGCAGGCTCCGGAAGCCCGTGAACTTCGGTTCATAATAATCGGCAAACGAAAATGTGTGGTACGTATCGAGCCAGCCATGATTGGCGTGGCCCCTTTCTTCATTTCTGCGAATCTCTATCACCTTGAAATCTCCTTTCCGGCGGCCGCCTGCGAACCGGCTTCGGCCGCAAATACCCCCAACTTCTTGAGCAGAGCGTGAAGCTGCTGTCGTTCGCCCGCGGTCAGAATACCCATAGCCGATTCCAGTTCCGCGGCATGACGGCGGAACGCAGTTTTCACGACGCGTCTTCCTTCCGGAGTCAGATGCAAAACCTTCGCACGCCTGTCGCTTGGGGCCGGGCCGCGCTTTATGAGGCCCTTTTCCTCCAGGCGATCGACGGCAGCGGTCATAGAGCCGCTCGCCAGCAGCACCTTGCCCTGGATCTCCGTAATCGTCAGCGGACCCTTGTGCAAAAGCGCTTCGAGGGCCGCGAAATCGGTGAGGCACAGTCCGGCATCTTGGATACTGCGCTCCGCGATTTGACTCACCGCGCGATGGCACCTCGAAAGAACCAGCCACAGGCGAGGCGCCTCCACCTGGCTCTTGCCGCTCATGAGCGAGCTAGACCTGGTTGTGTTGTGAACGAAGTCGTCGCCGCCGCGATCTCGCGGTCGATGGAAAACGCTCCTGCCCCGCGAATCATCAGGAAACTAGTGACGGCGAGCGCCAGCAGATGATACTCGAAGCCCTCGCCTTTCTGCGTCCCGCTCCAATTCATGAAGAATCCGAACGCGCTATGCACCGTGGCAATGGCAACCACCATGTTTACCGCGATGCCAAAGGCGGCGATTCGCGTGAGCAATCCCACAATCAATCCCAAACCACCGAAGAACTCCGCAACAATCGCCAGGAAAGCGAGCGGGGCTGGAATATGCATCGCGCCCGTAAAGAAACCCATGGTTCCAGCGAAGCCGAACCCTCCGAACCACCCCAGCATTTTCTGCGCGCCATGCGCGAAAAACACCACGCCCAGCACCAGCCTTAGAATGGCCGTCGCGGCGCTGTCGTCCGTCAAAAACAGTTTACGCACCATTGTGCAGTCTCCTTTCGAGGATCGCGTCCCCGGCCGGCGGGCAATGTTTCCAGCCGCCCGCCTGGCTGTTTCATGTGATGCAGTATCCTTACATAAGGATTCTTTTAATCGAGGTGTTTGCCCCAACAGCCCCACAAGCATCCACAGGCCGGCAAAATGCAATAGTTGAAGAAATCCTCGGGCAGACGCGACGAGACGGCCGCCGGGGCGGCGAATGCTGTGCGGCTGGCTTGCGTTTGCCGCCGACGGCCTTGTTGCCTTCCGAGTTGCGTGACACCATCGGCCCCCTGGAAATGCACGATTTCCGGGCTCAATACAAAGCCTGCATGTTCCCCTGTCCAACGCTTCAAGTGCAGCCTCACGACCGCCCTCGCATGGCTCGGGGCCAGGATGGTTCGCTATTCCTTTCCTGTACGACTTTTTCATTCACTAGTAGGGTCGAGGACTGGCGCGGTGCTCCGTAGGTTCAGCCTATCTGTTGCTCCCCGTTTCCTCTGGGAGTGCCTCACTATCCGAACCGTAAGCCGTTTCCAGCCCCCGCCTCATCAAACCCACGGTCCGCTTCGAGCAACTTCGCCGCTCTGGCACAATAGAAGCTCAGCGCTGCGATAGGAGCGCTTTGGAGCACGCGGGAGGCAGGTTGAGTAAGCGTAGGTTAGCCGGTGACGTCGCTCGTATAGTGGGCGCTGCGTTTTGCGTTGCGCTGATCGCCGAGGCATCGGTTGCAACGATTCGACTCAACTGTTTCACTGTCACCAAAATTCTGGGCATCCACACCCGCGTCCCATGGCTGGACGAGTGGGCGATGGTACATGAGTTCATGCTCTATAAGCATGGCAGTCCCCTGTTCCCGATTCTGTGGTCGTCTTATTGGGGACACCGGCTAGTGATACCGCGCCTGATTTTCTTTGCGAATCTACAATGGGCATCGGGGGCGTCACTGACATGGCTCACGCTTACGATTCAGCTACTCCACATCGGTCTTCTTTGCGCCCTATCATGGGTCTTGCTTGGCAGACGATCGCGGATGCTCTTTGCAGCCTCAGTCACGGTGATTCTGAATCTGATGCTCTCTCCCCTTCAGATGCAGAACTTTGTCTGGAGCATACAGTTTATGTTCCCGCTCGTCTACGCCGCATCGAGCGCCGCCTTCCTTTGCCTGGCGCTTCACCGCGAGAGCGGCCGCAAGAGTTTCCTGCTCTTGTGCGTCGCGGCGGCAGCGGTGGCTTCTTATACGATGCCGAATGGAATCCTGGTTTGGCCGGTGCTGGCAGCGCAGGCGATCTATCTAAAGATGAACCGGCGGTTGACGATCGCGATAGCGCTGTTGGGCGCCGGCGTGATCGCTACTTACTCCTGGTCCTACAAAGCTCCGGCGCTTGGCCTCGGCCTCTGGGGCATCTTACATCACCCGGTAGATGCGGTAATGCTGGTAGGACTTCTGCTGGGAGCGGCGCTGCAATCCATTTCGCTGCGCGTGGGAATTGCAGTGACTCTCTTCGCCCTTGCGGGGGCCGTCTATGTGGGAGCGAAAACCCTGAGAGAGCGGCCCCCGCAGCCAGCATGGCTATCAGCGCTGGCGGCAATTATCGTCTTTCTTCTTCTTAGTGCGGTCGGCGTTGTCGCCGGGAGACTGACTCCTCAATGGCTGACTGGAGACATTGCCGCGCCGAGCCGTTATTACACCTTGATTAATACTTTTTGGGCGGCGCTCGCGATTCTTATCCTGTACCTATGCAGCCGTCAGCCTCGTCCGGCGGCGTTAGTGGCCGGATTCTACAGCGCGCTGTACTTATGCCTGATATTTCTCCACTTTGCGACGCAAATAGACATGGCCGCAGACTGGGCCGACTTCATACGGGGAACAGATGCGATGGGCGCAGCGCTGCTGGTAGACGCGCCGGATGAAAAGCTGCTCTCGGTGCTTTGGGCGCCTGAACCCGGGCAGCCGCAGCGCGGCGAAATCGCGGCGTTCCTGCGCCAGGAGCGTCTGGCATTTTTTGCGGAGCCGCGCGCGGCATGGCATGGCAGACGCGTCTCAGAGTTATTCCCAGTTTCCGGGGACCGCTGTACCGGCGGCATTGAGAGGACGTTCGCACTGTCGAATTCGGCCGCCGAGGAGTGGTGGCGCGTGGAAGGCTGGGGATGGGATGTTTCGACGAACCGCGGATTCGATTATCTTCTGATCGCGGAGCCTACGGGCATGGTGGCGGGCGTGGCGCGCGGCGGATTTCGCCATCGCTACATCCCAGGGTTCTTCACGGACGTTGCGGCGGCGCCGGCGCATCAGATACGCTTTCCGGCGAGCGAATGGTTCGGCTACGTGCGTCAACGTGTGCAGAGCCGCTGGACGGTTTACGGCGTGCTGCCGCAAATGGACCGGGTCTGTATGATCGTAGATGAAAATAACTGACCGGAGATCCGGCTCAACCTATGAACGATCTGGCGGGGAATTATCTGGCGAGAAATTATCTGGCCGTAGATATCGGGGCCGAAAGCGGGCGCGTGATGCACGGCAATCTGGCGGATGGCCGGCTGCGGTTGGAAGAGCTGCACCGGTTCGCCAACCAGCCGGTGCAGCTTCCGGGAGGCCTGTATTGGGACAGCTTCCGTCTGTTTCACGAGATGGTGGAAGGCCTGACAGTGGCAGGCCGCGAGCGGAAGCTGCGCGTGGACGGCAT
>JBEKNN010000210.1:0-16377 GCA_049522755.1 Bryobacteraceae bacterium | reverse complement strand
CTTCTTGCCGTAACCAGCCGGCCAACATCTTCTGGGTCACAGCCTGGCTCCTGATTTCGCCCGCCACGGCCGCCGCCGTAATCAGCGACGACGACCCTGGGGCCGAAATGTTTATGTTGGGGTTCGCCACAAGGCTCTCGATCTGATTGGCCAGTTGCAACTGAAGGTCTTGTGCCTGGTCGGATTCCTTCAACATCATCAGGTTGTCTTGCGCCATGGCGTCGTCCATGTCCGTCAGATCGCGGTCCTGGGGAGCGATGTTGCCGGCTTGAGGAACCGGCCGGAAGGTGCTGACGTAGGCCGGCGGCACGGAAGAAATGTCGGCCGTACTCCGATCACGAATGACGTTTTCAAGTGCGACTGGGTGAGGCAGCGTCGCGGTGTGAGGATTTATCGACATGATCGATTGAAGCGCTCCAAGGAACTGCATGATGATCGATTGGATCTGCGACTTCGCCAGGCTGATCTTGCCCGGCGGCCAGACCGTCTGCTGGAAAAGCCTGAAAATCGTTCCGAGTACGCTGTTGATTTGATTCAGCCAGCCTCCGATGGTCACCGTGATGGTGGCGAGCACCGCCTGAATGACGCACGGCAAGCAGAAAGGCAGAGCTTGGGCTGGAGCCGGCGAGGTCCCCAGTATCGTGATTGCGCCAATCAATAGGATTGTAATCACACGGCGGCGGCTCTCAGCGCTTAAGAGCATCAGGCCACCGAACACGGCTGTTACGAGCAACATATACTCCTCCTAAGCGCGGACGGACCTGGGTGCGGCCACCGCGCCAGACAGTTCTTCAGGCAATTGTGGAAGTCCGGCCAGGCCTTCCGGGAACCTCTGGGCTAGTTCCTGATAGCATTCAAGCAGCGGCTGTTCTGGCTTCTGGTTCAAGTACCAGGCTCGGTAAGCGCGCTCGCGCGGATAGGTTGTACAGATCCAATAATCGACAGGCGTCGGAACGAGTCGAACAGCCTGGGTCGTCTCCGCCTTTTCTCCGATCACAAGCAGCATCTCCGCCCAGCGCCCCTTCTGCGGCGAGCTGAAGCGTTTGATGGCCGAAAGGGTCACCTCATTCAGATGGAGTTGGTTCGCCAGCACGCTCATGTCCCCGGGCTGCTGTCCGATTAGCTTCGTGTTCGCGTTCTTCACAATGCCCGGCCCATGCAGACGCGGCTGCTGCGAAGTTCCCACAAAATCTTCGAGCGTCTGCGAGATGCCCCAGACGCTGGAATTTCGTTTGCGCGCGGTTCGGAACAACTGCACTACCTCCGGCGCCAGGACCGGCGAATCAAGCAAAGACCAACATTCGTCGAGTACAGTGATGCTCGGTTGTCCACTCTTGCCTGAAGCACGATCTGCCATCGCATTCGCGATAAGCATGCTCATCGCGGTTTCGAGATGTGCATCCGAACTGAGCCCCTCCACATTGAAAAATAGCCAACTATTCTCGGTACGGATGTTCGTGTGACGATCGAACAGACGGCTATAGATGCCTTTCTCAGTCCACGTTCGTAGTTTGACCGCCGCAAGTTTCGCTTCGTCGATCACCCGCTGCATCTTCTCTTCGTCCTGCCATTGGGCGAGTTCGTCCCTGAGGTCTGAGAAGGTCGGCACCGGATTGGCGTAGCGAAGTCCGACCCGTTTGTACGTCCTCGCGATAGCGTCACTGATGACGTTATCGACGAGCGTCGTATCGGAACCTGGCGCGTCACCGATCATGTGCCTGGTCAGGTTTTTCAAAAACGCGACCTTCTCCTTCGACGGCGCCTTTTCCCCTTGGGGGAGATCCCACGGATTGAGAGTCTCGCTACCATCGAGGTTTACTTCGATCACTCGGCCGCCCATGAGTTCTACGAGCGGCCGGTAGGAGTCGCCGCGCTCCAGGATGGAGATCTGCGTGCCCAACCGGCCGAGCATGAGCAGCAGCAACTGAACCATGAACGTCTTTCCTCCACCGCTTTTGGCCATGATCAACATGTTGGCATCGCCCAGGCTTGCGTCGAAAGGCGAGAAGGGCACCATCTGGCGCGAGGGGGTTTCCAGAAGAATCGCGGCTGAGGCCAATCCCTGCCACGGGACTTCCGCCGGTAGCATATCCGCCGCGTGCAGCGTAAGGCACTCCTGCTCCCGTTTGGTCTCTTCCGCCATTCCCGGAAGCGTCCCGATGTAAATCCGCTTCTGGGCGAGCGTCTCCGGAATACCGCGCGCGCCATTCATTCGAGCTACCGCGTGGAGGACACGCTGGCGGCGGTCTGCGAGAATGCGCTCTGCGTCTTCCGGCTCCTTTGAGTTGCGGATCGGGTTGGACGTTCGTAGGCCGATAAGCAAACTGAGTTGGCACACCTTCAGCGAACTGGACACGACATCCTGCAGCGTCCGGATCAGTTGTTCCTGTGCGATTTGCGCCTCGACATTGATCTTGAAACCGCCATGGATATCTCTCTGTGCTGCCTGCATACGAAGAAGGCGCCGCTTATACGAGCGCATGATCTTGCTTTGATCCGGGATCGTGATTTCCGCGCTGATGACAAGCGGAAACTCCTGCCCGACCAGCTCACGGGTGATACCGGGGAATGTCGCATCCGGCATTTCCTTGACGCTGACCCAAGAGTAGAGAAGACCGCCGATTTTCAGGTGGTCGTCTTGTTCGTCCTCGATGTTTACGTTCGCGATTTGCGCCCGTGCGCTCTCGTAAGCAAGTCCCTGTTTATAGGGCCTCGCATCGATCATCAGAGGATTCATCGCCCTCTTGACTTCCAAGAACATTTCCTGATCGGTCATGCGCCGCGGGTGCATCCCCGTAGCTTCGAGCGTGGATTGGGCGCCCGCCATCAGACTTTCAAACTCCGACAAGCAATCCTCATGTTCACGTAGCGTTCGCTGGATGCATTTGTTCGCCGACAGGCTCCACTTGTTCGCCTTCTTGCGCGTCTTCCGCCACTCGAAATCCGGGCTGTCATGGTGGATGTCAGGATTCCAGATGAAGTACACGTGCAGCCTTCGCTGCAGGTAGCGTCCCTCCTGCTCGCGTATGTTCCACAATCGGAGGCGCTCCCGGTCGAGGGCCTGAAGAACTGCGTTCTCGACGCGCTGTTCTTTGACGTAGCGCTCGGTCAGGTCGCCATGGCCGTCCGTCACTTCATATCGAACCTGCATCCGCATCGACCGCTCGGGCAAGGAGCGAACCAGCGCCTCCAGCACGTCTTTGGTTCGATTACGCGTCTCATCCGCATGGAAAAACGTGTTCAGTCCGCTTGTTTCATAGCCCGCTACAAAGCAACCGTTGGTGCGGATGATGCAGCCGTCCAGATAGTCTCGAACCGGCAGGAGTTCACAAAGCGCCGGCTGGCGCAGAGAGTCTTGCCATTGGCGCAGCGTCACTGGCATCTAGACCTCCTCCACCTTTATGTATTCCGCGCGCTGTTCTGAGTCGGGCTCCAGGGCGCAATATACATGCGGCTTCATGTGAAACGTCAGCCAGTCTTGCAGGTATCCGCGCGGTTTTCCATACTTGAATAAGATGAGCGCCGGGACGCTCAGCACGGGAACCACGTATTGCAGGAGAACATTCATCGGGATACCGAACATCTCCCGCTGCAAGAATCGGCCCAACATGTTCATTACGACTGCAAGGCCGAGGATCACGAAGAGGTCCTCGAACTCCAGATACAGAAACGTCACTTTCGTCGCGAGATTTCTTGGGACCGGCGTCACCGTGAGTGCCATAACCATTTCCTCCTTGTCGTTTCGTCAAGGTACATCGAGGTAATTCCCTCACCTAACCCCTGCTGTGCCTCTTGCTACGAAAAACTCTCCTAACCGGATCAGTCCCGAGGCCAAGAGGCACAAGATGGCTCCCAGGAAATGCCGTGCATGGTTGAACTGATGGTGAATCTGCTGTTCGAACAGCCCACCAAGCTGAATCGCTCCCACGGCGACGTGCATGCCGGCGTAGACGGGCAGGATGACATTCGCGAACCAATCGACCAGGTTCAGGAGCGAGTTCCAGTAGAGATCTGGATTGTTCCATCCGAGTTGGCCGGCAAACTTCTCGCACATTCGCAACAGGCCGGACACCATGAGGCACATTAACCCTCCATAGGCCCACGTCGAATACAGATGGTGGTAACCCCGTGCGTACTGGATCACTGCGAACGTGATGAAGAGCGCTCCCAGGGTCGGCATGATCACGTTGCCAGCCCAGTCCGTCAGGTTGAGGAGTCCGTTATAGAAAGACATATTTGTTCTTTGCGTTACATCATTGTGGTGATCAGCTTCCAGACTGCCGACACTGTCAGCAGACCCAGCGTTGCACCGACCATTGGCATCACCGGCCTGCGCGATACGAAGTTCCAGATCGCGCCGATGATGGCCAGCCCGGCGGCGATAGGGCAGAGGGTCCCCGCAACATAGTTCCATAAGCTATCGAGGACGTCCGCGGTGGCGTATGACGTGCCGCTGTTGTAGCTGTTGATCAGGTTCCGCGTCGTTTGAATTGCGAGCAGAAACATTGCGCCGAGAATCGAGGGAAGCGGATGGCCTCCCTGAACCATGCCGAGGATGGCTCGCAAGACGAAGAAAGCCGCGAAGCAGGTGGCAAGCCTGGTCAGCACGAAATTCTGTACAAAGTTCGCGAGGTCGGTTTGAAGGTTCGCCATCCATCCCGTACCGATGCCGCCACTAGGCAAAGGCGCGGGTACGCCAAACGAAGGGAACCAACTGATGAGCTGTGGCATAGTGAGGAACACGATCGCCCAGAACATCCATTTCGCAAAGTTCCCGCCAACCAACGCGTCGGGGATGGAACCCTGCCGCAGCCCGAGACCCGCCAGTACCAGGCAGACAATGGCGGCCGAAGGTGCAAGCAGCAACATCACTCTCATACAGTCCGCAATCAGTTGAGGAGGAGCCATGGTGATTTCCTTTTGCGAGAAGCAGGCAGGCGCCGCCGGGCTATCCCAGGCCGCGCCTGCCAAACGCAGGTTTAAGTGACTCCGGCGGTGCCTTGGGCAATCCAGTATTCGAGCAGTCGGGTCACGCCTGAGACCATCAGCAGTCCGATTGCCGTGAAGACCCATTTGGCGAATCCGCGGCCCATAGCGAACGAACCGATCGCCAAGAGCGCAGCGCCACCGGCGCCGACTGGCGCGATTACGTTGCCGATCCAGTTGATCAAGTTTAGGAAGGTACCTTCGGGTTGTGTCGCCTGCTCACCCTGAACGGCCACGTTGACTTGAGGGGCGGTACCCAGATTCTGGGCCATCAAACCTGCTTGAACCACGAGGACCAACGCCGCAAGAACGACCGCTACACCTGACTTCAGCCACCGAGAATTTTGCTTCATCGGAATTAGTTGCTCCTTTCTGTCCCGCTTGGGGATGGAAAAACCGTAACCCGATTCGAAATCCGGCGCAAACCGTTCCAGCCTAGGTCCTCGCTTCCAATGGGGAGCGGCTACAGTGCTGGCGTACTTCGTTTAGGGAGTGCTGCTTGTCCGTTCACTCTTTCGTTCGTTTCGAACCGCTGCGAGGGAAGGAGATGGAGTTTCGCGACGAGCTGCTGGGGGGCGTTTGAGCCTTGCGCAAGCTTGAGATTGGTTCCTTACCTCGTCGGAGAAATCTGTGGGTGATCGATACGCTCCAATGGCGGCCGGGAGATCGTATCGCCCAGCCGGCGAACTCGATGCGGGTTAGCGCGGGTTCAGCTTTTTCTGGTCGTAGCCAGTTGCCTTTCGGAACCACTTTGCCTTCTGTTAAACGCTACGCCGTCAGCAGCGGTCTACTGCGGCTTGCGTGCCCGATCCAGTTCCACAAGCACGAGCCATGCGTCAGCAGCTCGTGGAAGAAAACTCTCGATATTCTGATTTGGATCCGCCAGCGCCTCCTTGAGAAGCGGACGCAGGGCGAGTGCAAAAAAGTTGAATCGGGTGAAGGAGTCGCTCAGGGGCGATCCGTTGGCAATATAAGCGCTTACCTTCGCCTGCAGTTGGTCCGAATCGCCAGTATGATGGAGACCGGGACTAATGGCGTAGGCCAGGGCTTCATTCAAGGTCTGGAAGTCCAGCCCCGGAACTGAGCGGGCCGTGGTCTCAACCTCAGCTTTTTTCGTTTCCACAAATGCGTGAAATAGCTCGTGAAGCACTGTCGGATAGACGTCCCTCTTTCGCGGAATCTCCAGCGTTAATTTCCCGCCGTTGTAGCCACCGCCCATATTTGCGTCGTCAGGATCGGCAATGACGTAGAACGGAATCGGCTTCGATGGACTCGTACCGACGAATCGGGCCACTTCTTCGGCAAATGCCGCCAAGTTCGACTGCTGTCGTGCGAATTCGCGGACGAACTCGTCCAGAGGCCTCGACTCCGAAACCAGCCGCTCCACACGCGGTCGAAAGTAGGTTAAGACCCTCCGCTCGGTATCGGCCTCCGCATTTGTCAGGTAGCCGCTCGCCACTCCTGCCTTCAATGCCTCATCCAGATCAAGCGGAGTGTAGAAGACCTGCTCCGGCCCTCGGCCCCAACCATACCTCTTCCGAATCGCGACATGTTCGCCGAGGATTCTCAGGTCGCTTTCGCTCAGTCCGCCCCGAGATTCGAAATATCTGACGTACTGCGGGTGCGAGAATTCGCTCCATTGGGAAATCTGGTCGACTACGTGAAACAGTTGAGCAGTCTCGGAGATGTAGACGTCGAGCTTCAACGGTCCGGCATTCAAATGGACAGGTGCATTAGCTCGGTCTTTGGTTTGAGCTGCCGAAACCTCGTCGTGAGTGCGCGACTGCGCCTCACAAGCCAATACTGCGGCTAAAAAGAGCAAGACTGGTTTCACAGGGGCCCCTTCAACATCATAGACCTCCTGCCGAGAACGTGAGGAATGGTTGGCGCGTGCAATGGGTCCTGCCTGGTCGCCTAGCGTTTACCGATGCCGCGGCTCCCCGACGTGGTCGACGTGCTGCCTCTCGGAACTTCTCGTTAAAATCCGGCGATCTCCTCGATTGAGGGCCACAGCTTGTCGGGACGGATAGGCGAGCCCGCGTGAGGGCGGGCCCGGGGATTTCACGGAGCCACGGAGCCGTTGTTGACCAGTCCAGTGCAAGGTTTGAGGTTGCGGCAGATCGGGGGCGGGGCGGCAGGATGAGGGGCCATGTATGCGAATGTGGCCGATTCGGCACTCGGAGGCAGCCCTCGCAACCTCGCCGCGCGTTGCCGAGACGATTGGGCAAGAGCGTGAGAAGAACAACGCTGCGGCGGCTCTTCTGTGGAGCTATTGTGACTCCGCGCTGACTCTGGAGAGCCAAAGCTTACTTGCGGGTGAAGAAGTAGTAGAAGATAGCCACGTCCTTCATGAAAGGCCAAAGCTTCTCCTGTCGTGGGGCGCGGTTCTGAAGACCATCGAAGCCGGTATGAGGAGGTGCGAATCGGGAGCCGCTAAGCAGGGCTCGCAGGGTTGCAATGAGCCAAATCAGCGTAGACAAGAGGATAAAAAAACCTTCGATCTTATTTCGGTTGTGGAGGTCCACCGACAGCAGCTTCCAGAATGGATCCCATTTCAAAAGGTACAAGAAGCCGGCGTAAGCGAAAAATGCGGTCGCGACGCGGCAGGCTCTTTGAACCCAGGATGGTTTCTTCGCTGCCGGCCCCCTCAGCACGAGCCACATCGCAAGCGCAACAGCGAAGAGTGCAGGCCAAGAAGACATACAGCGCTCCTCAGCACTACTTTACCCCGATTCTGAGGTTCGGCCAAATGAACCGTGGCCACCGTTCCGCCTCGAATTTGCGAATCTACTGCTGGTCTGGTGGAGTCTGTGCGATTTGGGCCTTCTGTTGCTGCTGATACATCTGCGTTAACTCCTGCCTCAACTGCAGCAACTCCCGCAGTTCTTGCACACTCGGTGTGGGGGCGGTTGCGTAGCCCGGAATACCGCCGGGATTGCTGGCGGGAACCGGACCGCCTGGGCCCGCACCGGCGCTCGCGCCGCTCGCAGGCTTCGCCAACACGATATAGAACCGCGTGTTGCCCGGCACTGTCACGACGATGTTTTGGCGATAGGCCAGGTCGTTCAGTTGCTGTTGTCCTGCGTTCGCCACATTATTTGCGACCTGCTCCCGCAGCAGAACGTTATTCGAGAGCCCGTCGGCCACGCCCGTGCCGGTCTGAACCCCGACCGTTGCGGCCAGAATTGTGCCCACGCCTGTCAGGCTTCGAACCAAGACCCTCATACCGGTGTTTCGGCCGGTAACCTCGCCCCGCAGCGGCTGATATTGCAATCCGACCGCGTGCCCCTCGATTTTCTGAGTGGTTTCATCCGGCAACTGGATCGAATGGAACTGGATTCCGACGTAGCCTTGCTCGTTCACCTGGCTAAGCTCTCCAAATGCCTTTGATCCCGCCGGAATTACAATTTCGCCGTCGCGCTCATAGTTGTATTCGATGGCCGCAACAACCGGAGTCTTGACCGCGGAACTCACGGGCGTCTGCAATCGAGCGACAAGTCGAGTTCCGGCAGGAAGTACTGTGAAATCCCAGTTCCGTTCAACCAGTGCTGGTTGGGCACTTCTTTCCGTAGAAGCAGTTCCACGCGTCCCTGACGCCGTGCTGACGAACACCAGCGACGCTTTTGTGAGCTTCTCCGTGTTCGAAGTTGGCGGAGGTGGTGTCTGTTCTGGCGTCTCCGAAGGAAACTGAATCCTGTTCAAAGCGTAATCTTTCGGCTCCGGACGGGGAACCTCGGGCTGCGGCTCTGGAGGAGTTCCAAACGAAGGGCTTGCTTGCGCCAACATGCGCTGCTTTGCCGTATTGCGGATGTCGTCCGGGCTCAGGCTGCCGCTGTTGTCGTCCGGGCGGCGTGTGTCGGCGCTTAGTAGAGGCGTCACGGAGTGGCCCGTGTCCGTGTTCTCTGCGCTTCGTGCGCGGCCGAGGTTGGGATGGCCCGCCCTCGAGATGTCCTTTCGGCTGTTGGGCGTCGAAAACATGGCAAAAAACGCGAGCGCAAGCACGACCGTCAGCCCTGCCAGCAATAGAAAGCTCTTGGTTCGGTCTTCTTTGAGCTGCTGCCTCTTGATGTTGCTTCTGGCCGCGCCCGGCGCAGAGCGCTGCATGATTTGGCGAAGCTGCGCCACCCATCCCTTTGCTTGCGGCTCATGCACCTCAGCTGCCTCAGTTTCAACGTCATGCTCGACGTGAATGTTTTCGTCGTGGTCATCCTGCGGTTCGATTCGCCTGGTTCTGTCATCGGACTTCATGGGCTGAACCTCCTTGAAAGCTGCTGATTCCAAAACCGATCGGCGCCAGCGCGGGAAGATCCACCGCGCCCGAATCGGCGACTTGTAAGAAGAGCGTCTCGTTCGATTCTTTGAAGCTTGGCCTTTCAAAAATCACGACGCCATCTGCCCTTTGCCCCGCGCCCAAACGCCGTGTGCTCAATCGGAAATCGATCACACGCAATTGCTCCGCGGTTGTCCACTTTTTCTTGACCTTGCCTCCAAGCTGAACCTGCGGCGGCAGAATCTCAATCGCATGGTTCGCCGGGTTCACGGCGGAAAACAGAACAACGACATCCTGTCCCTCGTCGAGGACTTCGCTGACGCCCGCCTTGATTCGCGGTCCGGCATCGATCACGCCCGGATGCTGTCCATATAACATCGGGAGCGACGCTCTTTTTTGGCGGTCGAGCAATTTATCCAATACTGCGCCAGATTTCTCCTCGACACTGCTTGAAGCCGCGCCAGACGCTGCCTTTATCAGATCAGCCGCTGACATCATCTGCGGACCCGTAGACAGCGACTCTGGGAGCTTACCTGGAACATCAAGCCTCTGCGTGTCAGCGACCAGGGATGCAGAAATAGGACTCTCGTCGACGAGAAAGCTTCCCCCCGTGGGCTTGCCGTATTTCAACAACACATCTACCGTCTGCGTTCCGCTGCTCTGATGTCCAGAACTGATCAGCAAGAGATTCACCTGGTGCCCCAGAGCAGTCGTGATCAAAAGGTTTGTCTGCGCCGGTTCGCTGGAAACCGGCTTTATAATCACGAGTTCGGGCTCATGTTCCGAATGCTCAGCCTGGAAGTGTTCTGGATCCCCAATGACAACCGAGTTAACGGGCTCTGGCATCCGAATCGTTGTTGCCACTCGCGGGCTCAACCGGAGCGTGATGACCTTCTCATCAAGGCTGGCGCGCGTTAGGATTACTGGATCGAGCTTCGCCCCGTTTCCTACAGGTGGAACCGATATCGCTGATGTTGCCGTCTTCGGCCTATCCTTCGTTTGGCCTGAAGCGATTTCGAGCAAGCCCAGGGTGCAGATACAGACCGTTAAGTGGTGCATGCTATCTCCTTTCTTTTCGCCTTAATTCAGCGCGATACTGTTGTCCGATTCGTTGAACGTAGGTGTAAACTTCCTGCGACGAATAGTCGAGCCCCCGAGCAAGGACTGGCCCTTCGCCGGCCGCATAGGCAGCCATCATTAGACGAAGGTCACCGTGGAACAACTCCTGAAGCTCTGCCAGGTAAGCCACCCCAGCACGAACGTTTTCGTGAATATAGAAAGGATGGGTCGCGCCGAAGTGCTGGGCAGTCGCAGGCATCAGTTGCATCAGGCCCATTGCACCTTTCGAGGACACGAGGCCCGGTTGCCAGGCGGATTCGACTTGAATAACCGCTCGAACTAGGGCCGGCGAAACTCCATACTGGCGTGCGTAATAGTTTGCGCACCGCTCCTCGTATTCGCGAGTGCTGAGCGGATCGCCAGCAAAAACGGGACCTGCTGCGATGACGATGCCTAGAAGCGCCGCCGCTCTGCGCATACCTGTTCCTCCTCTCTATGCTCTGCCCCGTCAAAATCTCTGCTGTAACGCTGAGTATCGAAGACCAGACTCTCGAACCCATCTCTCAACAACAGCCGCTTGCGATCATTCGGTGTCTTCGCGATTAGGGGTAACAGTACATCTCGCAATTCGGCGCTGATTTCACGCACACGAAGGATTTTCAGCGCTTCTGCCAGGTCCACCATCTCGGCAATCGACGGCGGTTTCTCGAGCGTGTACCCTCGAAGCGCGTGTGCGAATCCGGCAAGCTGCCCATGCAGCTCAGCGTGGGTGCCGGCCGTTCGCTTTTCCAGAATTCGGGTCTCACGCTCGATCGTCGGATGTTCGAATCGAAGGTACAGACTGCGGCGCCGCAGCGGATCGCCTATCCGGCGAACCTCGTTCGAGGTCAGCACAACGAAAGGCCGGCTCCTTGCCTTGACCGTGCCGATCTTGGGGATGGAGATTTGCCAGTCACTCAAGATTTCAAGGAGTTCCGCTTCGAATGCCTCGCCGACCTTGTCGATTTCGTCGATCAACAGTACGCACGGTTTCTCGCACAGAAGCGCCCGTAGCAGCGGTCCTTCCTGGAAGAACTCAAGCGTATGGAGGTCGCGGCGCAGAGACGCCCATTCCGCACCCGAAGTGCCGCCGAACGTATTCAGATACAGACGCTGCAGTGACTCATCGAACTTACCTATGGCCTTCTCCTCATTGATGCCCTCGTAGCATTGCAGGCGTTCGATAGTGGTGTCCGCGGCGATGGCAACCACCTTGGCGAGCTCTGTTTTCCCGGAGCCCGGTGGTCCTTCCGCGAGGACTGGCTTCTGCATTTGAGCCGCCAGATAGATCACCTTCAGCGTCACGGGATCGGTGACGTACTTTGCGGCCTCCAGCTTCTCGGACAGCTCTTCGATCGAGGAGAACACGTGCCTGCGCTTCCTTGAAGGCATGTTAAGGCGGAATCTGTAAAAGGCGGTCCGGCCGATCCCCTATTTCGGCCTTGTTCCCGACCAGACTCTTTCATGCAAGACCTTCCAACTCAGTTTTACGGACGAAGCGCGCTGGCTTTTCTGCTGGACCCACTTTTGCTCATTCCTTGCTTCGAGTGGACGTGCCACGCCACCGTGAGATTGGTCGCCCGCTGGCTACCTATATTTCGGCGGACCCACTTTTACTCGCTCCCACTGCTTCAGACCTAACGGGCAACGGAAAACGCCACTTTTCTTAAGGGCGGACCCAGTTTTCCTCAGTCCTTTCGCGGCGCGTCACCGGCTCCCGCACATAGGAAACCGGCCGCGCGCGCATTCATGTAATTTATTGCGACGGACCCACTTTCGCTCATTCCGGTTGATTGACGATGGAGTCCGAGCGGTGTCCCTGTCAACTCGAAAGGCATGGTCACAGGACCGTCCGCGCAAGGAGGTAGCGGAACTCGGGTACCACGGCAAAGGGGCGGATTGGCCCTTCGATCCGTTCGGCCAACATCGTGATCCGTTCAGCACGCAGATTTCCGAGGAACCGCCCTCCTTCTGACAAGTGCTGGACGCGTAGCGGGTCAAAACCCATCAAGCGTGCACAGGTAGCGTCTGCGGCGACCGGGTCGTTGGCGAGCACAATCCTTCCAAGCTCACGCGTGGTTCCTTGCAACGGACCATTGCCTTCCATCGCCGTGATGCCATCTGCAATCACGAGATGGATGGGCACTGTCGCGCAGATATCAAGGATGCTTTCGTGAATCCCGTGCCAGTGCAGCATATTCTTGGGCCAGCCGTACTTCATGCCCGGCACGATGCCGAACATATTCTTCAGGCTCAGGGTGACGCCCGCCCAGTGGTGCGTCTTCACCTTGGGCATGGAGACAACAAAGTCGGAATCGAGAACGGTGCGCGGCAACCACAGCTCTCCGAGGCCGCTGTAATTCGCCTTCAGCTTCACCCTCGCAAGTTCATCACGGTTGAGATCCACGAACTCGATCTGCCGGTCCGCGAGATGAGGTTTCAGGCCGGCGGCCTGTACTACGAGTTCGGAGTCGCGTTGATGACCCGGACCCTCGCCGATCACGACGCGGGCCGCGCCAAGACGAAGGAAACATCGGGCGGCCGCTCCGATGATGTTCGCGTTCGTGTTTACCGGCCCCGGCAGGTCTTCCACCAGATTTGGTTTGAGGAGAACGGCCTTGCCAGCCAGGTTGAAACGGAACAGTTGCAATCCTTCCATGAGAAGCGCCTCGTTCTTCTCGGAGTACTCGGGCGCATTCAGAATCGCTACAAGCGAGCGAGGCCTTCGATATGACACTGAATGTTTCGGCCAAAGCCAATCGGCCGCCACGCCTGCTATCGCAGCCATGCCGGCCGCCGAGCCCACGAACCGTCGCCTATCGAGATTCATCGCAGCACCTCGAACGGATGGATCATCTCTCCACACTTGAGTGCCAGGATCGCAGTGGCGAGAGTGGCATTGTTCCGAATATCGCGGCCGCCCCCGATGAGCGTTGCCAATCTGGCCTTGAGATGCTCGACCGGCTCTTGGTACACGAATAGGCTGAGAATGCACCAGCTGAGGCTCTCGACCGACTCGATGTCGGAGGACCTTTGCTTGAGCCAGCCCAGACTGGCCTTGACCACCGGGGTCCGCTCCTCGTCCTGAAGTGCCAACAGTGCGATTGCGGTGACGTCCACGTGGGCCTGGAGCGGCAATCCGTATACGACGCTGTTTCCGGAATTCCAGCCCCCGCCGACGCAGACTCGATCCAGGAGCATATCGACACCCCGGCGAATGCGCCTCTCTGACAACTCCGACCGGCTGCAGGCGGTGAACTGTTTGATGGCGACTACGCTGAATGCGGTGGGAATGACCCAACTAGCGGAACCGGGGAGCCAGGGCCATCCATAACGGTCGGGGTCGAATCGAACCGCTCGGTCCGCCAACTTGAATTTCCATCGCCAGAACCAGTTCGCCTCCCGGCCATTGGTCTTCAAAAGCCAGGAAAGACCCCGTTCTCTGGCGCCTGATGAATCGCCTGCTGAGTTCAATACGCAGATGGCAAGCGCGGTTGTCCAGGAGGGTTCTCCGTCGCCGATGAACGATGGCCAACTGCCATCGGAGAGCTGCGCGTGCAGGAGCGGTCGAATAATGTGCGCAGCTGAAGAGAGCTGTTCCGCCAGCAAGGAGAACATTGCTAAGCATGTAGTCTCCAGACTCATCTGAGGCGACCCGGAAAAGCTCCAACCTCCGCTGGGCAATTCGCGACGGTGCAGTTCCTTAAAGAGCCCGATATAGTCCATGCCGCGATTGTGGTGGAAGCTTCCCCAAACGATCAAACGAACTCCCGTCTAAGGATCCCGACGGTCAGGCCCACGAAGCTGAAAGGTCGACGGTCCTGTCACCTGAAATTGAGGTGGCGGGACGGACGAAAATCAACCCCGGGGCCTGAGGTCTTGCTCTTGTCGCCGTCGTCAAGTGATTAAGTTTCAGCACTATTCAGACATCGACGGCAGCCACGTTTACTATCAGCACGTTCGTCCATTTGAGAAAAACCGGGATAAGCCATATAAGAGAGTATGAATCCCAAGAGCTTCCTCGTCGATCTCAACAGCGGGGGCACACCAGCCGCATTCGCCGGCACAGATGAGACGGTTCGCCAAGCCGCGACCTGTGTATGGACGTGAGTGGAGAATTGATCCGTCTAGATCCCAAGGCTAAAGGCACTCTATACGAACCGAGGGATTGGGAGTTGATGGAAGGCTGGAACATGATGCGGCACAAGCCCACCGGCTGCATTTTTCGAATCGTGTGCGGTGGCGAGGCCTCGGGCAGAGGTCGCGCAACGGTTTACGACATCTCGGCTCGGATGATTCACGTTTGTGATGGTCGACGGATTCCAACACCCATCGAACCGGCGCCTTTGGGACGTGCCGCGATTGTCATTCTTCTGCAAGAAATTGGGGCCTGGAAGCCGGTGGTGATCAACATTCCTGATCGGCGTTCACGCCGGCAAGGCAAGCGGCAGCCCGCTTAAGGTTTCTTATGCCCCCTACCCTACAGGAATTCGATCTGCTCACCCTCGCGGAGGTGGCGAGGCTCCTTCAGTGCTCGAAGGCGCATGTCGGCAAGGCGGTCGCCGGCCGGGTGCCGGGATGCCCGCCCATTCCCGCCGTGTCCCTGGGGCGCCGAAAGCTGGTGCGTCGAGGAACGCTTCTCGCCTGGATCGCCCGAAACGAAAGCGGCGGTGGTACGATTCAAACATCGCCAGAACGAGGCCGCAAGGACGCATAAGGAGAAATTATGCGTACACGGCACTCTATAGGAGGTGTCAGAAAGCAGCGCGGGCGCTGGATCGGCAGTTGGACTGTCGATGGCAAGCGAGGTAGCCAAGTGGTCGGTCTGATCAAGGACATGACCAAAACCGAGGCTCGGGAGAAAGTCGCCAAGATCGTCACCGAAGAGCGTGCGAAGGGCGAAACCTGCCAGGCATGGAAACTTGGAGAATTCGTCGAGAAGGTTTATTTTCCGTACTACAGCCGGAAGTGGAAAGACTCGACGCGGGAAAACAATATTAACCGGGTCAACGTGCATCTTGTAAAAACATTCAAGGATCGGGAGCTGCGAAGTTTCCGGCGCGACGAGCTTCAGGACCTGCTCGACCTGAAGGCGAGCGTACCGCTATCGTTCTCGGTCGTCGATCATCTGCGGTGGGATCTCAAACAGATTTTCGATATGGCCGTAGCCGAAGGCCAGGTGGAACGAAATCCGGCTCTACTCCTGTTTACTCCGAAGGCCGCAAAGAAGCCGGTCCACCGGGCCATGACCATTAAGGAGGTCCAGATATGCTTTGGCGCTCTCGATCTGCGGGAGCGGTTAATCGCGAAACTCGCGATCCTTGCCGGGATGCGTCCCGGTGAAATCTTCGCTATGACCTGGGGCCGGTTGACCGCCACTCACGCTGATATTCAGCAGCGCATTTATCGAAGGAGGATTGACACACCGAAGACGGATAACTCGACCCGGCAGGCGGCGCTTTCGGAAGGGCTGCTGGTCGAAATCGAGAGCTGGCGCATGATGGCGGTTGAAAGCCGCGATGACGCGTGGGTATTCCCTTCGGAACGGATGACGCCATTGTCCAAGGACAACTGGTGGAACAGGGTCATGTGTCCGGCGCTGAAAAAGGTTGGTCTGGAATGGGCAACGTTTCAGGTGATGCGCCGCACGAACGCCACCTTGATGAAGGCATTGGGAGCCGACGGAAAGCTTGTGGCGGATCAACTCGGGCATACGCTCGATGTGAGCCAAAACGTTTATACGCAGTCATCTGTTGAAAGCCGGTCGGTGATCGTGAACCAGCTAGAGCAGAGATTGCTGATACAATGATGTTGTCGTTCGATTAGCGTTCAGAATGAGAACTGGTTCTGAAAGTCATTGAAAACAAAGGCAAGCGGGAGTAATTCAGTGGTAGAATGCCAGCTTCCCAAGCTGGACGTCGTGGGTTCGAACCCCATCTCCCGCTCCATCTTTTCAATCACTTACGAGGAATCCTCCGAAGGCGGAGTCCGATAGAGTCCATTAAGCACCAATCGCCTTCTCC
>JBEKNN010000209.1:0-16738 GCA_049522755.1 Bryobacteraceae bacterium | reverse complement strand
GAAGGAAGGCGCCATGGCGGGCGTGGTTTTGAACCCGGCCACGCCGGTGTCGGTGTTGGAGGATGTTCTGGAAGTGGCGGACTACGTGCTTCTTATGAGCGTAAATCCAGGATTCGGGGGACAGCAATTGATCCCTTACGTTCTCGACAAGGTGCACAAGCTGGCCGGGATGCGAAGGGCAAAGAAGTTACGGCTGCCGATTGAGATTGACGGCGGAGTTCATCTGGATAACCTGGCCGAAGTGGTTCGCGCGGGGTGTGATTGGGTGGTAACAGGGTCGGCTATCTTTCACAGCGCCGATCCCGAGAACACCGTGCGCGAGATGCAACGAATTGCGGCGGGCGCGAACGCTGTTACGTGTTGAGCTACGTGTTGAGCTATGTGCTGAATGCTCTTATATGCCGAGTAAGGAACTGTCAGTGCCATCGTGGCGCACGCTCTCGAGCGTGCAGCGTTCACACTCGTGCGAACGCGCTTGGTGTTTTCTGGCCGCGTGTTGCGTAAAATAGGAATCTATATGTATCAAAACGTCCTCCGTTATACCGGGATTGTGGCCGCTCTGGCGGCGCTGGCGTTTTCGGGCGGCTGCCGCAAGAAGGCCTACGAAAACCCCATCACCAAGAATACCCAGCAGCCCGATAAGGTGCTGTTCGATAGCGCCATGAGTAACGTGGAGCACGGGCGCTATGAGCGCGCACGCCTGACGCTGCAGACGCTCATGAACACTTACGACAACAGCGAATACCTGGCCAAGGCGAAGCTGCTCTATGCCGATAGCTGGTTCCGCGAGGGCGGCTCGCACGGCTTGGCGCAGGCGGAGGCGGAGTACAAGGACTTCATTCTGTTCTATCCGGCCATGGAAGAAGCGGCCGAGGCGCAGGAGAAAATCTGCAAGATGCAATTCCAGCAGATGGATAAGAGCGACCGCGACCCCACCCACGCTTTCCGCGCCGACGACGAATGCCGGGACGTGCTGGTGCAGTTCCCCAACAGCAAGTTCGCGCCGGAAGTGGGGCAGATGTTGCGCGACATCCAGGAAATACTGGCCGACCGCGAATATAAAGTGGGCGATCTCTATTACAAGAAGGGCAGTTTCCCGGCCTCGGCGAATCGCTTCCAGGCGCTTACCGAGCAATATCCGCTCTACAGCAAGGCGGACGAAGCGCTTTGGCAGGAAGCCGAAGACTACCAGCACATGGGCGATCGCTTTGAAGATCAGCAGGCCGCCGCATACGCCAGGATTGTGAAGGATTACCCGCTGAGCGCGCATGTGGAGGATGCTAAGGCGCGCCTCGAAGAGATGAAGCGCCCCGTTCCGGAAGCCGACCCGGTGGCTCTCTCGCGCATGAAGTATGAGAAGGAGAACATCGCGAAACGCAGCCTGATGAGCAAGATGACCGGACCGTTTAACGATCATCCCAATCTGAATACAGCGGCGAAATCGGGCACGCCGGTGATGGGCAGGCTGGCGCCGACGGTTCCGTACAGCGTCCCGCCGGCGGCTTCCGGACAGGGTGCTGCGACCAATGAGGTGACTGCGACCACTGCGCCGCCGGCCAGCGCTAGTGTGCTCGACACGAAACCCGACGCGCGCGCCGCTGGGACTACCGGCGGAGCAGCCGCGCCGGCGGATGCGACGGTAACCGCAACTGGAGCCGGAGCCGCGCCAGCCGCGGGTGCGGGCGCCAAGCCGGCCGATGGATCTCCGGCAGCGGCCGCGTCGACAAGCGTCGGCGGTCTTGCCAGCGCCACCAACCCCGTGAACTCCGCCTCGACGGCGACTCCGCAGAACCACACGGGCGTGGCTGCCAAACCTAAGACCGTCAAGAAGAAGACGACCAAGAAAAAGAAGAGCGATTCCACCAAAAAGACCAGCGATACCACCGGCAAACAGAGCGACGCTACTGGGGGTACGACAACCAAACCGAGCGATCCGATAAAACAGCAATGAGCCGCATTCTGCTGGTCGACGATAGCCCTCACGCGCAGCGCATCGGCGAGAGGATACTCACCGGCGAGGGCTTCGAAGTGGTCACGGTCAGCAATGCGGATTCGGCGCTGGTGCGCATGGACGACGTCGATCCGGATATCGTAATCGCCGACACGGTAATGCCCGGCCGCACCGGCTATGATATCTGCCAGTACCTCAAAATGAGCCCGCGTCACCGCCATGTGCGCGTGATTCTTACGGCGGGCATGCTGGAACCTATCGACGAAGCGGAGGCGCTGCGCGTGCGGGCGGACGGGTCGCTCAAGAAGCCGTTCGAGGCGACTGCGCTGCTGGCAGCGGTGCGGCAACTGGCGGAGGCGGCGACCAGCGAGCGTCAGGAATCGGGCGGCGGCGGTGCGGCCGTAGCGCCGCCGCCGCCCACGCCGTCCACCCCGTTTGTAGCGGTGGTGGACGCCGAGCAGGTTCGCGCGGCGGTAATGCTGGCGCTGGACGCCTCCATCGACGCCATGGTTGAGGAAATCTCCCGCCGCGTAGTGGCTGCTTTACAGAACAGGAAATCCGACGCGAAGCTGCTAGAGGCGGCGCAGGCTTCCAACAAGCCCGCGGAGCTGGCGGATCGCATTGAAGCGGTTCGCCGCGTCCACCCGCTGCGGATTCGCGGCTCTATGCTGGGCCTGCAAGCGGGCCGGCCGGAATCGGAATGATTTATGCCCGACAACACTTTTGACGTAGTCTCCAAGATCGAAATGCCGGAAGTGCTCAACGCCGTTCAGCAGGCGTCCAAGGAAGTCCAAACCCGCTTCGACCTGAAGGATTCCAAGTCCAGCATCGAGGTGAAAGAGAAGGAAAATAAGATTCTGCTGGCCAGCTCGGATGAGTTCAAGCTCAAGGCGGTGGTGGAGATTCTCCAGTCGAAGCTGGTGAAGCGCAAGGTGCCGCTCAAGGGACTCAGCTTTGGCGAAATCATCCCGTCGGCCGGATCCACCGTGAAGCAGGAAATCACGCTGCAACAGGGCATCGCCATCGAAAAGGCGCGCGAAATCGTGAAGAAGGTGAAGGACAGCAAGCTCAAGGTGCAGGCCTCGATCCAAGGCGATTTTGTGCGCATCGCGGGCAAAGATCGCGACACGCTGCAACAGGCCATCCAGCTTCTGCGCAATAGCGATTTCGGCATCGACATGCAGTTCATCAATTACCGTACCAACTGAAGTGGCGCGCCGCATCGAATCGCTATCGCTCGCGGGGCCCGCGGGCAGCCTGGAAGGGATGCTTGAGGAGCCGGACGGCCACCCGCCGCGTCTGGCGGCGGTAGTGTGCCACCCCCACCCGCTCTATGGCGGGACCATGCACAACAAGGTGGTATACCGCATCGCCCGCGGATTGCGGCGCGCCGGCTGCGTGGTATTGCGCTTCAACTTCCGCGGCGTGGGGCAGAGCGCGGGCGAGCACGGGTATATGGCCGGCGAGATCGAAGATGCGCGCGCCGCGCTGGAATATCTGCGCGGCCGCTATCCGGAGCTGCCGTTCGCTCTGGCTGGTTTTTCGTTCGGGTCGCGCGCCATCATGCAGCTGGGTTGTGAAATGTGCTGTGAAATGGGCTGTGAACTGGGCGGCGCGCAGTTCCTGCTGGCGGCCGGATTTGCGACGCGCATGGGGCCGGTGGAATTCCTCGCGGAGTGCGCTGTGCCCAAAATCTTTATTCACAGCACGCACGACGAATTCGGGCCGCGGCCGGATTTCGAGCGGATGTATCTTCAGGTGGCCGAGCCGAAGCGTCTAATATGGATCGAAGCGGCGGACCATTTTTTCGCGGGCGCGCTGGAGGAACTGGAAGAGCGTGTGATGGAAGCCGCGAGCGGTGCGCCCATGGCCGTCGTGTGAGACGATGTACGACAGACCTCCTGGTCTGTCGTTGGCCGATCACAACCGCTCGAGCGTCATGGGGTCGAATTCGCCCCCGCAATATTTCTCTAACGCATCCACAAAGATCTGATTGTCAGCCGTGACATGGGCGAACAGGGTCATGCAAGATCGAAATTTCAGGTCGTCGGGATAGCCGAATATCTGGTCCAGCGAACGTCCCTCCACCAGCGTCACCAGCCGGGTACATTCTCTCAGCCTCGGTCCAAGTATCGGGTGTTCCAGGTACGCGAGGGCCTCTTCCCGCGAAGTAATCGCGAACCTCGCCGCGGTCGCACTAGAGCCCAAGCCCTCGATTTGCGGAAAAACGAACCAGATCCAATGGCCGCGCTTGTCGCCCTTGCGGAGTTCTGAGCATACCTGGTCGTAGACGCGATTCTGGGCGTCTACGAAGCGTTGAAGATGGTGAGGATCATGCAAGGTTCGATCAGTCTCATGATAATGCAAGCGCCGCCGCAGGTTCTTGTATCGCCCCTGCGGAATCCCGGTAAGCACCGCGGGTTAACATCGGATTCATGGACATAATCACCGGCAACGTCGGCTGGATCGAAGTCATCTGCGGACCTATGTTTTCGGGCAAGAGCGAAGAGTTGATCCGCCGCCTGCGCCGCGCCATGATTGCGCGCAAGCGCGTCGAGGTATTCAAGCCGGCGATCGACAACCGCTACTCCGACGACGAAATCGTCTCCCACGGCGATCTGCGGATGAAGTCGCAGGTAGTGAGCGGCGCCGCCGAGATTCTCGACCGCATCGATTGGCGGTCGGAAGTGATCGGGATCGACGAAGCCAATTTTATGGGGCCGGAGCTTGTGGACGTGGCGCAGAAGCTGGCAGATAGCGGCAAACAGGTGATCATCGCGGGACTCGATACCGATTATATGGGGCGGCCGTTCACTCCCATGCCGGATCTGCTGGCGCATGCGGAATCCATCACCAAGACGCTGGCGATCTGCATGCGCTGCGGGAATCCGGCGAAACACACGCAGCGGCTGCGGGGCTCGGACGATCTGATCGTAGTGGGCGCCTCGGACATTTACGAAGCGCGCTGCCGCCGGTGCTTCGAGCCGGGGATTCCTAAGCAGACCGAGATGGAGTTCATCAAGGCCAAACGGACGTAAGGCCGCGTCCGTCGACTTTCCGAGTCTGACAGGTTTGACGGCTGATTATAATGGCGTTGGTGTAAGACGCTGTGCAACCACGGAGGGAACGAATGATTCGATCGCCATTCCTTATCGCGTCGATGGCGCTCGTAGCCGCGCCCGTCATCTGCGGAAATGAGCTCACCATTAAGCGACCGGATGGCCGCGACATCGCAACTTCTGAAATTGACGCCACCGTTGCGCGCCTGATGGAAGCGGCCCACGTGACCGGTACAGGAATTGCCGTCTTCCACGAAGGCAAGATTGCGTATCTCAAAGCTTACGGTTATCGCGATACCGAGAAGCGATTACCGCTCACGCCGAACTCTGTCATGACCGCTGCGTCTTTGAGCAAATCGGCATTTGCCGCCGTCGTCATGCGCCTGGTGCAAGACCGCGTACTCGACCTCGATAAGCCGATTCATGAGTACCTTCCCAAGCCGCTTCCCGAATATCCGAGATATGCGGACCTCCAGGGAGACGACCGCTATAAGAAGCTCACGCTGCGCATTCTGCTGAGCCACACCAGCGGCTTTCCCAATTGGCGCGCATTTGAGGACGATCGGAAGCTCAAGATTCACTTTGAACCTGGAACGCGTTACGCATACTCCGGCGAGGGCATCGATCTCGCTCAACTGGTGGTCGAAACCGTGACCGGGCAGTCCCTTACTGTGTTGATCGACAAGACGCTTTGTCGGCCCTTGCATGCGACCCGCACCAGCATGGTTTGGGAACCGCGATTTGAAGACGATTTCGCGAACGGCTACGACGAGTATGGGCGCTCGCTCGGTCCTGAAAAACGCTCCACTCCCGATGCCGCCGGATCCATGCAGACGACGCTTCAGGATTACGCCGCGTTCCTGAGCGCGATCATGCGTCGACAGATCCTAAACACCCGAACTACCGGCAAAATGCTCAGTCCCGAAATCGGCATCCACTCTGCGCATCAGTTTCCATCCTTGGAAACTGCGACCACCGCCGACAATGACCCGATTCGGCTGCGCTATGGGTTGGGCTGGGGGCTCTACTCATCTCCTCACGGGAAGGCGTTCTTCAAGGAAGGGCATGACGAGGGGTGGAGACATTTGGCGCTCTGTCTCAATAATGGCAGCGGCATCCTCATCATGACGAACAGCTCAAACGGCGAGGGAGTGTTTAAGCCTCTCGTCGATTCGGTCCTGGGGCCAACCTCATTTCCATTCGATTGGGAGAACTATACCCCATACAACCTGCTTCCTCCGCTGCCCAAACTCAAAGAGCACAAAACGGTCTCCCTCACAGCGGAACAATTGAGCAGGCTTGCCGGGCGGTACGCATTGGCGAAGGACGTCGTTCTGTCGGTTAGCGTCGAAAATGGTCATTTGTTCGTTCAGGAAAACGACGAACCGAGGCAAGAGCTTCTTCCCGAGAGCGCCCAGGATTTCTACTCGGCAGCTTCGAGCGACGAATGTACATTCAAACCCGATGGCGACGGCCCTGCGCAGGTGCTCATTTTGCACCTCGACGGCAAGGACATCGAACTCAAGCGGGTGCAGTAGAGTCGCCCGGTCGTCTTTTGGGTCGTCTGCGACCGCAAGGCTACCTTAGCTTTGTGAGCTCATCCACGCGGCGCAACTCGGGGAACATCCACGCCCACAAGGCCACAATGCCGATGGTCCCCAGGCCGCCCAAGACTACCGCTGGAACCGTTCCAAACCACTGTGCCGTGATGCCCGATTCGAACTGGCCAACTTCGTTCGATGCCCCGATGAAGACCATATTCACGGCGCTCACACGGCCGCGCATTTCGTCGGGCGTGGCCAGTTGAACCATGGTCTGGCGTACGATCACGCTCACCATATCGCACGCGCCCAGCATCGCCAGCGCTGCCATGGAAAGGGCCGCGTTGCGCGAAAGGCCGAAGACTACGGTGAACGCGCCGAAACCCGCCACGCACCACAGCATCGCCGTGCCGGCATGGCGTTTGAGCGGCCGGTACGCAGTCACCACGGCGACGATGAACGCACCCATGCCCGGTCCGCTGCGAAGCAAGCCGAGTCCCGACGGGCCGATTTTGAGGATCTCGGCGGCATACACCGGCAATAGCGCCACGGCGCCGCCGAGCAACACCGCGAACAGGTCGAGCGACATGGCGCCAAGCACCAGCTTTTTGCGCCAGATGTAACGCAGTCCGCCGAGCACCATGTCGGCCGTGGCGACCGTGCGGGGCCATACAGGCACTTTTACGCGAATCCTCGAAACCAGTAGGAGCGACGCGAGCGCCCCTACCGCCGCGGAGCCATACACGGGCGCGGGACTGGCTGCGAATCCGTAGAGCAGTCCGCCGATCGCGGGGCCCATGATCGTGGCCGACATAAAGATGGAAGCGCTCCACGCGACGGCATTCGGGAAATGCTCTTCCGGCAGCAAGGAGGGCAGGAACGATTGCCCGGCCGGCCCGTTGAACGAGCGCACTACGCCGTTGCCCAGCAGCGCCGCGTAAATCGGCCAGGTGGAATGGATAGCCATGGCGGTGAGCGTCAGCAGCGTCAGCGAGCAGAGCGAGAACCCGGCGAAGCACGCCATGATGATGCGGCGGCGGGGGAAGCGGTCGGCGGCGTGCCCGGCCACCAGGAATAGCAGCACGCCGGGCAGGAATTGCGCCAATCCGACCAGTCCCAGGTCGAGCGGCCGGTGTGTAATCGAATACACCTGCCAGCCGACCGCGACAGCCTGCATTTCCGAAGCGGCGGTTGCTAGAAAACGGGCGGTCATGTAGTAACGGAAGTTGGGATATTGGAACGCGACACGGCCGGGCACCCTTCAATTATGGGGGATTGGCCGCGCCCGCCAGGTTTGAGGGAACGAATCCGAATCGGCGCCGCGCGCATCTATACCGTCATATGGCGCTAGAAAAATGGAAGTTCGATACGGTGCATTCGAGCGTGAGTTTTTCCGTTCGGCACCTGATGATTTCACGCGTACACGGCAGCTTCAAGACCTGGAGCGGCTCTCTGGAAACGGACGACGCCTACCCGGAACTCTCGAAGGTTCAGGTGAGCATAGACGTCGCCTCCATCGACACCAAGGAACCGCAACGGGATGAGCACTTGCGCTCGGCGGATTTCTTCGATGCGGCCAACCACCCGAATATTACGTTTGAGAGCGCCAGTGTGCAGACGGTGGATCCCGAACATTTCAAGATTTCGGGCAACCTCACTATCCACGGGGTTTCGAAGCTGGTGACGCTGGATGCGGAATACTTCGGACGCCAGAAGGACCCGTGGGGCGGCGAGCGCGCCGGTTTTTCCGCCAAGACGTCGATTGACCGCCGGGATTTCGGCCTCGTGTTCAATATCCCGCTCGAGGGCGGCGGCTTTGTGGTGGGCGAGAAAGTGGACATTACACTCGACGTTCAGGCAGTGAGAGAAGCCGCCGCCGCGGCTTAATCCGGCGCTAAGGGCGGGCTGGCCTTCAACGCGGAGAGGCGGAGTTCGCCACGGAGTTGCGGGGATGGCGCATAATCGGCGCTCCCTCAAAGACTCCGCGTTTTCCTCCGCCTCTCCGCGCCTCCGTGTTAGGATTCAGGCATCCACGCCGTCGTGCCCCCGCCGGCGATGCCACATCCGCCGCAACAACGCCGAGCGCTGCCGGACGCTGTTCCACCGATATCGGCGAGCCGTCTTCATTCCGCCTGACTCACTGGGCTAACTCTGAACTAACTCACTGAACGACCCTACTCAACGACCTCACTGAACGACCGCTCCGACCACCATTTCAATTGTCCGCCGCAAGCCGTCGTCGGTGCCTATAGGTCCATCGCTGAACTGGCTTCGCTCGGCCGGCTTCCAGTTGTCGCGCGAGCCGTCGTAATACTTGTAGTCTTGCGGAATGTGCGTCGAGCCGGGATCATATTGCCGGTCGGAGCCGGCCATTTTGTAGATCACCATATCGAGAGATGGAATCACGACCACTCCGAAACCGCCGCCGCCGGATTTGAAGAACGCGTCCCGCGGCGCGCCCGCGACATGGCCGTCCGCATTCACCTCCCACATCAGGCTCATCGGGGCATGCTTCTGATAAGGCGACGGTTTGCCGCAAGCTTCCACGTAAGCGGCGGGAATCAATTGCTGTTTGCCCCACTTGCCGTTGTGAAGGATGGCGTATTCGAAGCGGAGAAAATCCGTGGCGTGCATGGCGATGTCGGCTCCGCCCGGCGTGTGAATCTTGTTTTCGCCGCGGTACACGCCCCAGCCCCATTGGCCCCAACCCTCAGGCTGCGCCAGTTTCTTATCGATATACTCCTGCAGTTCCATGCCCGTGATGTGCCGCAACACGATGGACGCGATGTGCGGAGATTGCGAAGTGTAAGAATAACCAGCCCCCGGATCGGTCCAGAGGGGCGTGTGCAGAGCGCTCTGATCCTGCTGATTCGGATCGAACGGACCTGGCAACGTGGGTTGGCCGGGCGCTGCCGCTTGTCCGCCTCCGCGTCCGCGGCCGCCCACAGGCTCCAGTTTCACCGAGGGCACGCCGTTCACAAAACCGGGATTGCCGCCTTCTCCATGCAGACCCGAGGCCATGGAAAGCAACTGCCCCAGCGTAATATCGGCCTTTCGCGGGTCATCCAGCGGAAAAGCTTCGGGCAGGTATTGCTGAGTGAACACCTTTGTGTCCAGTCCCAGCGGAAACTTGTCCTTGTATTCATGCAGCATGATGCCGCACGCAATACTGGTGAACGCTTTGGCGCATGAGGCTACCACGGGCGTCGCCATCCGGCTGCCTTTGCCATAATATTTCTCGAAGACAAGGTAGCCATGCCGCACCACCAGCAGGCCGCCATGCTGGCTGCTGCGCGAGGCATATTCGAACGCATAGTCCAGCCGGGTGAGATCCATGCCCGCGATCTTGCGAATCTGGGCGCTGTCTTTGAGAGTGCGCCAACCGCCTTCACTGTCGGGCGGCGGAAAATAATCGTCTCCAGCTAACGCGGCCAGCGGAAACAGAACCAACAGCGCCGCGACGCCGCGGACTTTCCCGTAGGGAACGGCTTGAGTAAGTTGCATGCTTCTGCAAAGCGCCTTAAAGGCGACAAAGCCTCCTGATGCTGACTCATGATACACCCACCGTCCGGGGAAATCTGCATCTCCGGTTCGACGAGACGAGAGTGAGTCGCGGTTCTCCGCCGCCTTCTATCCTACTCCACGGGCTCTGTCTCGCCTGCGCGAAAATACTCTCATGCTCAGTCTCTCATCCGCAAGATCGTTCGCTCTCATTCCTGTATTTGTCCTGTTGACGCACTCGCACGCCGCCGCTCAGGTGCTCACTGCGCAATACGACAACGCCCGCACCGGCGCCACGCTGCATGAGACCACGCTGACTCCCGCCAACGTCAACGCCGCCCATTTCGGCAAGATCTTCTCCTTTCCGGTGGATGGCGACGTCTATGCCCAGCCGCTTTACGTGGCCGGCGTCGAGATCCCCGGAAAGGGAACCCACAACGTCGTCTTCATCGCCACGGAACATGACAGCGTGTATGCATTCGATGCCGCGGGCGCTGCGACCGGTCCTCTGTGGCGCGTCAATTTTCTCAACTCCGGCGCGGGCGTCTCCACCGTGCCCGCCCGCGATGTCGCCTGCCCGTTCATAGCCCCCGAAATCGGAATCACGCCCACGCCTGCGATCGATCTGCAAACCGGAACGCTCTACGTTCTGGCGCGGACCAAAGAGGGCGGCGGGGCTTTCTCATCGGCCCGCTACGTGCAGAAATTGCACGCGCTGGCGATCACCACCGGGACGGAAAAGTTCGGCGGACCAGTCGAGATCAAAGCGTCCGTGAAGGGCCGCGGCGCGTCGCAGGCCGAGGTCGCCTTCGAACCCTTGCGCGAGCTGCCGCGCGCCGCGCTGCTGCTGGTGAACGGCCAGGTCTACCTGACATGGGGGTCGTCCTGCGATGTCAGCCCTTACCACGGCTGGGTGATGGCGTATGACGCGCGCACGCTGGCGCAAACCGCGGTATTCAACACTTCCCCGGATGACGAACAGAGCGGCATCTGGCAGAGCGATAACGGCCCGGCCGCCGACGAGGAGGGGAACGTTTATATCGCCACCGGAAACGGCAAATTCACAGCCGCCGCCAACGGCCGCGATTACGGTGACAGCCTCCTCAAGCTGGGGCTGGCCAACCGCAGCCTGAACGTGCTGGATTACTTCACTCCATTCAATGAGAAGTCTCTCAACCGCGACGATGACGACCTTGGCTCCGGCGGCCCGCTCTTACTTCCCCGGCAGCCGGGCGCGCCATTCGGCCTCGCTTTGGTGGGCGGCAAAGACGGCAGTCTGTATGTTCTCGATCGCGGCCACTTAGGCAAGTTCCAAGAGTCGAGTAACAGCCACGCGGTACAAGTCATTCGCTTCCGTGACGGCATTTACTCCGCGCCCGCATACTGGAACGGCCGCGTCTATATCCTGGCGAGCGGCGACTATCTGTCGGCCTTCGCGCTGAACCATGGCAGACTCCCCGCGCAGCCCGACGCGATTAGCGTCCAGAGGTTCGGGAATCCGGGAGCCACTCCGGCTATCTCGGCTAACGGGACCAGCAATGGCATCGTCTGGCTCATCGAGACCAAGACCTGGAATGGCGCCGACCAGCCGGCGGTCCTGCGCGCTTACGATGCCGCCAACGTTGCCCGCGAACTCTACAACAGTGAGCAGAACCGCGATCGCGACCGCGTGGGTGTGACTCTCCGGTTCACCATACCTACGGTAGCCGACGGCCGCGTGTATGTGGATGCAAAGCACAGAGTGGATGTGTTCGGTCTGCTGCCCCCGCCTGGTTCTTAATAGTGCACTGACGCGCGCTACTCGCCCCGCAGCGCCGCCGCTGGATCCACCCTGGTAGCCCGCCGCGCCGGCAGCCAGGCCGCCGCCAAAGCCACCGCCCCCAGCGCGCACGCAGCCAGCGCGATCACCACCGGGTCCGTGGCGCTCACCTGATAGAGCAGCGTCTGCAGATAGCGCGTAAGCAGCAGCGCGCCTGCAATGCCAGCTGCGCTTCCAACTGCGGCCAGCTTCGCGATTTCGCCCAGCACGTCGCGTTGCACATCGCCTGGCCGCGCGCCCAGCGCCATGCGGATGCCGATTTCGCGCTGCCGCTGGCCCACGCCGTATGAGATCACGCCGTAGATTCCGATGGCCGCCAGCGCTAATGCCAGCGCCGCGAAGCCGCCCAACAGCGTAGTCGAAAACCGCGGCTGCCACACTGCCCGGTTAACCACTTGCTCCATGCTCTGCACCTCGGCGATGGGCAGGTCGGGATCGAGCGCCCAGACCGCTTTCTCGATCGGTTCGACGAGGGCGCGTGGATCGCCGGCGGTGCGCGCCACGAGCGTGAAGTAGCTCTGCGATTCGGACTGCGGAAACGGCAAGTAAAATTCGCTATAGGCGGAGCTGCCCCAATCGCGCTGTTCGGCGTCGCGCACGATGCCGACCACGGTTGCCCAACGGTCCTTCGAACTGTTGCGGAACCTCTTGCCGATTGCGCCGCCATTCGGCCAATAACGGCGCGACATGGTTTGGTTGACAATAGCTACGCGAGGCGCATTGGCGTCGTCGCGGTCGGTGAAATCGCGGCCTTGCTCGAGCGGGATGCGCATGGTCTCGAAGTAGCGGGGGAAGGCCAGGCGGTAGACCGCGTTCGGCTCGTCTCCCGGCGCCGGTTCGGGCTGGCCTTCCACGCGAATGTCGAAGGTCCACTGGTCGCCGGCGAGGGGGAGATGGTTGATTCCGCTGGCGGCGCGAACGCCGGGTACTGCCGCGACGCGGGTGAGCGTCTCGCGGAAGAATGCCGCGTGCTTATCCGGCGCGCCGAAGGGGGAACCGGCTACGTTGACCGTCATGCTGAGAACGTTGCGCGGGTCGAAGCCGGAATCCACCGCGCTCAGGTTCCGGAAACTGCGGATCATCAGTCCGGCGCCGGAGAGCAGGATCAGTGAGACGGCGACTTCGCTCACCACCAGCAGATTGCGCAGGCGGCCGCTCTGGCGCGACGAACCTCGCGCGGCTTCCTTCAATGCGGCGTTGAGATCGGGCCGTGAGGATTGCAGCGCTGGCGCCAAGCCGAACAGGATCGCAGTCACTGCGGAAATAGCCACCGTGAACAACAGGACCGGAATGCCGATGCCGATCTCGCGATACCGCGGCAGCGTGAAGCGGCTGGCTTCCGGAATTGCGCCCGTGAGCGCGTGGATCGCCCAGTACGCCAGCAGCAGACCGAGCGCCGAACCCGCCATCGCGAGCGCCGCGCTTTCAGCCAGCAACTGCCGTACGATGCGCCAGCGGCTGGCGCCGATGGCTGCGCGCAGTGCGATCTCCTTTTGGCGGCCGGTCGCGCGAGCCAGGAGGAGATTCGCCACGTTGGCGCACGCGATCAATAGCAGGAAGCCGACGGCCGCCAGCAGCACCAGTAAGGCTGGTTTGATCTTACCCACGGTGGCCTCTTCGAGAGACATAATGCGCGCGCCGATATCGGTATCCGTCGCGGGGTATTCCCGCTCGATTTGGCGGGCGATGGCGCTCATTTGAGTTTGCGCCTGCTCGATAGTGACGCCATCGCGCAACCGCGCAAAGACGCGGACCGAGCGGCTGGCGCGGGCGTGCAGGCGCGCGGGCGGAACGATGAAGGGCGCCCATAGTTCGGCTTTCTCCTGCCAGAACGGCGGGAACTGGAAGCCTGGCGGCATGACGCCGGTCACGGTATAGCTCGCGTCGTTGAGGGTGAGCGATTTTCCCACAATGCGAGGATCGCCGGCGAAGCGCCGCTGCCACAGTGTGTAGCTCAGCAGCACCGTGTACGTGTCTTCGGAACGAAATCCGCGGCCAAACATGGGCTGGACGCCCAGGACGTCGAGCAGACTCGTCGAGGCATGCAAGGCGTCGACTTGCTCGGGCCGTCCATCGCCCGTGAGGGCTGCGTCCCATGCCTCGGTTGACGCGATGGATTGGAAAACGGTCTGGCGGTCGCGCCAATCGGCATAGGTGGCGGGCGAAGTTGGAAACATGCCGCCGCGCCGGTTGTCGGTCTCCTGGATAAAAACCAGCTTCTCCGGATGCGGATACGCCAACGGCTTAAGCAGTACGTTATACGCCACGCTGAACATGGCGGTGTTGGCGCCGATGCCGATGGCGAGCGCCAACAAGGCAACCACGGCGAAGCGCGGCGATTTCGCCAGCGACCGGAACGCGTGGCGCAAGTCTGAGAGCAAGGTGCGGCCTCCGATGGTTAGACGCCGGCGGCGCCCGATGGACAGCTATTCCGCGGCGCGCTCCGAAAGCGCTCGATCCAGCAGGCCGGTGACTTGCAGCCGCCCCGCCCACAGGCGTGTGTATTCCAGATCCAAATCGGGATTGGTGGCGACAATGCCCATGATATCGCCCCATTGGCGGTCCGAAACCTGACCGCCGTCCTTATACCAGCGCAGCTTGGCCAGGAGGTCGTCTTCGGGCGTCGAGACTGGGCATACAACCACTTCGCCGTCGATTGTCACCGGCTCAAGAGTGGCACGCTGCATCTCGCACTCGTGGAAATCGGATTGGGCCGGAAACAGGTCGATCTTCCACCCAGTTGGTATGTGGATGACGAACGCACGCCCCGCTTGAATTGCCTGGCGTATCTGTTGCGCGTCGGCATACCAACCCGGGCCGAGAGCTGCCACCAACTTCTCTGAGTGCAGGGCTCCAATGCGGACCACCAAATCGATATTCATGGTTGCCCTCGCGACCCGTGTCGAAGCGGCTATTGACCCGACAACTACAAACGGCAATTGCAAGCTGTTTAAGGCGGCCGATAAGGGATTCAGCGGATTGACGACGGTCACGTCAGTTCTGCGCTATACGCTTTTCGGAAGAGATCCTCACCCAAGGTCAACCGCGCGCGTCTCAAGAAGATCTCGCGGTCGTCGGCCTCTGGAAACTTCCGCCGAAGTCCGGCTTCGGAAAGCAATTGGACTGTTTTCGAAAGCGACATCGCGCGGCGTATCTTCTCCGCGGGCGATGTGCGGCGCTGAAGATCCAGGAAAACCTTCCAAGCTTCCGGGCTTGTATCCTCGGGCCTCATAGCTCTACTAAAGCCCAAGCTAACATCCCTTCGCCCCGCATTTGCCCGAGCCTCAACCCTACATCACATCATGGCCACCGGGGGAGCAGGCTCGTTCGGGTCGCCCGCATTCGCCAGCGGAACCTTCACTAGCACGTACCCGATCAGCCCCAGAAACACCACGCCTAGCAAATACGACGGATCGTTGAAAAGCTTCGGAATGGGCCAGCGCTCGAACTGAAACGTCGCCGTCACAATCCCCGCCAGCGCTTCGCCCGCGATCATTCCCGACGCCGCAAGCACCCCCACGTTCTCCACGCGCGCCTTCTGCGCTTCGTTCAATCCCGCGCGCCGGCATAGCGAATCGCTCACCCAGCGAATCAGGCCGCCCAGGAAAATCGCCGACGTGATGGAGATCGGCAGGTACATTCCAATCGCCACCAGCATCGGGCTCTTCACCTTGATCATGATCAGCGCGAAGCCCATCATGATGCCCGCCACCACCAGCGGCCACGCCATGTCGCCCCCCACGATGCCCTGCGCCAGCGACGCCATCAATCCCGCCTGCGGCGCCGAGAGTGCGCGGTCGCCAAAACCGATTCCGCCCGAATTGATATTGCCCTGCTGCAGCACCATCAGCGGAAAATACATGATGAGGCTGGCCACCACCACCGCAATCAGTTCCGCGATCTGGATGTATCGCGGCGTCCCTCCAAGTATGTAGCCCACCTTGAAATCCTGCAGCAGCTCGCCCGCCACCGACGACGAAACGCACACCACCGCCGCCACTCCCAGCACCGCCACCACGCCCGGCATTCCGGTCGCGCCCATCACCACCATCAGCAGCGCCGCGATCACCAGCGTGCACAGCGTCAGCCCGGAAACCGGGTTGTTCGACGACCCGATCACTCCCACCAGATGGCCCGACACCGTCGCGAAGAAGAAGCCCACAATCAACATTACGATCGCCGCCGCGATGCCGCCCGCCACCAGTTTCGAGAGATAAATGTAGAGCACCGTCATGGCGACAAACGTCACCGCCAGCAGCCCCAGCACCGTCTTCGAGCTCATGTAGCGCTCCGTGCGGTTCATCGATTCCAGATCCGGCCCGCCGGTGCGCACTTCGGCGAACGCTTTGGCCAGGCCCGAAAACAGGTTCTTGCGCATACGGAACAGCGTGTACGCCGTACCCACCATCATTCCGCCCACCGCGATGGGCCGCACGATGTAGCGCCAGACCGCGTTCGCTTCATCCAGCCATCCCGCCTCGCTGCCGGGTCCGGTCGGCAGGTAGTTTTTCAACTGCGGCCCCAGGAAGAATATCAGCAGCGGAATCAGCAGTCCCCACGCAATCACGCTGCCGGCAAAATTGAGCGACGCCAGCTCCGGGCCAATCACGTATCCCACACCCAGGAAGGCGGGGCTCACGGTCGGCGCCGCGCAGGTTGCGACACCGCCGGCGCCCAAGACTTGATTCGTGCCTGCACGGCCCAGTTTCAGTGTGCTTGTGCCCAGCCGCCCCACGGCGAAAAAGAAATCCTTATCGGGTGCGAACACGTTGAACGCGCCCAGCAGAAATGTGACCGCGCCGAAGCCCATGTTGTAAAACAGATATTTCGCTGCCTGCGCGCCCACCTGGCCGGCCTTGTGGATTTG
>JBEKNN010000208.1:0-16768 GCA_049522755.1 Bryobacteraceae bacterium | reverse complement strand
CTCCATCCCACACAGCTATCATACGTCCGCTTTTGACGTCGCGAAGCTCGCAATGCGATTTCAACTCGCCGTGAAGGGGGCCGTCGTGGTATGCCACCTGTTTACCCTGAGCATAAAATGCCCAGCTATAGAAGCTCTGTCCGGCCGGGAGCCTCCGTATCGTCTTGCCCGCTCGCCAGACGATCAGAGTTCCAGCGATGGGGTAGCTCACGCTATCAACGGTGTATTCAGCGAGCCAACCCACTCTTCCGTCCGGTGCTATTTGCGGCTCGCCGATACCGGCTTGGCTGCGCTCTTTCCGAATCGCTACTTTCCTCCCGTTTGCCAGCGCGATCAATGCGGCGCCGTCTGGTCCGGCAGAGACAGCGACCGCCTGGCCCTGGGACATCCCGACATGGGGGAAGAGACCGTTGAGGAGCAAGGTAATCAGGAACTCACGCGATCGGATCATTTACTCCTCAGTATTCTCCGAACAACGTCTGCCGCGGTGCAACCGGACGGACGGCAGACGTTTAACTCGGCATCCTCAAGCTCGATGCTCAGATTCCGGTTCAAACCGATGAGTGAACTCGGCCATCGCTCCCGTCACCGGATCTTTCGAACGAACACAGTCTACTTCACCGGGCGGGTCGTCCATAATGAAAGAGTCCCCAACATGGCGCTTGAGAATGCTATTAGCAGTCCGGTGATCGAACCATCCGCTGCACCCGGCCCCGCGGAGAGCCGCGCTGCCAAGACGATCCGGGAAATTTTCGAATCCGGCCGGCCGCTCACGTATATACTGTCCGCTGAAGAGCAGCGGGTGGGAAGAGTGCTGCGCGAGGTCAGCCGCGGTATGCCAGCTTCCGCGCCGACGCCCGTCTGGACGTGGAGCCTCACCGAGGGTTTGCATCGCGATGGCGAAGCGGCGGAAGCCGGCGCACTGACTCCTCGCGGCGCTCTCGATTTCATCGTCACCCACGCGCACGCGGGCATTTTCCACCTCAAGGATTTCCACGAGCCGCTGCGCGAATCGTCGGAGATCCGCCGCCGCCTCCGCGACGTTTACGAGAACTGCCGCGATCAACGCAAGTTTATCGTCATCAGCTCTCCGGTCCGATTCATTCCCGAGGAAGTCGAGCGCAGCATGTTGTTTCTGGAGCTGCGGCCGCCCGATCTGCTCGAGCTGGTGGAGTTTCTGCGCGAAGAAGCGCCGCAAACCAGCGAAGGCGGCGATGCGGACGAAGACTTGTTATTCCAGCTTGCGCGCGCCCTGCAGGGCCTCACTCTCGACGAAGCGCGCTATGCGCTGCGCCGGGCTCTGGTCAAAAATCGGCGCCTTGGACCGGAATCGCTGGCGGCCGTGCTCGAAGAGAAGCGGCTCCTGGTCAATCGCAGCGGCGTAATCGAATATATTTCCGACGTGAAGGATCTCGGCGATGTCGGCGGTCTGGAGGGCCTCAAAAAATGGCTGGTCGAGCGCCGCAAGCTCTTTCAGATGCGCGACAGCCTGAGTACCGAAATCGTGCCGAAGGGGATCCTGATCATGGGCATTCCCGGCTGCGGCAAGAGTCTCTCGGTCAAGGCCATCGCCAATCATTTCCAGCTTCCGCTCTATCGCGTCGATATGATCGAGATCTTCTCCGGGAGGCACGGCAAGCCTGAGGGCGCATTCGTGGCGGCCTGCCGCATGATGGAAGATATGGCGCCCGCGGTACTGTGGTTCGACGAGATCGAGATGGGCATCACGTCCACCGAATCGGGCGGCGAGCAGGGTAGAATCTTCGCGTTCTTCCTCACTTGGATGCAGGAGAAAACGCGTGGGCTATTCGTCGCCGCCACGGCTAACCGGATCGACCTGCTTCCCGCGGAGATGATCCGCAAAGGACGCTTCGACGAGGTGTTTTTCGTGGACCTGCCGCTCGATCACGAGCAGATCCAAATCTTCAAGATTCACCTCATCCGCCGTGGAGTGGACATCGCCGCGTTCAATCTTGCGCAATTGACGCAGTTTACCGTCGGCTGGACTGGCGCCGAGATCGAGCAATGCGTCATATCGGCCATCACCAGAGCGCGCCTGGCGGACCGCGAGCTGACCGAGCACGATCTGATCAGCATCGCTGCGAAGCTGGTCCCGCTGTCGCGCACCATGAAAGAGCAAATCAATCACATTCGAGGCTGGGCGTTCGAGCGCGCAGTCCGCGCGTCGCCCCAACCTATCGGCCGGTGAAACACTCGCCGAATTGACAGACGAAAGCGTCTGTCCCACTTTGGTGCTGAGCGCTATACTGACCGGGAGGCTCGTATGCCGACTTTGATCGGGATTCTGCTCGGCCTGTTGGCCTGGTTTCTGCTGCGCATGATTCTGATGGGCGTCTATACGGTGGATCAGAACGAGCGTGCGGTCAAGACCAGCTTCGGCCGCGCCCTCCGCGTCCCCGGCGGCAAAACCACGCTGGACGACCCGATCGCCGAGCCTCTGATGCCGGAAGAAAAGGCCCGCTATGTCTATCCGCAGGTCCGCGTGATTCAGCCGGGCGGGCCTTACTTCAAGATGCCATGGGAGAAGATCTACAAGGTTTCCATTGCGACCATGACCGTCAACATGGCGCTCGATCCCGAAAACCCGAGCGCCAACGATAACGGCTCCCGCCTGGAGGCGGTCACCAAAGACCAGCTCAATACCGGGCTCACCGGCCAGATCCGCTATCGCGTCAGCGAGGCCAACCTGTACGCTTTCCTCTTCGGTATCAAGCGGCCGTTTGTCCATGTGGTGGCCTACTTCGTATCGGTGCTGCGCCAGCGCATCGCCAACTTTGAAGCCAAGCCGGTCCCGCTGGTGGTCGATGCCGGTCCCAACGCCGGCGCCGGCGAAGTGGCGCCGCTGGCCGGCAGCGAAATGACCGGCATCTCCATCAACGATCTGCGCAAGAACCTTCGCGATCTCAACGAATACATGGACAAAGAGTGTCACTCCGCTGCCGCGCGGTACGGCGTGATTCTGGACGCTTCGCTGATTACCAGCATCGATCCGCCGCCCGAAGTGGAATCGGCGCTCGCCGCCATCAATACCGCGCACAACCAGGTGTCGAGCGACATCAGCCTCGCCCAGGCCGCGGCCGACCAGCGCGTGGTGCAATCCCGCCGCGCCGTGGAGATTGAGACGCTACGCGCGCAGGCCGAAGTGGAGCCGGTCAAATCGCTGGCCGCCGAGCTGGCCGAGCTTCACCGCAGCGGGCCCAATATCCTCGGCGCGTATCTGCGCAATGTGCGCCTGGCGCTCTACGATAAAGCGCAGCAGATTTTCCTGGAGGCCGGCAAGTAATGGATCAACCCATATGGATCAACCCATAGTCGCCGTCCTCACCGCCGCGCTGGTTGTCTTTATCGGAATGTTCGTCGCCGAGCCCGTGCTGCTCGGTCTGTGCCGGATCTTCGGCATCTACGCGGTGGTGCAAGAGCGCACTGCGCGTGTCTATATGCTGTTCGGGAAAGTGGTCGGCATTCTGGATGAACCCGGTCTCTACTTTCTGCCGGGCAAGCTCGGACCCGCGGCGTTCGTCATCAACTTACTGGGTAACTGCTATGTGCTTGACTTGCGGCTCGATCAGGAATACCTGCGCAGCCAGCCTGTCAATTCCGAAGAGGGAGCGCCCATGGGCATCGGCATCTGGTATGAGATGTGGATCGGCGACCCGGTCTCCTACTTATTCAAGAATACCGATCCGCGCGGGTCACTGCGCGCCAATGTGAGCAACGCCACGGTCCGCTGCCTGAGTAATATGAAGCTGGCGGAAATGCTGGAGACGCGCCACAACATGAGCCAGAGCGTGCGCGCCGAAGTCACCGGCAAATCGCAGGCGTGGGGCTACCAACTGGGCTCCGTCTATATCCGCAAGGTGCATTTCCGTGACGCCGGCATGATCCACCAGATCGAGGAGAAGGTGGTGAACCGCTTGCGCCAGGTCACTTCCGCCATCAAGCAGGCCGGCGCCAACCAGGTCAGCGTGATCACTAGCTCCGCCGAGCGCGAAGCCGCCATCGAGTTCGCCAAGGCCGCCGCCATCCGTCCCGCCACGCTGGGACAGGCACTGCAGGAAATCGCACGCGAGCCGGCTGTATCACAAGCGCTCTTCGATGTGCTGGAAACGCAGCGAATTCTGGCGGGCGGCGCGCGCTTCACGCTGCTGCCCTCGGGCTCGCGCTCGCGCATACTCGCCGACTTACTGGCGGTGCAGAATGCCGGGAAGTAGTTTGTGGGACAGCCAATCCTGGCTGCAGCCGGTTTTCAGCCGGCTCCTTCTTGCAATAACCTTCATGGCCGCGAATAACACGTCCTACCAACCAGGGCGCGCCAGGATGCGGCCGGAAGTGCAGCGCTGACGCTTGCTCGTCCAGCCCATACGAAGCAAATTGTCCAGCGCCCAGCCTCGATTCGATTTCATCGAAGGCGAATCTCGGAAAGTTGTTCAGACGCAAATGAAAGAGATATTCATTGGGCCGGGAGCGGTCTCACCATGCTCCAGCCGGTCTGCAATCAGCCGTAGCGCCAGCGCCTGCACAGCCGCCGTGGCTTGCCTCCGGCTCCGTCCATAGGCGGTCGCGCCTGGAAGGGCGGCGATGTCCGCCAGACAGCGCCCATCTGCCTCACGGTGACACTCGATGAACAACAAGAACCCGGCTGAAGCCGTCGCCATGCCTCGATCATGCTATCAGATCATGCCATCAATTTGAACTTGCTGGTGAAAACAGATACGCTCAATCGCATGGCATTCTACTCAGTTCGCAAAGGAGCGCTGGCGGCGGCGATCGCGTGCCTGGCGGGATGGGCTCCGGCGCAGCAGCAAGGCGGCAATCAACCCGGCACGAAGTGGACGGAAGAACAACTTCGCCAGACCGTGGACCTGGCGCGCGTGGGGCGAAAGCTTACGCCGAAATCGTGGCCCGGCGGAGCCCGCGTGGCCGTGAGCCTGAGCTTCGACGACGATACTGAAGCGCCCCTGCTGCGCGATGGCGCCACTTCGCCGACTACGCTTTCCGCGTCCGATTTTGGCGCGGAGAGTGGAACGCCGCGCATCCTGAAGATGCTCGATCGCTACCAGACGCCGGCTACGTTTTTCGTTACGGCGGTGGATGCTATGCTGCATCCCGAGATGCTCGCGGCAATCCTGAAGGGCGGGCGCAACGAGGTGGGCGTCCACGGATGGATTCATGAGTTTCCGCCGCGGCTTGCCGAAGGCGAGGAAGAGCGTCTGCTCGACCAGGCCATTGCCTATCTGACGAAGGCCGTGGGGAAGCGGCCGGTGGGCTATCGGGCTCCTTCGTGGGCGTTCAGCTCGATCACGCTCGACCTGATTCAGAAGAAGGGCTTTCTCTACGACAGCAGCCTGCAGGCGCTGGACGAGCCCTACGAGATCATGTCCCGCGGGAAGGACACCGGCGTGGTGGAATTGGCGATCGATTGGACCCTTACCGAGACGCCCTATCTGGGACAGAACGGACATATGCCGTCGCCGGAGCTGCTTTACCAGCTCTATAAGGACGAATTTGACGGGGCCTATGCGGAGGGCACGATGTTCGTGCTGACGCTACATCCTTATCTGAGCGGCCATCGCGCGCCCATGGAACACCTGGATAAGTTTGTAGCGTATATGAAGTCGAAACCGGGCGTTTGGTTCGCCACTTGCGAGCAAATCGCGCAGTACTTGAAGGACCCGCAGAAGGCGCGTTGAGCCGGAGCGCTTAATGCGCAATCCTCTTGGCCCTCTCGAAATCTTCTCTCAACTTAGCGGCAATCTTGTCGGCCACATCCGCGCTGGCCCCGTGGTATTTCGCGCCCAGGCTCTCCTGGGTAGTGGACCAGATCACATCGCCATCCTTATTGGTGAGCCGCACCGTAGCCAGCGCTTCGTGCCGCCGCATCGCCGAATGGTCCGATTCGTTCTCCCCGATGCCCAACCCGCCCGACTGGTCGGCGCGATATCCGGACGCCCCGTGGCTTGACCCGACGTTCAATTTGGCGTTGACCCCGTCCGACGACGAGTGCGTTTCCGTATACACCAGGTCTTCCGCCGCTCCGTGAAGCACCGCGTCCGCCTTTTCCTGATTCTCGGTCAGGATGAAGAGCTTCGATTGTTCCAGGCTGCCAATGATGATGTCGCGCATCTGCGCGGCGGTTTCGCCGCCCGTCAGCTTGTCCACATATACGCGCTTCAGGGTCAGCAATTGACGCAGCCCGGTGTCTTCAATGGATTGTGCGGCAGCGCCGAGGTCCGAATGCACGGGCAAGGCCAGGGCCGCCTGCGCACGCAAGCCGAGAGCGCCCGCGAGACACAGTAAACACCCGATTGCGATCTTCATTATTGTCCCGCCTTTCGCGCTTCGTCGTCCTGGAATTCCACGCGCCGTCCGCTGCGCGCTTCGAGCGATGCCAGCACGCTGCGAATATCGCCCTTCTCCAAGCGAAATACCAGCGCTTGATGCTTGTCCTCCGCGTCTGTGTACCCGATGGTGACAAAATGCTGCCGCGACTTACTCAGCAGCAGCACCGGCGAAAGCAGAACCGCCGCCGCATATCTTCGGCTGACGTGCTGCCCATATTCCAACGTTTCGATCTTTGGGTACGAGACGCTTAGCGTCTGCCCTGCGCACCGGAATATCAGCGCGTCGGCGCCGGTCAGATCGACGCGCGCACTGGACTTCGCCCGCAAGCCCGCGAGTGTTCCACCTACAAATTCGGCCTTGAATCCCGGCGTCGCGGCCGATGCCGCCAGCGCGAGAAACAGGCAGGTTACAAGATAACGCCAAATTCGAATCATAACTGTCGCAATAGTAGTGCGGCGGCCCGCCGCGAATTCTCAGGCAAATTTGCAGGGTTATACGGCGGCGAAAGACGCGTTCCAGCGAGTGGGAATGCGGCACGCAGGAGTGCGCGCGCCACAGATTCGTGATGTAGACTTGCAAACAGCAATTGTAGATAGATATGGCCCCGCGTGAACTGAAGTCCGCCCAGGCGCTGCTGCTGCGCGCCACCCGCATGGCGGCTTTCGCTATACCGTTTGCGATGTGGCAAGGCTGGTGGGCGTATTGTTCTTCGCGTGAGCAAGCAGAGTTCTGTTGTCCCGTTCAATATACGAAAACGCTGGAGCCCGGATTGCTGAACAAGATCCTCGGGGATTCCCATTTCCGCATTGAAGACCTACGGCGAATTGATGTAGACGCGATAGATCCCCCTAACCCGCTTGCGGCCTGTTGATGGCGTCCACATGGGCGGAGTGGCGTCCCGAAGATCGCGCTCGGTTGGCGCAGTTGCGGAACGGAAAACCCCATCGATGCACGTTAGGACGCTACTGGCAACCGGCGCTTGACAGACGATAAAAGGCGATCGTCTGTCCTACCTAAATTCAGCAGCACTTTGCGCGCGCATACTTCGCCCGCATCCGCTCTTCGGAAAAGCGCCGCCACTCTGCGCCGGAATGCTCGCGGCCGTGCGCCGCCAGGTGCCGCTGGTAGGCGTTCTCGTCGCCGATTTCGCGGAGAAGAGCCAGCACGAACCGGCCGAAATTGCGGAGGCGGCTCATAGCTCCTCCGCGCGAAGCCGCGAGATCACGAACGGCGCTTCCGCTATCCGCGCGGCGTGCGTCCCGCGTAAAATGCCGTACCAGACGCGCAAGGAATCGAGCAGGATCGTCGCTACCATCAGCAGCAGGATTCCGCATAGCGCCGCATCCAGGCGCGCGTTGAAAATCAGCGTCTGCGTTGCCGCCGTGGCTGCGGCTGTACTGGCCTGCAACTTGTCCACTTGCGCCAAAAACCCGATGGCCGGAATGGGTGAGAAAATCTTTTGCCATGCGGCCGTGAAGGTCACTGTCACCAGCCACGCCAGCGGCGCGCAGGTAATCCACACGTATTTCAGCCCGTGCATCTTGAGCAGAATGGTTGTCCCCACGCACAGTGCGATCGCCGCCAGCAACTGGTTGGCAATGCCGAACAGCGGCCATAGCGAATTGATGCCGCCCAGCGGATCGCGCACTCCCTGAATCAGAAAGTAGCCCCAGCCGCCCACCACCGCCGCGGTGGTCAGGAGCACTCCGGGCATCCAACTGGTGCGGCCTAGCGGCTTGGAAAAGTGCCGCAGCAGGTCCTGCAGCATGAACCGCCCCACGCGCGTGCCCGCGTCGACGATGGTCAGAATGAACAGCGCCTCGAACATGATCGCGAAGTGGTACCAGAATGCGATCAGCGCCTGTCCGCCGCCGGTTTGCGCGAAAATGTGCGCCATGCCCAACGCCAGCGAAGGCGCGCCCCCGGTGCGGTAGAACAGGGTCTGCTCGCCTACGCTATGCGCGAGCGCGCTCATCTGGGCAACCGAGACGGGATAGCCCCACGATGCGATTGTCGCCACCGCCGACGCAGGAGTCGCCCCGACGACACCGGCCGGCGAATTCACCGCGAAGTAGACGCCCGGCTGCATCACGCACGCCGCCACCATCGCCATAATGGCGACGAAGCTTTCGAGCAGCATGGAGCCGTACCCTATCGGCAGCGCATTCGATTCCTTGGCGATCATCTTGGGCGTGGTGCCGGAGGAAATCAGCGCATGGAATCCGGAGATTGCGCCGCACGCGATGGTGATGAAGCAGAACGGAAAGACCTTGCCGGCGAAGACGGGGCCCGTGCCATCCACGAAGCGCGTCAAAGCCGGAAGTTGCAGGTCGGGGTGTACAAATAACACGCCTGCGCCGAGCATTAATACTACGCCCAGCTTGACGAACGTGCTCAAATAATCGCGCGGGGCAAGCAACATCCAGACGGGAAGCGCGCTGGCCAGGAATCCATAGGCGATGATCGCGAGCGCCAACGACATGGCGCTCCACGTGAACCAGGGCGCGAGCGATGCCGACGCCGCCACCGATTGACCCGCGTAGATGCTCGCCATCACGAGAGCGAACCCGAGCGCCGAGCCTTCGAGTACCTTGCCCGGACGCCAGTAGCGCAAATACAGACCCATCAGCAACGCCACCGGCATGGTGGCTGCAATGGTAAAAGTTCCCCACGCGCTGCCCCTGAGCGCGTTGACCACCACTAACCCAACTACGGCCAGCAGGATCACCATAATCAGCAGCACTGTGAACAGCGCCGCGAAACCGCCCACCTTGCCGATTTCCTCGCGCGCCATTTCACCCAGCGATTTGCCGTCGCGGCGCATCGAGGCGAACAAGATCACGAAGTCCTGAACCGCGCCGCCCAGCACGGCGCCAATCACGATCCACAGCGTTCCCGGCAAATAGCCGAACTGCGCCGCCAACACCGGCCCAACCAGCGGACCCGGCCCCGCGATGGCCGCGAAGTGGTGTCCGAACAAGATCCATTTGTTGGTGGGTTCGAAGTCGTGACCGTTGCGGAGACGCTCGGCCGGCGTGGCGCGCTTGTCGTTGAGCGCCATCACCCTCGCGGCGATGAACCGGGCGTAAAAGCGATAGCCAAGCGCATACGTGCAAGCCGCCGCCAGTACCAGCCAGATGCTATTGATGTGTTCGCCGCGGCTGAGCGCAATTCCGCTCAGGAAAAAAGCCGCGGCGAATGCCACTATTATCCAGAAGAGACGCCTGAGGAATTTCACGCCTCTATGAGTCTACTAAAACTACGCAGGGCATGGCCCCGCGCCACTGCTACTGATGGACTGCGCGGTCGGCGCCGGAGAAGGTGGAATACCGGTCCAACTCGTGAATCAACGGATGCGCCGCTTCCGGTGGTTGGATCGTTCCCATGAGCACTTCCTTGTTGCTCATCTTGCTCCCGTAGAGCTCCATGTTGCGGTCTGCGTCCGGCCGCAGCGTCGCGCCACTGAGCGAAACGCCGGCGAACAGGCCTTTGGCCCGCGACCACGCAAGAATCTCAGCCGTCATCGACGCATCGGTTTCCGCGTTCGTGGTGCGTCCTACCGGACCCGCCGCGACGGACGCGTCGGCGCCAAGCTGCACCTTGTCTTCAGTCAATCTGACCATACCGTGCCGATTCATCACCAGCAGTACCAGATCCGTATCGGAGCCGCCGATCTGGAAGCCCACGCTGCCGCCTTCCATCCGAACCGCCGCCGGTGCTCCCCAGCCCTTGCCGTCTTCGTGCCGGCACTCCGCGAATCCGCGCCCATACTCGGCGCCGACTACGAAAGCAGCCTTCTTCATGCCTGGGATAATCACCACGCATTGGGCCTTGGCCAGCAAATCCTGTGGTATGCCCTTATCGGGCGTTCTCATGATCTCGGAAAATACCCTGGCTGAATCGCCAAGCCGTTCCTGCGCCGTTTCAGCGGCCAATACGGACGCCGCCATGACGACTGACGCCGCTAACGCTAATGCTCGCATATTATTGATTGAACCTCCGCGAATGATGATGCACGGGGGTGGCCAACAGGCTCGTTGGAATGTACTTCCAAATACAATGCGCGGCTACTTCTTACCCAGCATCCGCAGGCGCATGGTAAATGCCCGCGCCTGGCCCCGGCCATAGGTGAGATAGTCCGGCGTTCCGAGCACATTATTCACGAAGTTCGGGTTGCCATTGTTGGTCAGGTTGTCCACTCCCACGCGCCACGCCCACAGATAATGCAAGGCGTGGAATTGCCGCTCGAAATGGAGATTGACGCTAAAATACCCCGGTAGCCGCATCTCTCCCGGCAGGCCTAGCATGAAGCCTTGCTGATCCACCACGCTGAACGGGAATCCTGTGCGGTACTCCACAAGGTAAGCCGCGGTGGTGTTGCGAGTTGTGAACTGCAGGAACTTTGGCAGGGACGCATGGGGCAGCGGCGCCCAACCCCACATGTGGATCCGGTTGGGCGCATCCCACGGCAACGGTCCGGGCAATTGGGGACCGAAGATGGGGTTGACCAGGCTGTACATCACATCGTCGTTGGTTCGCGAACTCGACCGGGTGTAGCCCAGAAACCACTCATAACGGCCGGCAAAGGTGCGCTTCAGGGTTAAATCGGCCGCATCGTAACGGTCGCGCCGGGTATTGCCCAGCACAAACTGCGCGCCGTCGTAGAATTCAGAGCCCGATTCCGGAACCGCGGTCTCAAACACGAAACCGTTGTTGGTTTGCCGGTGCATATAGCCGGCCTTGCCGTAGAAATCGAATGGCAGTTTGCGCTCTACTCCCACGCTGACGGTCTGATAACGCGGTGTGGAGAGCGCGTGATCGTTCACCGCAAAGGAAGTGGGAACAGGGCCTTCCACCACGCCGCCGGGCAAATAGAAAGTGGAAAGACTCATCTCATCCGGGCGGGCGATCAACTGCAGGTTGATGGCGTCGTAGTAGACGCCGTAACCGGCCGAAAACTTGGCTCCGCCCAGAGCGTGCGGCGCCCATGCGACTGAAAATCTGGGCGCGATCTCCAGGTCGCGCGCAATCTCGTTCCACTCGGCGCGCACGCCCGCTTCGATAGTGAGATTGGCGCGAACCGCCCAGTGATCCTGAAAATACTGAGCGCCTTCAAAATTGTTTTGCCGCTCGAAGGGACTCCCGGTGAACGTCACGAAGCGCGCCACCGAATTATCGGCCTGCAGCACTTCGTAATCGTTCAGCGTCATGGCTTGATGGAAGCCTTCGCGCTCGAAATCCACGCCGAACTTGAGCAGGTGCGCGCCATGCAGGTGGAACGTGGGCAGGAACAGGCTGGCGACGGCCTGTTGACGGTAAAAATGCTGCACGGTGCTCACGTAATAATTGCCCAGGCTGCCGAACGGAGTGATCTCGTACAGCGCGTCGCCTTGCGGCAAACTGCGCAGAAAGCCGTGCGTATCGGCGAATCCGAAATCAAGCAATGCGCCGTGGCCAAAATAATGCTGGTCGCGCGCGGTGGTCATATACGTGGTCTGGCGCGAGTTGGTGGTGGTCTGCACCGGATCGAGAAAGTTCAGGCCGTTATGCGTCTGATCGTTCAAATTCCACAGAAAGCTGGCGGTGAAAATATTCCCCGGTTTCAGCTCGGCGCGGAAACGCGTGATGGCGTCGGCCGTCAGGCTGCGCATGCTGTTCTGCCCGGCGGGCAGCCCGGAGATCAGGTCCTCGCTATAAAATGCGTCGAGCCCGGTATCGATCCACACGCGGCGCTTCTTGATCGGCCCGGAGAGGTCGACCCGCGGCGTAACCTTGTTGATGTGCAATCCGTGATCGGTGGCGACGCTGGGAATGAAGTTGGTGCCGATAAAGCGCCAGTGGTCGTCCCCGATCTTACTCGACAAGTTGAGCACGCCGCCGGATCCGCGGCCGTTATCCGCGGAGTAACGGCTGTCCAGCACCTCCATGGATTGCACCGTGTCGATGTTGATGCGCGTATCGAGGGCGCCGGTGATCGGGTTTGAAATGTTGAAGCCGTCCAGCGTGTAGTTGGTCTGGCTGGCGGCCGCGCCGTTGAAGTGAAACACTCCGGAATTGTCGGCCACCACGCCGTTCAACAGTTGCAGCGCGTTGCGGTAATCCTGCGGCGCGGCGTAGGGCACGGCCTGAATCTCGGTGTTGTCCAACTCCTGGCGGGCGGCGGGCTGTTGCGGGTCGATGCCGGCTGGCGAATCCTTCACTTCCACTTTTTCAGGAAACTCCTGCTGGTGGTTCAAGGTAACGGCGAACTGGCTCTGGGCTTCGTCGAAGCGCTGGTTGTGGCTGGTGAAGACGTAGAACCCCTCGCGCTCCACGCGTAGGTCGTAATCGCCCGCGGCCGGCACGGCCAGTTTGAAATTGCCGGCCAGATCGGACGATGCCGCCACCGATGCGCTGCCATCCAGCGTCCGCGCCGTCACCCGCGCGCCTGCCACGCCGGCTCCGGTTTCGTCCACCACACGTCCCGACACCGCCAGCTGCGCTTGCGCCGGAACGGCGAACAAGGCGACGGCGAGGACCGCCAGCGGGTTGGAAAAGGACTTCACCAAGAGCCTGCGGGTATCCTTTAGATAGACGGGCTACTCGACCCAAGGATACACCCCACGGAGTTGGGGATCAAAGGCCCAATGGGACCAGTACTTGTCAGCGGTTCGAGGAAGTTTTGGGGCTTGGGTCGGACGCTCGGCGACTGGCCACGGCGGGCGGGTGTATGCGGGCGCTGCGTCCGGCACAGGAAATTCGGGCGCGGGGTGATGATCGCGTGAGACAGTAGTTCACTGGCATAATGTCGAACGATCTTCTCTCCGTCGAAAGAGCCGGCCGCGAACTGAGGATGACGCTGTTCTGCGCGAAGACAGGGGTTGCTTTACCCGGGTTTCGAAGGTAGGTTAGGAAGTATGAGCGCCGTAAACGTCGAACTGCCTGCCGATCTTGTTTTGGCCGCCCGCCTGGACAATGGCGACGTTTCGAACGAAGCGGCCAAGTTCATTGCCCTGGAGCTTTTCCGTGAGAACAAAGTCTCTCTCGGGCGCGCCGCCGAATTGTGCCGCACTCCGCTCGCCGCCTTCATGGAATTTGTCGCCGCTCACGGCGCTTCACCCATCCGCTATACCGACGCCGAACTGGAGGAAGACCGGCGCACTCTCGCTGAACTCGGCTTGTGATAGTTGTTTCCAATTCTTCCCCCCTGATCTCCCTCGCCAAGACCGGCGACTTTGACCTGCTCCGAAAACTATATGGCAAGTTGGTCATCTCCGCCGAGGTCTACGCTGAAGTTGTTATAGCCGGAGCCGGTCTCGCTGGCGCGGGGGACGTTTCGATGTGTACCTGGATCGATGTGCAGGAAATTCGTCACCCCGCGGCTGTTGATGAGATTCGTTTGCGCCGCCCCGCTCTGGGCCTCGGAGAAGTCAGTGCCATCCTTCTCGCACGGGAGCTTAGAGCCGACCTCGTTCTTCTTGATGATCTGGGCGCGCGCTTGCTCGCTCAAAAGCAGGGCCTTAGGGTGCAGGGCAGCATCGCGGTTCTGGAAGCATGCTACCGCCGCGGCCATGTCACCGATCTGGCGGCAGGCCTATGAGCGAATGCTTCAAGCCGGCGTTTACGTCGATCGTGACCTTCTAAACCGCATCTTGGCTTCTCTGGGACTGTCGCCGCTTTGAGCGGATGAAGGGTCGCCCGATCCGGGGACACCGCGGTGCGGACGCCGGCAAAGGATACCCCCGGCGAATTGGTCGCGAAACCGTCGTTTCGAGGCATGCCATGCCTTGAACCGCACAGCGAAGCCAACCGCGTACGTCATGCCAACCGCGTATGTCATAATGAAGCGTTTTGCGTGCGATCTCTTCGTAAATTCCTGGCGGCGATGGGCCGGCGCCCGCGCTGGAGTTGGGCCGCCCTGGCCGTGTATGCGGCCGCGGTCACATTTCCGCACGAAAATGTTCAATACGAAGTAAACCAAATCGCCATACGGATCAGCCTCCATCGCCTTTATCAGGTCTCAGCGGCTATTGTTCTGACCCTGGGGGCGCTGCTTACACTGATGGTCTTCAGGAGCCTCGCCGGGCAAGCCGCGCGCCGCAGGCTCGCCGCGTTCTGGGTTCTCACGATCGCCTTGATCTGGGGCGCGTGGGGCGGCTTGACGGCCAACAACGTCGAACTGGTGCATTATCCGCAATATGTTCCGGAAGGCATGGCGCTGCTCGCTCTGACGCTCTCGCCCGCGGAATCGCTGGCGTGGGTCGCCGTGTTCGGCGGGCTCGACGAATGCTTCCAGTATTGGGATCTGATGGGCGGCAAGCCGGTTCCCTACGATTTCAACGATGTCTATATGGACCTGCTTGGCGGCGCGGCCGGCGTGGTTCTGGCAATGGCGATTTTGCGTTGCAGCCCGCGCGGCGCCGTCCCGACGCCCTGGAAGCGGATTCTCAAGCGCCCCGGCGTGGTGGTGGTTTTGACACTCACGGCGCTGGGAATCCTGCTCTGGTCTTGCGGACTGATGGCGCTTTACAATGATGCGGCGAACACGCACTATTGGTTCGCACTCAGCCGGGTGAAGCTGCCGGCATTCTGGTTTATCGTTCCCGCCAATGGACCGGCCAAATACCATACGCTGTCGCCGATCGAAGGCCCGATCCTGATCCTGGCGACCATCGCGCTTTACGCGACGCTCGACCGGCGCTTACGGATCTTGGGTGAGCCGAAGCCGAACGGTAGCGCGCAATGGGCAAGCGCCGGTGAGCCCTAAGCGCGTCCATCCGCATTTAACGTGAGCGGCGGCCCGGCCTTGCGCTCAAGCGCGTCCCTGTCCCACCCGGCAAGATTCGCCCCGGCTTCATAGGTGCTCTGGCAGAAGTCGAGAATCGCCTGGTCCGGCGACTCGGCAGCGCGCGCGTCGTCGTACTTGAGAACGAATTCTCCCATCTGGCTGTTCCAGTGAGCGGCCTTCTCGATCCCGAGGGGCGCGGGCTTGGTATAGGAATAAAAGGCCGCGTGCGGGAACTTCCGGTCGCCCGGCCAAAAGCCGCAACTGATCACTTCGTGCGAGTAGGCTTCGCGTGTGATCGCATCCACGTCGGCTGGAAGCGGGCAGGTCCGGCCGGAAAAACGCGTGACCGCCAGGTCGAAGGAGCCCCAGAAGAATTGCACCGGACTGCACTTGCCGAGGAAGCGCGCCCGGAACTCTTTGAACACCCGGTCGACGCCGGTCAGGATGCGCCGGAAGCTCTCGACGTGTTTTGCATTGTAAGAAGCATGGTGAAAATCCCGGTCGAATGGCGTGGCGTCGTCGAACTCGACCGGCCTGCGATAAATGGTCGCTTCGATTCCCAGAGAGCGCAGGCACGCCATGTACTCGCCGTAGAAATCGGCGACCGAGCGCGGAAATAGTGAGATGAGGCGTTCGGCTCCCTCGCTGCTCCGGATCAGAAGCTGATGCGCAATCAGGTCGAATTCCACCTCGAAGCTGCGGCGTCGAAATGGAATTGGCGAGGTGGTCAAGCCGCGCGGCGTGACGTAGAGCGTGACGTTCCACCAATGGTTTTCCAGCGGCGTGAAAGCCAGGCGCGTCTTGCCCACAATCTGGGTCCACATGTGGAGCGTATCGCAGGTACCCTCCCATTCCGGGAAGGAAAGCGCCGGCCAATCAGGCGAAATCAAGTTCCACCTCATCCACGTAGCACCAGCCCCAATCTTCACCCGGCTCGATCGACCGCATGATGGGGTGTTTGATCGCGCGGAAGTGCTTCGTCGCGTGCTTGTTCTTGGACGAATCGCAGCAGCCGACGTGGCCGCAAATCATACATAGCCGCAGGTGAACCCAGGTATCGCCGGTTTTCAGGCACTCTTCGCAACCGCGCGTATGCGGCTTCACATCGCGAATCTGGTCCATATGGGTACATGCTTTCATGCGTTGCCCTCCAAATGCTCCTTCATTTTCGAACAAAACGTCGCCGTGCGGGTGGCATAAAAGTGGCCAGCCGGGCGAAGCTTCGCTTCGCTTAGCGCGCGCGCAACGGTACATGCGTTATCGTAACGGTGTGATGGGCGAAGCCTACATCCGCGCGCGCGACCTTGCCAAGGCGTACAAATCCGGCGCGTCGGACCTGGTGGTCTTCTCCGGCATCGATCTCGAAGTGCAGCGCGGCGAGATGTTGGCGCTGGTGGGCGAATCGGGCGCGGGCAAGTCCACGCTACTGCATTTGTTAGGCGGCCTCGACAGACCTACGAACGGTACGATATACTACGGTAGTAAAGAGATTTCAGGTCTCTCGGATTCGGAAAGGGCGGATTTTCGCAATCGGGAAATCGGATTTGTCTGGCAGATCCACTACCTGCTGCCTGAGTTCACGGCGCTTGAGAACGTGATGATGCCACTGCTGATCCGAGGCGTTTCCCAGGCGGAAGC
>JBEKNN010000207.1:0-16788 GCA_049522755.1 Bryobacteraceae bacterium | reverse complement strand
CGCCAATGAGCTGGGCTCGGAAGCGGAAATGGATTCGCAGGGGCGGATCCTGCTCTCTCCGGAGCTGCGCCGCGAGGTGGGCATCGAGGATCAGGCGGTCCGCATTTACGCGCACAAGGGAAAGATCGAGATCCTGAGCGAGAAGGTCTACCAGGAGCGCAAGCGGGAAGCGGCCCAATTGACCGACGACGATTTGGCGGCGCTGCAAACCGCCGGTTTGAACTGATGGGGAATCACTGATGGCGTATGCACTATTCCGTGATGGCGGCCGAAGCGCTGGAGTTGCTGGCGATCCGTCCCGACGGGGTTTACATAGATGCCACAACCGGCCTGGGAGGCCATACGGCGCTGATCGCCGAGCGTCTGACAACGGGACTGGTGATCGCGAACGATCGCGACGAGCTTTCGCTGGCGATGGCGCGGGAGAACACGCGCGAGTGGGCCGGGCGGATACGCTTCCATCACGGAGTGTTTCAGGATCTCGCCGAAGCGCTGGCGCAAGCGGGTTTCGAGAAGGCCGACGGGCTGCTGGCGGACCTGGGCGTCAGCCGGTATCAGCTGACGGCGGCGGAGAGAGGATTTTCATTTTTGTCCGATGGACCGCTGGATATGCGCATGGATCAAACTGTGGGCACGACAGCGGCCGATCTGGTCAATCACACGTCCGAAAGGGCGCTCGCCGACCTGATTTTCCAACTCGGCGAAGAAAGGAGAGCGCGGAGAATAGCCAGAGCAATCGTCCGGGCACGGCCCATACGGAGCACGCTACATCTGGCCGATGTAGTGGAGCGGGCCGTGCACAGGACGGGCCGCCTGCATCCAGCCACGCAAACATTCATGGCTCTGCGGATGGCGGTCAACGACGAACCCGGCGAACTGGACCGGCTGCTGCGGTTCGGGCCGGAGATATTGAACAGCGGCGGGCGAATGGCGGTGCTGAGCTTCATGAGCATCGACGACCGCAAAGTGAAGGAACGCTTCAAGGAGCTCGGAAGAGAAGGGCGGGCGGAAATTCTGACCAAGCGCCCACTACAGCCGAGCGATGAGGAAACGGGACGGAATCCAGCGTCGCGCAGCGCCAAACTGCGCGCCCTGGAAATGAGATAGCGAGGGACCGACAACATCATGGCGACGCAGCCAGTATTTCCCAGACCGACAGATCCGCGGACGGCCTCCGGCGCGGTAATCGCAATGGACCCCGCGCGCAGGCGCAACCCTTATGAGCTACGCGCGCTGCCGCAGGAAGACGTCTTCTTCTTCTGCAAGAAGATTGACAACTCGCGGCTGGTGCGCGAGCCCGATCCGAAGGCGCCAAAGGCCTGCTGGTCCGCGATCGGGGTCGCGGCGCTGGCGGTGGCGTTGATTGGCGGCGTCCTGCTTCCCAATCTGATGAGCACGCTCGCAGGCTACCAGCTGGAAAAGCTGCGGGCCGAAGAGCGCACCCTGGTCGACGAGCGCCACAATCTGGAATGGATAGAGGCCGATCTGCTCAATGTGAACCGGCTGGAGCGTCTGGCGAAAGATCGCAATCTGGCTCCGCCGGCGCCGGGGCAGTTAGTGCACCTGAATGGCAAAGACAGCTCCGTGGCCATGATGGAGCGGTAGCGGTTGGAGAGAGCGCCGAGCTGACGTCGTCGAGCGGGAAAATTGAGAAGGGTGGATGCTGTGATTTCGACGCTGAGACGGGGAGGCGCGGAGGCAACGCGGAGTTTAACAAGAGGAAGAGAAATAGGGCTGCTTCTCTGCGTGGCCTCTGTGTCTCCGCGTCTCGGCGTCGAAATCGGTCGAGATCGAATGTTTAGACTGGAAGGATTAATTGGGGCGTGAGGCGCCGAACGGAGCGGTATGGGGGAGCGTCGTCTGCAATGGCTCGCAGGAATAGTCGTCCTCTGGGGCGCGGCCATACTTTGGAATCTGGTCAAGCTCGAAGTATTCCACCACAAGGAGTACGTGCGCATTGCGCGCAGGAGCCAGGAAATCGAGATTCCGCTTCCCGCGCTCCGCGGTCCCGTACTCGACCGCAGCGGGCAGCCGCTGGCGATGAGCGTGCCGGTGGAGAAAGTCACCGTCAATCCCCTTAAACTTCCCGACGTGCCGGTGGCAGCCGACCTTCTGGCGCTGGTGCTGCACCTCAATCGCGCCGATCTTTATGCGAGGATGACCGAGGCCCAGCAGAATGGCCGCGGGTATCTGGTGGTCAAGCCCAAGATCACATTCGAGGAAGGGCAAAATCTGCGGGCGCTCAAGCTGGAGTGGGTGGATATCGACCGCAAGAGCGAGCGCCACTATCCTGGCGGGAGGCTGGCCGCGCACGTTCTGGGGTCGGTGGATTTCAACGAAAAGGGCACTGCGGGCGTCGAAAAATCGCTGCAATCGGACCTGGCGGGGGCCGCCGGAAGCGTTCGCTTGCTGACCGACGTGAAACGCCGCGGCGTCGATTCCAAAGTGGGAAGCGACGCCAGGCCGGGCATGCCGGTCACGCTGACCATCGACGAGCGGCTGCAGTTTATTGCCGAGCGGGAGCTGGCGGCGGCGGTGGAAGCGCATCACGCGCAAACCGGCAGCGTGGTGGTGATGAATCCGCAGAACGGCGATATCCTCGCACTTGCAAGCTATCCCACTTACGACCCGAATATGCCGCCGGTCGCGGGCGATAACCCGATCGGCCGGCAGAATCACGCGGTGTCGGTTCCCTTCGAGCCTGGGTCGGTCTTCAAGGTGATCACGCTGTCGGCCGCGCTCGAGACCACGAATCTCACTCCCGATAGCCTTATCAATTGTCACGGCGGCGTGCTCACTTTGTATGGGCGCACGTTTCACGATTCGCACTATGGCGCCCTGGGTCTGGGGATTCTTCCCATGTCGATGGTGCTGGCGCATTCGAGTAACGTCGGCGCCATCGAAGTGGGCTTGCGCGTGGGCCAGGACCACATGTACGACTATGTGCGGCGCTTCGGCTTTGGGCAACGGACGGGTATACAACTGCCCGCCGAATCGCCGGGCAGGCTGCGAAAGCTTCCGGTATGGACCAGCGGGTCGCTGCCCTCCATCTCCATGGGCCAGGAAATCAGCGTGACCACGCTGCAATTGGCGCAGGCTGCCAGCGTGATTGCGAACGGCGGGTTGCTGGTGCGGCCGCGACTGATTCTCAAGAAGGGCGACCAGGCGATGCCCGCGGCCACGCCGGTACGCGTGATCCGGCCGGATACCGCCATCACCATGCGGCAGATGATGGAAGGCGTGGTTCTATACGGCACCGGCAGGCTGGTGGCCAAGCTGCAGGGTTATAGCAGCGGCGGCAAGACCGGCTCGGCGCAGATTTTCGACACGCTCACGCATCATTACGGCCACAGCTACAACGGATCGTTCATGGGATTTTCGCCGGTCACCAATCCGTCCATAGTGGTGGTGGCAACGGTGAATGGAACCCACGGCGAATCGGGATTTGGCGGTCCCACGGCGGGCCCCGTGTTTCGGGCTGTGACCACCGAGGCGCTGCGCTTGCTCGACGTACCCAAAGATTTGCCGGAACAGGAGCCGAAGGCGCTGGTGCTGGTGGCGGACAACATGGATAGCGCCGACGATCTGGCGGACGCGGGCGCGGGGAGCGGCGAGCCCAACATTCTGGAGGATCCCGAGGACGACGACGCAGCGCCGAATGCGCCGCGCGTTCCCAACTTTCGCGGTATGACGATGCGCGCGGTTCTGGCCGAGGCGACATCCAAGGGTTTGACGGTTTTGCCGGCGGGCAGCGGCGTGGCGCGGGTGCAGGAGCCGCCGGCGGGATCGATCCTGCATGAGGGGGAGCGCATCCGCGTCCGGTTTGCGAGATGAAAATTGGCGAGCTACTCTCGGGCGTCCGGCTCAAACAACCTCTCGCGCCCCAGCTTGCCGAACGGGAAGCGGCGGGCCTCGATTACGATTCGCGGCGCATTGAAAAGGACTTTGTGTTTTTTGCGTTTCCCGGTGTGCGCGCGGATGGGCGCGAGTTCGCGAATGAAGCGCTGGCACGCGGCGCCATTGCGGTTGTCAGCGAAACCGTCGTTAGCGAATCGGATGCGCCCGAAGATTTGCGCACGCGATGGATTCAGGCGGAGCACGGACGCCAGGCATTGGCGCTGGCCTCGCGCAACTTCTACGGTAAACCCGATGAGCGCCTGGCGCTCACCGGCATCACCGGCACCAACGGCAAGACGACTACCGGTTTCCTGATCGATTCGGTAATGCGCGCGGCGGGCTACACAACCGCGCTGATCGGCACCATAGAGTATCACCTGGGCGACAGGGTGTTGCCGGCCGTGAATACGACTCCGGAATCGCTCGACCTGGTGCGACTGTTCGCGGAACTGTTACGGCTCGGCGGAACCCACATGACATTAACCCACGGGGCGCGACACGCGGCAACCATGGAAGTCTCGTCGCACGCACTCGAGCTGGGGCGGGTCTACGGATTGCGGTTCCATACGGCTGTGTTTACTAACTTGACGCGGGATCATCTGGATTTTCATGGAACGATGGAGGCTTACTTCGCGGCTAAGCAGCGGCTGTTTGCCGGGTGGGACAGCGCAGGCCATGGGCCCGCGCCACTTTTCGCGGTGCTCAATCGCGACGATGAGTATGCGCGGCGGCTCAAGCTGCATCCTAAGACCGAGACTATCTGGTATAGTTCCGGGCCCGAATCGGATCTGCGCGCGCGCCACATTTCTTCCGGCTTTCAGGGCTTGAAATTCGAGGTGCAGCATGGCAAGACGCGCTTCAATATCGAATCGCCGCTGATTGGCCGGATCAACGTATATAACATTCTGGCGGCATGCGGCGCGGGGCTCTCTTACGGCATCGCGCCGGACGCGATCGCGCGCGGCATCGCGAGCCTGCGCGCCGTACCTGGGCGCTTCGAGCGCGTGGACGAGGGCCAACCGTTTGTGGTGGTGGTGGATTACGCTCACACCGACGATGCGTTGCGCAACGTGATCGCGGTGGCGCGCGGGTTGAATCCAAAACGCGTCATCACGCTCTTCGGCTGCGGCGGCGACCGCGACCGCACCAAGCGGCCGTTGATGGGTCAGGCGGCCGCCGAAGGCAGCGACCTGGTGGTGCTCACCAGCGACAATCCGCGCTCGGAAGATCCTCTGGCCATCATGAACGACGCTCTGGTGGGGATACGGCGCGTGGACGTGAAGTACATTATCGAGCCGGATCGCGCCGCCGCGATCGCGCGCGCCCTGGACGAAGCTCGCGCCGGCGACTTCGTGATCCTGGCGGGCAAAGGGCACGAGCCGTATCAGGTTTTGAAGGATCGCACAATTGCGTTTGACGACAGGGCAGTGGCGAGAGAAGTGCTTAAGGGTTATGGGTATCGCAAAACTACGTGAAGCATGACCCTGAAATTGCAAGAGGTTGCGCGCGCGATGCGCGCCGAAGGCGATGTGCGGCCGGTGGAAGTTTCCGGCTGGAGCGTGGACACAAGGACACAAAACGCGGGCGACGTGTACTTTGCGCTGCGCGGGCCGAATTTTGACGGGCACAGTTTTATCGCCGCGGCCGTGGAAAAAGGCGCGGCCGCGGTGGTGGTGGAACGGCGCCGGGCTGGGGCATCCGCCGCGCGGGATGAATTGCTGGTGGAGGACACGCTGCGGGCGCTCGGAGATTCAGGCGCATGGGCGCGGCTGCATTGGGGCGGAGAGGTGATCGGCGTAACCGGAAGCGCGGGCAAGACCACGACGAAGGATGCGATTGCGCATTTGCTCGGCGGCGAAATGCCGGTGGGAAAGACGTTGGGGAATTTCAACAATCACGTGGGCGTGCCGCTCTCCATCCTGCGGCTTCCGGACGGCTGCCGCGCCGCGGTGCTGGAAATGGGCATGAATCACGCGGGCGAGATTCGCGAGCTGGCGGCGATCGCGAAGCCGCAGATCGGCGTGGTGACTAATGTGGGATACGCGCACGTGGAATTTTTCGACGACATCGAAGGCGTGGCCGCCGCCAAGCGCGAACTCATTGAGGCGCTGCCCCGCGACGGCGTCGCGATACTGAATGCGGACGACCGGCGTGTGGCGCGCTTCGGCGAGGCGCATCCGGGACGCACGGTTACGTTTGGCTTTGCCGAGACGGCGGATGTCCGCGCCGAATCGATGGAAACGACTGCCACGGGCGCTCGCTTCCGCGCGCTGGGCGTCGATTTTGAAACCGGGCTCACGGGCGCGCACGCTGTTTCGAACCTGCTGGCCGCGATTGCGGTGGCGCGCGAATTCGGCATCGCGCCGGAGCGGCTGCGCGAGCCGGTGCGTACCTTCACCGTGGGCAAGATGCGCGGCGAGCGCATGGAACATAATGGCATCACCATCTGGAACGACTGCTACAATTCCAATCCCGAAGCTGTGGAACAAATGATTGTGGTGCTGAGCCAGACGCCAGCCGCGCGCCGCATCGCTGTGCTGGGCGAGATGCTGGAACTGGGCCACGCTTCCGATGCGCTGCACCGGCAGGTGGGGCGGTACGCGGCGGAACGTGGCATCGACCTGGTGATCGGCGTACACGGAAGCGCGCGGGCGATGGTGGACGCGGCCGGCACCGGTGGCCCCGTTGGCGTCGTCGCGCGCTTTTTCGAAGAGCCCGCGGCGGCTGGCGATTTTGTCCGCACCATCGCGCGGCCCGGCGACGCCATCCTCTTCAAGGGTTCGCGCGGCGTGCGCATGGAACTGGCGCTCGAAAGGGTGTTGGCGTAGATGCTCTACTTCCTGCTCTACGAACAGCTGCAGAAGTACGTGAGCCCGTTCCGCGTATTCCGCTACGTGACGTTTCGCACGGCGTTCGCCAGCCTCACGGCGCTGTTTCTGTGCATTGCGCTGGGCCCGTGGCTGATCGGCAAGCTGCACCAATTCCAGATCGGCCAGTATATCCGCGAAGAAGGCCCCAAATCGCACCAGAAAAAAGCCGGCACGCCCACCATGGGCGGCATACTGATCATCATCTCGATCGTGATTCCCACGCTGTTGTGGGCCGATCTCCGCTATTCCTATGTTTGGATCGCGATTGCTTCGCTGATCGGCTTCGGCTGGATCGGCTTCCTGGACGATTACGCCAAGGTGACGAAGCGCCGCAACCTGGGGCTCACGGCCCGCCGCAAGCTGGCTTACCAGTTTTCACTGGCATTCGCTTTCGCGGCGATGCTGCTGTTCATGCGCGCTTACGGGCAGTTCTCAACCACCATGAACATCCCGTTTTTTAAGCAGTTCAAGCCGTCGCTGGTGATCGAATCGCTGATGAACAACCCTTGGACGTATGTAATCGGCGCGGCTCCATTCTGCATTCTGGTGGCGCTGATTGTGGTGTTCTTTTCGAATGCCGTCAATCTCACCGACGGGTTGGATGGCCTGGCGATCGGGCTGATGGTGATCTGCGCGGGGGCGCTTACGGTGCTCACCTACGCCGGCGGACACGTGACGCTGGCGGAATATCTGCAGATTTCGCGCAACCCGCACACATCGGAGCTGACGATTTTCTGCGGGTCGATGACGGGCGCGAGCCTCGGTTTTCTTTGGTACAACGCGCATCCGGCGGAAATCTTCATGGGCGACGTGGGCTCGCTAGGATTGGGCGGCGCGCTGGCGGTGGTGGCGGTGCTGGTGAAGCAGGAGGTGCTGCTGTTGTTCATCGGCGGCATGTATATTCTGGAGGCGGTTTCGGTGATTCTTCAGGTGGGCAGCTATAAACTGCGGCACGGCAAGCGCATCTTCAAGATGGCGCCGCTGCACCACCATTTTGAGGCCCTGGGTTGGACGGAATCGAAGATCATTGCGAGGTTCTGGATTGCGGGGCTGGTGCTGGCGCTGTGCGCTTTGACGACGCTGAAGCTGAGATGAGAATAGGATCACATTCGTGGCGCGAGCAGGAGTGCGTGCAGTGTTTACGCTCCTGGGGTCGCAGGTTTCTCGCGCGGAAAAGACGCGTTCACACGAGTGTGAACGCGGCACGCACGAGTGCGTGCGCCACGTTGCATGGCAGGCTCCACAGTAAGGGAGACGGCAAGGCAGATAGCGGGGTAGGTAAGAGGGCGGATGGCAGGGTAGCTAAGAGGGCAGACAACTGGACTCATGAGAGGGCGCGGTGCTAGCGGGGGTTCAGGCATTGGTGGTGGGGATGAAGCGGTCGGGTATCGCGTCGGCCGGATTGTTGGCGCGTGAAGGCGCCGTGGTGCGCGCCACCGACTTGAAGCCGCTCGACCAGTTGCCCGAAGCCCGCGAGTTGCTCGACCGCCTCCACATTCCCTTCGCGCTGCAGACGCCGGAGGTGTTCGAGGGCGCGGGGCTGATCGTGCTGTCGCCGGATGTGCCGGCGGACCTTCCGCCGGTGGAGGCCGCGCGGCGCCGCGGCGTTGCCGTGATTGGCGAGATCGAACTGGCGGCGCCGTTTCTCAAGGGGCACAACATCGGCATCACCGGGACGAACGGCAAAACCACAACCACCAGCCTGATCGGCCACATTCTGCGCGAATCGGGCGTGCCCGCGCAGGTTGGCGGAAATATCGGGACGCCCGCCGCTGCGATGATCGATAGCTCGCGCGACGACGGGTGGAATGTCCTCGAGCTATCCAGCTTTCAGCTTGAAACCATTTCGACCTTTCGCGCACATATCGCGCTGGCGCTCAACGTCACGCAGAATCATCTCGACCGCCACCACACTTTCGAGAACTATGCCGCGGCTAAGGGGCGCATCTTCGAGAATCAGCGGCCGGAAGATCACGCCATCCTGAACGCCGATGACGCCGTCTGCGCAGCCTATGCGAGCCGGACTGCGGCGACTGTCAATTGGTTCAGCGGGCAGCGGGAAGTGGCGCCGGGGGCCTTTCTGCGCGGCGAAGAACTGATTTTGGATGGCAAGCGGCTGATGCTCACTAGCGAGATTCCGATCCGCGGACGCCACAACGCGGAGAACGTTCTGGCGGCCTCCATCGCCGCGGCGCGCGCGGGTGTTACGCATGGCGCGATTGCCGCGGCTGTCCGCACGTTCCGCGCAGTGGAGCATCGCCTGGAATTTGTGCGCAACGTCAACGGCATCGATTTCTACAACGATTCCAAGGCCACCAGCGTCGACGCTACCCTGAAGGCGCTGGAAGCTTTCCCCGGGAACGTGTGGGTGATTTTGGGCGGCAAAGATAAGGGCCTGGATTACGCGCCCTTGCGTACGCCGCTTGCGGCGAAGGCTCGCGCCGCGCTGCTGATCGGCGCCGCGGCGGAAAAGATCGCGGGCCAGCTCGATGGCGCCGTTCCGCTGGTGCGAGCGCAAACGCTGGACGCGGCGATTGCGTACGCCTTCGCAAACGGCGCCGGCGGCGATACCGTACTGCTGGCGCCGGCGTGCGCGAGTTTCGATCAATTCCAAAGCTTCGAACACCGGGGCGAAGTTTTCAAGCAGCTTGTGAACCGGCTAGGACCGAAGGAATAGAATGGCGCAACGTCTCAAGACCGATTGGATTCTCTTTGCCACGGTGCTCGCGATGATGTCGTTCGGCATGCTGATACTTTACAGCGCGTCGTCGATCATGGCGGAGCTCGATCCGCGCTATGGCTCGAGTTGGCATTTCGTGGCGCGGCAGGCGGTATGGGTCGCGGCCGCAGTGGGCCTCATGATGGCGTTGAAGAAGGTGCACTACCGCAATTTCCAAACGCCCGCGGTGGCTTTCGGCGCGATTGGGGTCGCACTGATGCTGCTGTTCGCGGTCTACTTCATGGATGGCGAGCATCACCGGTGGCTGCGTCTCGGCGGTCCGTTGGGCGTGCAGCCTTCGGAGTTGGCCAAACCCGCGCTGGTGGTGTTCCTGGCATTCTTCGTCACCTGGAGAGGGCGCGCCATCAACAATCCGCGATACACGCTTGTCCCGGCCGCATTGGCGGTGGGCCTCATCATTTTCGCGGTGGTGGTGGCCGACCTGGGGACGGCCGTGGTTCTGGGCGCCGCGGCGATGGCGGTCTTTTTCGTCGCCGGTTTGGAATGGCGCTACTGCTTCATAGTGGCCGCGGTCGCGGGGCTGGGCGTGTGCGTCTTCATCGCCAAGGAGCCTTACCGGTTAGGCCGGGTGGTGCGCTTTTTCGATCCCGACTTCAAAATTATCGCCAAGTTCGACCACGCGGGCCGCATCAAGGCATGGACCGAAAACTCGCTTCGCACCCACGATACGAATTATCAGCTACAGCAATCCAAGATCGCCGTCGGCGCAGGTGGAGTTACCGGCGTGGGACTGATGAACGGGCGGCAGAAGCTGCTCTATCTGCCTTTCGCGCATACCGACTTCATTTACGCCGTGGCGGGAGAGGAGCTGGGACTGGTGGGGTCGTGCGTATTGCTTTTCGGATTTGGGGTGATCTTCTGGCGCGGGCTGCGGGCGGCGCTGCTGATCAACGACGATTTTGGACGGTACCTGGCGCTGGGGGTCACGGTGATTGTGACGGCGCAGGCATTTATCAATATGAGCGTGGTGCTGGGGATGATGCCGACGAAGGGAATATCGCTGCCGTTGATCAGCTACGGCGGGAGCTCGCTGCTGAGTACGTTGGCGCTGTTGGGAATTCTGATGAATGTGAGCGAGCATGCGGGGTAGGAACGTTAGCGCCGGCGGTCTTGCCGCCGGTTCTGGCTTGGATTTGTACTGCGCAAGACACCGGCGGCGAGACCGCCGGCGCTACCGGCAACCGGCGATGGAGCTTGCTAGTTAATGCGGCCTAGTCACTTCCTGATGGCTGCTGGCGGCACCGGCGGGCACGTGATCCCGGGGCTTGCGGTGGCGCGCGAGTTGCGCTTGCGCGGGCATCACGCAACTTTTGTCGGGACGCGCCGCGGTATGGAGGATAAGCTCGTGCCGGCTGAAGGGTTCGAGCTGAAACTGATCCACATCGGCGGGCTCAACCGGGTCGGCTTTACGCGGACGTTGACCACGCTGGCGCAGCTTCCGTTCGCTACGCTCGGATGTCTCCGCGACCCTTCCGATGCCGTCTTCAGCATGGGCGGGTATGTGGCCGGACCGCCTGTCATGGCCGCATTGGTCCGCGGCACGCCGGTGGTGGTGATGGAGCCGAACGCCGTTCCCGGTTTCACCAATCGCGTCATCGGGCGCTTTGTATCGCGCGCTGTGATTTCTTTTGAAGAGACGGCCCGCTATTTTCCGAAGGGGCGGACCAGGGCTACCGGGCTGCCGGTTCGCGAGGAGTTTTTCCGCATCGCGCCGAAGGCTCGCTCGGCTACGCTCAACGTGCTGATCACCGGAGGAAGCCTGGGGTCGCGCACGCTTAACCAGGCGGCGCGGCAAAGCTGGCCGCTGTTTCGCAGGTCCGGCCTCTCGATTCGCATCGTACATCAAACCGGCGAGCCGGCCTTCGAGGCGCTTCGCGAGGAGTTTGCGCAAGCCGGTCTCGACGGCGAAGTGGTCCCGTTTATCGGCAACATGCCCGACGCTTTCGCCGCGGCGGACCTGATTGTCTGCCGCTCTGGCGCGGGTACGGTTTCAGAGCTGGCGGCCGCGGGGAGGCCTGCGATTCTAGTGCCGTTCCCGTTCGCCGCCGACGATCATCAGGCGCGCAACGCCGAGGCGATGGAGCGCGGCGGCGCCGCCTGGCTGGTGCGCGACGCCGAGATGACCGGCGAGAAACTGTTCGAGGCCGTGACCGCGCTCGCCGCCGCCGATTCCGCGCTGGAACGGATGGCGGAGGCCGCGCGGCAGTTCGCCAAGCCGGGCGCCGCCGGTAAGGCAGCCGACATTTTAGAGGAGGCGGCTGGGGGATAAGGCAACAATTCGATTGACATGCGCCCCGCAAGCCGAAACAATAACCTAGACAAATGTTTTTCCGTCAACAACACCTGCACTTCACCGGAATCGGAGGCATCGGCATGAGCGGCATCGCCGAGGTGTTGCTGAATCTTGGCTATCGGATCTCGGGGTCGGACGTGAAGCTCTCGCCCATAACCGAGCGCCTGGCCACCATGGGCGCTACGATCTACGATGGCCATGCGGCGGCGAATGTGGGCGGCGCGCGCGCGCTGGTGGTGAGCTCGGCGGTGGATGAGCGGAATCCGGAAGTGCAGGAAGCGCGGCGACTGCAAATCCCCGTGATCCCGCGCGGCGAGCTGCTCGCCGAGCTGATGCGCCTCAAGTACGGCATCGCGATCGGCGGCAGCCACGGCAAGACGACCACCACTTCCATGACCGCCGCTATTCTGCACCATGCGGGCCTGGACCCTACGGTGGTGGTGGGCGGACGCGTCGGCGCGATGGGCGGATCTAACGCGCGCGTGGGCCATAGCGATTTTCTGGTGGTGGAGTCGGACGAAAGCGATGGCTCGTTCCTCAAGCTCGCGCCCATCATCGCCATCGTCACCAACATCGACCGCGAGCACCTGGATCACTATGCGGACCTGGAAGCGATTGAAGCGGCGTTTATCGAATTCGTCAACCGCGTGCCGTTCTACGGCGCCTGCATCGTGTGCCTGGACGACCCCAACGTGCAGGCGATTCTGCCGGCAATCAACCGCCGCACCATCACTTACGGAACCACCGCGCAGGCCGACGTGGAGGCCACCAACATTACTTGCGGCCCCTTCGCGAACGATTTCGACATGCGCTATCGCGGCGCCGACCTGGGCCGGTTCCATCTGCGCATTCCCGGCCGCCATAATGTGCTGAACGCGATGGCCGCGGCCGCGGCGGCTATGGAGCTGGAAGTCACGCCCGACGCCGTGCGTGAGGCGCTGGCGGCTTTCAGCGGCGTGGATCGCCGCTTTCAAGTGCGCGGTAAAGAGCGCGGCATTACCGTGGTGGACGATTACGGGCACCACCCCACGGAGATTCGCGCCACGCTGGACGCCGCGCGTCAATGCGGTTTCCGGCGGGTCCACGTGCTGTTCCAGCCGCACCGCTATAGCCGGACTTTTCATCTGATGGACGAATTCGCGCGCTCTTTCCATCAGGCCGATACGCTGTTCGTGACGGATATTTACGCCGCTTCGGAAAGCCCGATTGAGGGCATTACCGCCGAGACGCTGGTGGAGCGCATCCGCCAGTTTGGCCATCGCGCGGTGGAATACGTGGGCACGGTGGACGCCGGCGCCGACGCGTTATTCGCCGTGGCGGCCGACGGCGACATGGTCCTCACGCTGGGCGCGGGCAACGTCTGGCAGGCCGGCGAAAAACTGCTGGCCCGGCTGGCCGCGCAGCCTGCCTCACAGCAACCCCCGGAGGTCAACTAGCATGGCGCGCGAGAAGAAGGCCGCGAACGGCATCCGCTGGCGCCTCTGGTTCACCATTGCGGGCGTGGTTCTGGCGGCAGCGTCTACGGCTCTAGCCGCGGCGCGGGTGCGGACCCACGTGCTGGCCAGCGCCGTCTACAACTTTTCGCGGGAGAACAAAGACGCGCTCCGGATCCAGGGTCTGGTTTACGCTTCGCGTTCCAAGGTGGCGCGCGTTTTCGCGGCCGATTACGATCACAGCATTTTTTCCATTTCTCTCGATCAGCGCCGGCGCCGGCTGCTGGCTATCGACTGGATTGAAGACGCTTCGGTGGCGCGCATCTGGCCCGACCGGCTGATTGTGCGGCTGCGCGAGCGCAAGCCGGTGGCATTCGTCTTCTTTCGCTCGGGAGTGCTGTTGATCGACCGGCACGGGGTTCTGCTGGACCAGCCCTCGCAAGCGCAATTCACGTTCCCGGTGCTGGGCGGCGTCCGCGAAGACGAGACTGAGGACCAGCGCGCGGAGCACGTGCGCGCCATGCTGGCCGTGCAGGAAGACCTGGGCTACCTGGCGAAGGACGTTTCCGAAATCGACGCGGCCGATCCCGATACCATCCGCATTGTGGCCAAAGTGGACAACCGCGCGCTGGAGCTGACGCTTGGGGATTCCAACTTCGCGCAGCGCTATCAGAATTTTTTGAATCACTACCCGGAAATTGAAAAGCATTCGCCGCAGGTGAAGTCGTTCGACTTGCGGCTGGACGACCGCATCACCGCAAAGGAGTAAAGAAACAGGGCCCATGGCGGCAAAACCGATCTACGGAGTTGGACTGGATGCAGGCAGCCGCCGCACGCGCCTCGCCATCTGCGCGCTGGAGCAGGGCGGCTTGCGCTTCCTCGGCTACGGCGCCGCGGAGTCGGCAGGCTGGCTCAAGGGAAACATCGCCGATCAGAGCGCCGTCGCGGAATCGATTCTTGCCGCGCTGCGCCAGGCCGAGGCGGCCGCGGGCGTTTCCGTGGAAGGCGCGGTGGTCGGCATGGGCGGCCCCACGGTGCGCGGCGGCAACGCGCACGGGGTGGTGGAACTCGGCTACATCCGCGAGATCGAGCAAGCGCACGTGAACCGCGCGGTCGACCGGGCGTCCCGCGTGCAGTTGGCGGAAGACCGCATGGTGCTGCAACGGTTCCCGCAGGATTTCGTGGTGGACGATCATCCGGGCCATCGCGATCCGCGCAACATGCTCGCATCGCGCCTGGAGATCAACGTCCATCTGCTGACGGCTTCCATTCAGGAGCACAGCACGCTGATCGGCGCGGTGAATCAGGCGCATCTGGCCGTGGAGGAATCGATTTTCGAGGCCTTTGCCGCCAGCTATGCGGCGGTGCTTCCGGAGAACCGCCGCGAAGGCGTGGCCGTGATCGATATCGGCGCGGAATCCACGCAGGTGGTGGTTTACTACGGCGATGCCATGCAGCTTGCGACCAGCTTCCGGATTTGCGGCGACCATTTCACGCGCGACCTGGCGCAGGGCCTTTGCATCGGCTTCGCGGACGCCGAGCTGGTGAAGCTGGAATACGGCGGCGCGGCTTCCGAACGGTGCCCGGAAAACATTCTGGTGGAGTTGCCCACGCCGGATAGCCGGCAGTCGCGCGACGCGCCGAGAAAATTTATCAACCAGGTTCTGGAGGCGCGGGCGAGCGAACTGTTTCAGTTTATACGCACGGAGCTGACGCGCATCGGCATGGACCGCGCGCTGCTGGGCGGGGTATTTATCACAGGAGCGGGCGCGCGGCTGCCCGACTTGTGCGACGTGGCCGAGCGCGTTCTGCAATGCCAGGCGCGTTACGGCCTGACCGTCGGAATTAAAGATTGGCCGGAATCGATTGACGATCCGGAATGGAGCGTAGTGGCGGGGCTCGCCATGTATTCGGCGAAGTTGAAGGCGCAGGTCGAGCGCCAGCGCAGCGATGCAGGGTGGCTCGGCAGAATCTTACGTTAGGAGGCGGAAATGGGGCTGATGGAACAGAACATCCACAACTTGAAGTATGAAATTGAAGAAGAGGCGTGCCACGCGGCGCACATCAAGGTGATCGGCGTCGGCGGCGGCGGCTGCAACGCGGTGGCCCGGATGGCGGCGCAAGGCTTGAACGGCGTCGAATTCTACGCCATGAATACAGATCTGCAGGCGCTTTCCGCCTGCAACGTGCCTAACAAACTCCAGCTCGGCGCAAAAGTGACGAACGGGCTTGGAGCGGGCGCGAACGCCGAAATCGGCCGGCAGGCGGCGCTTGAGAACACGGACCGCATCATCGAGATTCTGCAGGGCGCCGATATGGTTTTTGTCACCGCCGGCCTGGGTGGCGGAACGGGAACCGGAGCGGCGCCGGTGATCGCGTCGCTGGCCCGCGAACTGGACGCGCTCACGGTCGCGGTGGTGACCAAACCGTTCGGGTTCGAAGGGCGCAAGCGCATGAAGCTGGCCGAAGAAGGGCTGGCGAAACTGGCCTCGGTGGACACTGTGATCGCCATCCCCAACGACCGGCTGCTGTCGCTGGTTCCGCGCGGCGCGAGCTTCATGGAAGGCTTCAAAATAGCGGACGACGTGCTGCGCCAGGCGGTGCAGGGCATCAGCGATATCATTGTCACTCCGGGCCTGATCAATCGCGATTTCTCCGACGTCAAAGCCACCATGACCGGCATGGGTTACGCCATGATGGGCACGGCGACGGCGCGCGGCGAGAACGCGGCCGCGGATGCGGCGCGCGCGGCCATCAACTGTCCGCTGCTGGAAGATTCGCGCATCGCGGGCTCGCGCGGCGTGCTGATCAACATCACCGGATCGAGCAGTCTGGGCCTGCACGAAGTCAATGAGGCGTGCTCCATCATTCAGGAAGCTGCCGAGTACGACGATGTGCAGATCAATTTCGGCGTGATTCTGGACGAATCCATGGGCGACGCTGTGAAGGTCACGGTGATTGCCACCGGTTTCCAACCCGAGACTGCGCCGGTTGCGGAACCGCGCAACGGCTTCGCCGCCCACATTGCAGTTTCAGCTCCGCCGGCGGAGGTTTTCGTGCCCGTGGCGGCGGCTCCGGCGGCGCAGCCGGAACCGGAGACTCAGCCAACGCTGATTGCGGAATCGGACCCGGTGCTGGATCTTGACGACCTGGACACGCCGGCGTATTTGCGGCAGGGGCGACTGCTGAATTAACTCGCGCGATATGGCGCTGACTTGAGGCGCCGGCGGGAGCAAACTCGTGGGGTCTGGGTGGACCAGAGAATGGTCTGCGCGGCTATTCCGGTTTAATAGGTCTCGTCAACCTCCACTTCCTGTCAATGTCAGTAGATCCCGCCCTCGCCTGAGCCTGGTGCTACGCAATTTGTGCAGCCAAGTCCAAAAGGTCTGATACTGGCTTCAAATAGCTGCTAGCTATCCCGAAATTACGACCGCCGCGCTCACTGGGCCGGAGGCAGTGGACGGCGACCCGGCGTACACATTCACCGAGAGCGAGCGGCGCCAAAGGATGACGGAGAAGGAAATGCTCAGCGAGCTCCCGCGAGTAATCGAGGGA
>JBEKNN010000206.1:0-16993 GCA_049522755.1 Bryobacteraceae bacterium | reverse complement strand
AATCACCGAGGGCGAGTATTTCTGCTGGAACCACAGCGCCTGTTCGCTCTCCCGCCAATACCGGAAGTCGGTGTGCTCTGTGGTTGAGTTCTCGACGATCAGGTAAGCCGTGCGACTGCCCAGGCGCGACGCCCAGGCAAGAACGCTCTCCACGCTGGCCGGATCGGCGGTGACGACACCCACGGCGGTGAACGCGATGCCGGCTTCAGTCACGTCCGAATACATCTTGTCGAACCATTCGTAGGTCACCTGTCCGGCTCCGGCGCCCATGTCGGCCAGGATCACCGGCGGACCATCGGTGAGCTCGTCAACGAATGCATCAAGACCCGCCGGCGTGTGGATATTGACCTTGGGCACTTGGCCACCAAAGAAGTGCGTGAGTGACCCGCGCGCCTTATTTTCGGTGTCGAGGTCGAGCAGCTTGACCGGAATGCCGTTCTCCTGGAACCATTCCGCCAAGCCGGTCATCAAGCTCGTCTTGCCTACACCGCCTTTCCCACCCATGGAGAGAACCACCCGTTTTTCGACCGCGGGCGCCGCTGCCGGTGATTCTGGAATATTCTTCGCGCTGCTCATTGCGGACCTCCTGAGGTATGCCGCCGCTCACCGCGAGGCGGCGACGGACTCGCCAATCTTGAATTTTGGGGAGACAAAATGTCTCTATTACTAAGGCAATGGGAAGGGCACTTCGGGATGGCCCCAAACGAATTATTTTTCAGAGCTGGGTACTGGAAAGGACATCTCGAATGGATCGATAACCGTATGATGTCGCGGCGTTCGAAAAAAAGCGTCCCGAAGCAGCCTCGCCATTTCCTTAGTAATGTAGGGAGTTTTTTCGGGAATGCTGAACCAACGTCACTCTGAGGTCGAAAATTCGGCGACCAGTTTGACCCGAAACCATTCCTTACCCACCGTCTGGAAAGGCACTTCGTCGCCTGAGGTGCTGCGCCGGGATCGGTGAAACGAGAGTGGTATCGAAGGAGGTATAGCCGTGATCGAAAAACACTACACGATCAATGAGCTTTGTAAACCGTTGAATATGAGTTTCGAGCGCGTACGACAACTCGTGAGAAACGAACCCGGTGTGCTGAAGATAGAACCGACGACGCCGGCGAAGCGCCGAACGCGAGTTATGTACCGAATACCGGAAAGCGTGGTCCAACGCATCCTGCGGCGAAGCTCAAATCCAGCCACCTAGCTGCTAGTCGTTGACCACTACCGGCAGTTCCACAACCGCAATCCTCTTCACTCGGCCAGGTGAGCGCTTGTTGTCCGAAGGCTTCATAATCCCCTGCTTGATCCACGATGCCACGACCGATTGATTCAAGCTCGCTTGCCGCGCACGTACCCAAGGCATGTAATGCTTTTCAGTGATCTTTACCGAAGAGTGTCCGAGAATGATCGATACCTCCTCCAGCCGCATTCCCGATAGCAATGCTTCTACTGCGAACGTGTCCCTGAACATGTGCGGGTGACATCGCTTCGGCTTTCCGTTGCTCTCTTTGAGCCCAGCGAGCTTGAATAGTTTGCCGTAGCTTCGCTGCCAGTTCGAAGTGATGGTTTTTGCAAGACCTTCGCCGGTCCAGAAAAAATACCGTTCATTTGTGTTCCCTTTTTGGCTCTGCGGGACATCCTGAAGGACCTCCGCGACGTGAGGCGGGATCGGACAATACACAGGATCACCAGTTTTTTTCTGGTACACCATTAAGCTCCATAGTCCTGATTCGCTGTCACGCACCAAACGCTGTTTTTCGAGTGTCACAGCGTCCCGAATACGAAGACCAGTCCAGCGCATCACCTCCGTGAGCGCGCGAATGCGGTGCCCCCCGATAGTGAGCGCATTGTGCTTATCCACGCTGGGCCGGTCACTGTAGATGTACGTCGCATCGAGAATTGCTTTGTATTCGGCTGGCATGAAATAGCCGGTTTGCGTCGCCTTAACTTCGATGCGGCCCAGGCCGGCTGTCATTTCCGCGGCGTAGTTTCTGGGGAACCAGCCGCGGCGCTCGCAGAACCACAGGAACCCAATCACGAGTCCTTGGCGTTTGGCACGAACCAGTGAATTTACTCCCCAGGTGGCCCGCCACTCGCAGAGCGTCGCAAGGGTGAGTTCCGAAAGGAAACGGATTCCTTTTTGGCGGCAGAACCAAAGCAGGCTCGTGGTCTTGGCCGCGATTTTGGCGCCGCTCCGATCTCGAGGGTTGACGATCTCGGTTCGCTCGAAAACGGTTGCTTTTTTATACAGGCTGGCGTCGCCGTTGCCACGGTCCCGAGAATCCGCCATGTATGCAGTCACAGCGCCCTCAACGGTCGGGCGGGTTGGTTCAGGTTCTTGGGCTGCGGAAGTAGGTTCTCTGTAGTCGCCGGGACGCACGGGTGTTCCGACTTTTTCCCAAAGTATGGCAAGATCGCGAGCTGCTTCCATGTCGCGCGCTTTGTCCGGCGGAAGAAATCTCGCGGTTGAGAGACGAACGCGCTCCCCTTTCAGGGTACCGATGATAAGAACCGGGCAATTTGCGCCCTTTCCGGCACACGAGCGCTGATCCCATTCCGGCCGGGTGCATGGCGCTTGATGGCGCTTCTGGGCCTTGAGCATTCCGGGCTCCTCGTGAAAGCAATATATCATCGCTGTCACGATTTGTCACGGTCAAGCTTTAAAATGTTGGTAACCTACTGATTCTAAAATGGTGGAGGCGGGGGGAGTTGAACCCCCGTCCGAGAAAGCCCGCCGTGAAGAGAACTACGTGCGTATCCGGCTCATGAATTTCGGCGGCCGCTTAAGAACCGGCGAGAACGGCGGCAACCTAGCCCGATTAGTTTTCAGCCGTCCAGCTCCGGACCGAAGCCTTAGGCCAATCCCGCAAGATGACGCTCACTCACCGCCGCGCGGGCTCGACGGCTGGAGCGGCCACTTAATTTAATTAAGCAGCGTATGCAAACTGCGTGTTGGCAGTTATGTTTTCCGATCGTTTTACGGGAGCTCGGAACCCGGCACGCCTCCCCACCACGATTCGATCCCGTCGAATCCGTTACGCCCCCATATCGAGCAGCGCCAGTGAGTGACTATTTCCATCATACCATCGCGCGCGTATAATAAATCATGCGTGGAATCTGGAATCGCGTTCTGAGCGTTTTGACGCTCCTCATTCTCGCCCTCGCGGCGTACGCCGAAGTGCCCATGACCAAGCTCACGATTACGGTAAAGACTCAGGCAGGCCGGCCGGTGGGTCAAGCGGCGGTGATTGTCCGGTTCGTCAAGGGCCACTCCGTCCTCAAGCTTGGAAAAGCCGTGCGCACGCAGTGGGAGATACGGAGCAACCAGGACGGCGAAGCCCTGGTCCCGGCGATTCCGCAGGGACAGATTCGCGTCCAGATAATCGCGAACGGCTATCAAACCTACGGCGAAACGTTTGACGTAACAGATACCGAGAAGACCATCGACATCAAGCTGAATCCGCCGCAACAGCAATATACGTCGCATTAGCCAATAGCGGGGATTTTTTCGACGTTGAGACGCTGAGGCGCAGAGTCCACGCAGAGAAGAATCAAAAGTTAACAGGCAGGATTCCGCAGAATTGTTCGCGGCGCAGGCGGATTCAGCATAGGTCGCCGGCACTGTTGCCTCAGTGAACTTATCACTTGCTTCTCCGCGCTTATCTCTGTGTCTCGGGGATGCAAGGATAAGCCTGCCCGTTCGACATGTAGCCGAAGCAAGCGTGGGATGGAGCAATCCGTCCGGCGGAAACTTGTGAGGCGAACACGCGAGCCGCAGCGCAAGCAAACCCGATTCGGCCTCGTTACGCAACCTGAAAGCGAGGAGTCTGCCTGAGATGACGAACCTGCTACCGGTGGTGATGCAACGGGTACATGCAGCCAGCGGGCTTTCCCGGGTGGTTGGGGGCAGCGCGCGTGGATAGATCAGTCGAGGAACCTGGAGGGGAGTCGGAAAGGCCCGTACGAGCGAGGAAGCGGGGTAACGCCCGCGGAGCAAAGGGGGCTTGCTGAAAACTGCTGCTGTAAGAGGAAAGGAGAGCCGCTTGGAATTACCCAATACGGAAAAGCTGCTGCATATCGAAACCCTGAAGAAACAGGCGAGCGGGGACGGACTGCCGGAGAAACGGAGAAGGCAAGCTTGGTCCGATCCTTTGGATCTCTACCGTCAGAGGCGAGATAAGGGTGGGACCGTTGCGCTCCGGTGGGGTCTGGGGTTCGGGTTTTGGCCCAACTCGCCATCACCGCAATGTACACGGTCGCGGTTCATGGAGCAAATGTGATCTGGGTGGGCTGTTTTTCGGTCAACACCCCGTAAACCACTGATTTTATGGTGCGCCCGGCATGACTCGAACATGCGACCTTCTGGTTCGTAGCCAGACGCTCTATCCAACTGAGCTACGGGCGCTACGGCACGACTAACTCATCCACTTTACCGAACCCCGCACCGCTTGCGCAAGCTGGAGAATTGTCCGATGTATGATGAGCCGGAACCAGGGGTTCAGTCTTTATCGGACTGAGTACTTTGTTCACTCTCGTCTGGTTCGCACAATGGGCCGCAGCCGTACCAGCCGCACGAGCTTCCCGTCCGGCCCTGTCCCAACTTATCGACAGCACGATTATGTGTCCGTCCGCCAGCGCGGTCAGGCGGATGCAGGAGGCATTGCGCTGTCGCGGCGCGTACGGCTCGCCGCGAAATTTCACCGCGCAGCGCTTGAAATCGCCCTCGACGCAGGTTTCTTCGGGATGCGCCAGGCCAGGAATTCGTTGATCTCGCAATGCCGCGGCACTGGCTGAGAAACGCCGGCCGCCGGATTGCGATACCAATCGTGACTCCGTCGTGGCGCACAAAAGACAGCCGTCCTTCCTCTTTCAATTTGACGAACCAAGCCGGTTCGCTTCATCCGGCCGACAACTCGGCGAATCTGCGGGAGCCTGGAATTTCACCGCTCGTGAGGTCCAGGTAGCCGAGCGGAATCGGGCGCCCAGGAAGCAGTAAAGAGTACCGGCGACAAGATCGCCGGCGCTGCAAACAAAAAGGCCGGGAGGTCCAGCTACGAATCGCTGGATCTCCCGGCCTTTGCAATCGGGCAGTGTGTTAGACGCTTACCAGCCGAGCCTGATTCCGAACTCCATCTGCCGCGGCGTGTTGGACTGGCTGGTGATCTGGCCAAAGGACGTCGGGCTGGTGAGGGTGAGGCTGGGACCACTCATCTGGTTGTGGTTCAGCGTGTTGGTAATCAGAACGTAAAACCTGGCGGAAAGGCGCTCCTTATAGATGCCGAGATCCTTCGTAATGCTCGTATCGACATTCCAGGTTGGAAGACCGCGTATGCCGTAACCGCCGGAGCAGCTTGTATCGTATCCCAGCACGCAGGGCCGGAATTCCGACCAAACCTGTGCCGGATTTTGGAACGCATTCACGCCGTAGGCTGGAGTCTTGGTGGCAACTGCCCCAGCGCCTTCAACCAGGTTGCTGGCGTTGGTGCCGGAAAAGTACTCGTTGTACCTGACCGACATGTTACCGGTGTAGGGAGCAGCGCCCACGGCAGCCTCGCCGACGCCACCGCTGACCGCACTGGTTCCCGGCGTAGTCACTTCACCGAACGCTTCGCAGCCCGTGCAATTGCCTTCGCTGTAGCTCACAGCATCGGGGGCGCCACTCTGCGCGGTGAACAACGGAGCGATAGTCCAGCCGCCCAGAATGTGTCCCAGCACGCCCTTTTGGCCCTTGAAGATGTCCGGCGAGTAGTACATCGATATGTTGTAGATAAACTTGTAGTCGAAGCTTTGCGTGCCGTATTGGTCGCCAGGATTGTAGATAGACAGCGGCGTCTCGGAACTGGTGGCTTGCACCTGGAAACCGGTGCCCAAAGCCCTGCCCCAAGTGAAGTTCTGCACAGCGGTCAGGCCATGCCAGTTGGTAGTCTGCAGCCTGACGAACAACGCGTTGTAATTGCCGAAGCCCGCGCTGGTGGTGGCGTCGATCGAAGTGGCCTGGCCCACGGTATTGCCCGGAATTGGCTGGCTAAATATGGTGCGGCCCAACGTCCAGCTCGGAGCTTTGGTCATGGCAGTCCAGATATCGCTGACCGCGGTTTCCTGGAACAGCTTGGTGTTCTGGGTAGCCAAGGCTGCCGTGCAACTGGAATAGCCCGCGCAGTAGGCCGACCCGGCTCCGCCCAGCGCCGCTTCAAAGAACGGCTGCGCAGTGACGTTAGTCGACTTTTGTCCATTGAAGAACATCTGCTCGAATACCTGCGCGTAGGCGGAGGCGAACGTCTGGCCGTTCAGAGTTTCCATGTAGGGAACCGCATCCAGGTTCTCTTCCAGGAATTCGTTCCTGATGATCTTCCCGATATAGCCCACTTCCAGATGCATGTGCGAGTTGATCTCGCGCTGGATGGTGAGGGTAAACTGATCGGTGCGATCCGGTTTGAAATTCGGGTCCAGAGTGTTGGCATCCACGCTTTCGGGATTCGATCCGAGACCGGGAACGAACGGCTGCGGAAACGTGGGAGAAGCCGCAGCTAAGGGAGCCGTCAGGCCATCCGGCCCAAACCGAAACGCGGTGGCTGGCGTGGCCACGCCGCTGCCGGCGCAGGCGCCGGTGCTCAGGGGGTTAACGCAAGTGACGCCTTGCAGGATGCCGGGGCCGAGCAGCGGCACCAGGATAAGATCGACGCCGTTCAGGCGTCCAAAGATGCGGGCGTATCCGCCGCGGATCACGGTTTTGCCGCTGCCGAACACTTTACCCAAAATGCCGTCGCTATAGCGCGGATTCCACGCAAAGTTAGCGCGCGGGCTGAATTCGCCGTAGTAGGGATTATAGGGGTACTTGGGGCTGTTGCCTACGTTGTTGATGAGGGAGTAGCCGATACTTGGGGTGTAGGACCCGCCTTGCAGCGCAGCCGCCTCGCGCTGAGCGATGAAATCCGCGGCGACGATCGGCTCATTGTTGGAATCCACCAATATGGCTTGCTTACCGTTCATTTCAACGGGCGGCATTTCGAGGCTCCATCCCAACCCGTAGGTCAGGGTAAAGGACGGCTTGATGTGCCAGACGTCATTGAAATAAGTAGTGTAACTGGGGATGTTCGACCGGTCCGTACCCGGAGTTCCAACTGGCAAAGGAGCGAGGCTCGGCAAAGAGCGGGTATACATCACCTGAGTGGAACTGACCATGCCTGTAAGATAGGCGTAGTATTGTTCAAAGCCGGTGGTGCCAGTGAGACTGGTAGACGCAACCGAGGTGGGGATGTACGGATTGGCCACTCCCGCCGGCCCGCCCGACGCCCAGTTAAAGCCCGAGTTGGCGGAAAGATAACTGACCTGGTCGTTGACGCCGGCTCCGTTATCCGTGCGCGAATGGTAATCGTTATTGTGCTGATAGGAGCCGCCGAAAGAGAACAGGTGGTTGCCATGCAGCGAGGAAATATCGTCCTTGACCATTTTGTCCTGGCCATCCCAGAACCGCTGTCGGATGCTTTGCGAATTCACGTTATAGGGAATCAGCGCGGCGGCACTCTCACCGCCGATTTCGAGGGCGCCGCCTGCCCCGGGAAACTGCGGCGGGCCGTTCTGATCGGACCATTGCCAGAAAGTGCGGAGATAGTCGAAAACGAAGGTATTGGTAGTGGTTGGAGTCAGGATGGTAGTAAGCCCTGTGGTCCAGACCGATGGCTGCTGCGGCCGGGGAGATAGGGCCTTTGGAGTGCCCAGCGTGTCGCCCGGGAAAAAGCCGCCGATATCGACCTGGCTGCTGGTTAAGCTGACCAGCTTTAAGTCGCGGTAGCTGCCGAACCAGTGCCACTTGTCGTTGAAATCGTGATCGATGCGCCCAACGTAGTTATTGGAACTCAACGGCTGGCGGAGGGTGCTCAGAAGTCCCTGCGTGTTGTAGTTGTCGCCGGCCAGCGTGTCGTTGGGCAACGGCATATATTGGTTCCAGAGCTTAGCCACTTGCGAGCTCATGCCGATGCCACGCGGGTCACAGGCGCCGGCGGGGCAAGTCGCCGGCTGATAGGTGGTGCCGTTCACTGTCACCGGATACGGATTGATGTTGTACGGCTGGTACACGCCGGCCGTATTTGGCTCCTGGATAATACCGGCCCGGAACAGCACCGAAGGCACGGTTGCGGTATAGGAAGCGGCGTTGGGGAACCGCAGCCCTTCATAGTTGACGAAGGCATACCACTTCCCTCCCAGGAAATTCTTGGGGACGATGGGGCCGCCCAGAGCGCCGCCAAAGCGTGTACGGTGGTTGGAAACGATGGGCGTGTACCCTAAGGCAACGCCGTTGACGGTCTCGGGCGTGTGGTTGTTTTGCCAGTTATTGGCCGCGCCAACTTTGGTGTCGTAATAGTAGATATACGCCGCTCCGTGGATGGTGTTGGTACCGCGCTTGGTGGCCATCTGGATCTGCCCGCCCGACGAATTACCAAAGTCGGAGGTCTGGTTGGCTACGTTGACCTTGATCTCTTCGATGCTCTCGATGGGGGTTGGAATCACGCCCGAAGGAGCACCGTTGGTTTGTGCCCCCCCTAACCCGACAAAATTCGTCTGGTAGCTGGTGACGTTTCCCGACATGTCGTCGGTAATGTTGGCGCCATCCAGAGTGTAGGTGTTGGAGTCCGCGGCGCTTCCCGCGGTGTTGCCGCCCAGAGTAGTGCCCGGTTGAACCAGCGCCAGCGTGGTCACGTCGCGGCTCATGTTGGGCAACTTCGCCAGGGATTCAAAGTTGATGTTGGCGCCCACCGTGGCATTCATGGTCTGTAACTGCGCGCCCGCGGTGGCCGAGACTTCCACGGTAGTCGCCGTGGCGCCCACTCTAAGAACGGCGTTGATGGTGAGCACCGAGCTGATTTCCACCACCTGCCCGTTGACGTCGTAGGTGTTAAAACCCTGCTTGACGATGCTGATGTTATACGTTGAGGGCGGGACTGAGCTGAAGCTGTACCGGCCATCGTTGTTGGTGGTCGTCGTGAGAACGGTGTTGGTCGCGGGAGCCGTCATCTTGATTGCGGCAGCCGGAACCGCCGCACCCTGTTCGTCCGTTACCTGCCCGACGACCGTTCCAACTTGACTGGTTTGCGCCCAAGCGGATGTTGCGCTCAGACTCAGGACGATTCCCAGGCAGACAGCAAGGGCCAGGAACCGATTGGAAATAGCAAAGCGAATGAGCCGTTGGCTCAGTTTCATAACCTCTCCCCTTTTGCGTAGCAACTAACTCTCTGTACAAGAACCTACTTCACTGATGATTGAATGGATTGTATGGCGGGTTTATACCGGAGTCAAGAAGAAATTGCTGATGGGAGTCATAGTTTACGTAAAAGTGGCTTTGTCCGGACGTTAAAGCCCTTGTTTGCAACAAATGTAATCAGGGGAAATCCCCGTCGCGAACCCAGGGATTTCCCCTGCCGTGCGATCTTTTTGGAAGTGGATTGCGATTCCAAATTCCATATTCCGCGGCCAAGCCGCCGCCTTCCTGTATTGCGCAGGAGTAAGGAAGGCTGCCACCGGGTCCACCCGACTCGCGCAGCTTTAGCATGCGGAATAACCGACACGAAAGCGGTGCGCCGCTCGCAACTCTGAACAGAGTCACTACCGGTAAGCGCGACTGCCGACAGACGAAAACGCGCTGCCTCGACATGGACAGGCCGGGAGGCCCGTCCTACAGCTTCTTGCCGAGAATCGCGTAGTCCAGCGCCCCGAAAAAGCCGTCGCGGAAAGCTGCCGGCAATTCCGCCAGCGATGGCATCGAGTCCACGGCCGGCGCCAGTTTGCGCGTCTCAATCCGGCCCACGCCGAATTCTTCCATATAGAACGCCAGCAAGGCCGACGGAACGGGCCGCGTGTGCGTCGGGTCGAGGTAGAAATGCGTGGCGAAGATCGCCAGGCATTCGGGATTGGGCGTCTCAATGGCGATTACGCCGCCGCGAGCGAGACTGGCGGCGCACAGTTTGATCATTTCCGGCAGCCGTTCCGGCGCCAGATGCTCCACCACTTGCGAGCAGAAAATGCCGTCGAGCGACGCTTCCTGCAATTCGTTCAGGTAGAGGAACAGATCGGCGACTTCCGCATTCAAACCCTTGGCGCGGCATATCGCCACCGATTCCTCGCTCAGATCGATGCCGCGCGCCGGCACGCCCGCATCGCGCATCATCTCCAAAAACTCGCCGCGGCCGCAGCCGATATCGAGAACGCTTTGGCGCCCGCTGAAATCCGGCAGATAGATCCGCTGGCCGTTCTTGACGTACTCCTCCGGGCCGCGAAACTTTTCCGCAAACTTGCCGTAGTCGAACAGGAGTGTTGGGACCGGCTGCGCCGCTGCGCCGGCTGGCAAGCTAGAGCGTACCCCGCCCCAAGTCTGCGCGCGCTGCCGCACGGTTCGCAGCTCCGCGTGGATGGTGCGCTCGTACTCGGCGCGGAAACGCTCGATATCCGCCCACAAGCGCCTTTGAATATCGTCGGCGCTGGTCCGCAGCTCCGCTTGAAACGCCTTGTGCTGCGCCAGCAGCGATTCCCGCCAGGTGGAATCCACCATGTCCACGCGATGCTGAAACGCGCCGTGCAAATCCGCCACGTTGCGCAAGGCTTGAATCTCGTTCCGCTCTAGCTTCCGCTCCCACTCGCCGCGCCATTCCGTCCAATGATCGCGGATATCCTTCATCTCTTCCGCCATCGGCTGCACGGCCGCCAGGCGGTTGCCTAACTCCACCAGCGCGCGGTTGTTTTCGTTGAAGGCTTCCATGGCCGCGTCCACACAGGCAACCAGCTTGCGGTTGAATTCCACCTGCTCGCGGACGTGCCAGTCAAGCACCCGCGCCACCAGTTGCTTCCAACCCTGCACCAGCGCGTTCACCGGTCCGCCACGCCGTGGATTCACCGAGCCGATGGCCGCCACCTTGCCGAGAGCGGCATCGCGCGCATGCAATAGCGGCGATAAATCGGCCAGCGTGACGTCCGCCGCTCCGGCCGCCGTTTGCGGATTGCGCGCGCGTACGCGGTCGCGCACGGCCTGCAGCATCGCGATCAGTTCAGCGCTTTCCACGAGGCGCCCTCCGGGCACTGGACGCAGCACGAGACTGATCGCGCGATCCTACGCGTGACTCAGCAGCGCGCGACCCTACGCGTGACCCAGCACGCGATCCGGCGCGTGACCAGCCCGCGGTAACCAGCGTGCTCAATCCGCCGCGCGGGGCCCAGTCGCCAATCACTTCCGCGCGCACCGGCTTGGCTGCCTTCACCACATCTTCGAGCACCCGGTTGACGACGTTCTCCTGAAAGATTCCCAAATTGCGGTACTCGAGCAAGTACATTTTGTACGACTTCAGTTCCAGGCACAGCTTGTCCGGCACATAGTTGAGCACGATCCGGCCGAAATCCGGCAACCCCGTCTTGGGGCAAACCGAAGTGAACTCCGGCATGACGATTTCAATCTCATAACCGGCGTACTGATTAGGCCAGGTTTCGATCTCCGGCAGCTTCGCGTGGACGCCTGCCGCCGCGTGTTCATCCGTATAAGCCCGCTTCATGATGTCCTGCTTCATGATGTCCCGTCTTATGTCCTGTCTTATGTCCTGTCTTATGTCCTGTCTTATGTCCTATAGAGGCGCGACCAAGGGGTCGCGCGCGGACGCGGACGTCCGCCCTACTTCGGCCTTCGATAGCAGATCTAGAAACAACCCCACGTCGGTCACCACGCCCACCGCCTGGCCCGTGCCGCGGTCGCTCACCTTGGTGGCCACCGCCGGATTAATGTCCACGCACACAATCTTCACCCAACTGGGCAGCATGTTGCCGGTGGCTATGGAATGCAGCATCGACCCGAGACACAATACCAGACCCGCGCCCTTCAACTGCTCCGCATAGGCGTCCTGCGCCGCGTTCATATCGGTGATGGTATCGGGCAGCGGCCCGTCGTCGCGCAAACTGCCCGCCAGCACGAACGGAATGCCGGCCTTCACGCACTCGTACAAGACGCCCGACCCAAGCCGCCCCGATTCCACCGCCTGCTTCACCGAACCGGCGTGATACACCGCGTTGATGGCGCGCATGTGATTGCGATGCCCGTGCTCTTCCTGCCGTCCGTCGGCCAGGCGCACGCCGAGCGAGGTGCCGAACAGCGCCGCTTCGATATCGTGCACACCCAGCGCATTCCCAGCCAGCACGGCTTGCACGCAGCCGCCGCGTATCAGCGACGAAAGACCGGCCACGCCGCCGGTGTGCACCACGACCGGACCTGCGACCACGATCACCTTCTGCCCCATCTCGAGGGTCTGCCGCACCAGCGCCGCCGTCTGCCGCACGGCCGTTTCCACCTGCCGCTCCGACGAGATGCCGTTCGACATGAAGGCGAACGCCAGCCGGTCGCGCTCCTTCGATTCCGGCGCCACGCGGATGCCGCGCAGCCCGGTGACGATCCGGTCGCCTTGCCGCAGATCGCGCAGCCGCCGGCAGAACGCGCGCCCCCCCGCGACCACGATCATGGCATCCATGCGCTGGTTCTCGGCCTCCAGCCATTTGTGCCCCCATCGGACATAGGTTCGGTGGTTGGTGGTGGAGTAGAAATCCTCCGGCGCGCACCGGTCGCGCTCCACTTCGCGCAGCACGGCATCGCCCGCGTCTACGGCCGAGCAACCGAGCTCATGCAGCGCCTGCAGCAGCCGCTGCAGGGAGGCGTCCTCGGGCGCTTCCACTTTGAGCCGCAGGTAGGAGGCCTCGCTATTGGTGCGCCCGATGCGGAACTCTTCCACTTCGAAACGGCCGCTGTATTCCACCACCTTATCGAAGATATTCTCCATGATGTGGGAGTCGATCAGGTGGCCTTCGGCTTCCACCACTTCTTGAAATTGCATAGGAACTTTAATTGTAGCGGGGAGAAGTGCTTCGACGCTGAGACGCTGAGGCGCAGAGATAAACGCTGAGCGGAAAACCCTTCATCGTTCTTTAAGTCCTCTCTGCGCCGATCTCTGCGTCTCAGCGTCTCTGCGTCGAAAAACTTCCTACCAGATGGCGCGCGCGTAGTTATCCAGGATGTGCCCGTCTTTCGTTGCCAGCGGGGCCGACGCGGCTTTCGCGTTGGCTACGATCAGGCGGTCGAAAGGGTCGCGGCCCCAGGTCTCGTGAAGCGCGCGATCGACTACCGTGCGGAAAGCCATATCGCAAATCTGAAGGCCGATTTCGGCAGCCAGGGAAATCATCACTTTGGTCGCGGATGGCTTCAACCGCCCGATTTCGTGCAGAAACTCGAGTTCCAGAACCGCCGCCGGGGACGCCACCGGGGTGCTCGATTCGATGGCGCGGCGCGCGGCCTTTCCCAACCGCTCTACCCGGCCCTCGTAGAGCCAGATGATGACGTGCGTATCCAGATGGACTACTTTAGCGCGGTCCATTCGCGCCGCCAGTCGATTTTAAAGACGTCGTCGGGGTCACCTACAAAAGCGGTTCTCTTCTTCAACCGCGAGAGCTTCGACGGCCGCGTCTCGGGGACGATGCGTAGGACAATTCCCTTGCGGACGACTTCGACCGGAACGCCGGTTTCGACGGCCTGATCGAGAACCCGGTAGATGTTCGCTCTGAGCTTTGACGCGGTGATGGTCATTGGACTCTCCATGGTTTTACTTTTTATACTATAACAGACGTACGTGTTGGGTTTACAATACGTACGCCCACGTACTCTAAGGCCTTGGTGATAACGGAGGATGAAATGCGGCGGATTTTGATCGTTGCCTGCCTGATTGCTAACGTCTGCTTCGCCGCCCGTCCGGTGATCTTCGACACCGACATGGGCAACGATATCGACGACGCCCTGGCGCTCGCCATGCTGCACGCGCTGAGCGACCGCGGCGAGTGCGAGCTGATCGGCGTCACGCTCACCAATGCGAATCCGGCGGCTGTTCCGTACATCCGGATGCTCAATCGCTTCTACGGCAGCGATGGCTTGCCCGTGGGCGCCGCGATCCAAGCGCTGAAGGGCGGCGCCGGCGATGGCTACATGGCCGCCGCTTTGCGGGCGGGGAGCGCCGCGGCCGCCGCGCCCCGCGATACGCCCGCCGAACCCGCGCCTGCGCTGCTGCGCCGCCTGCTGTCGAACGCGCGCGAAAAGGTGGTGATCGTGCAGACCGGCTTTAGCACCAATCTCGCCGCGCTGCTGGAATCGCCCGGCGGCGCCGCGCTCGCTAAAGAAAAGGTTGCGCAGGTGGTCGCCATGGCGGGCAACTTCGCCGGCGGCGAGCCGGAATACAACGTCCGAATCGACGTCGCCTCCGCCAAGGCCGTCTTCGAGCGCTGGCCAACCCCCATCGTGTTCAGCGGATTCGAAATCGGGCGCGACCTGCTCTACCCCGCGGCCAGCATCGAGCACGATTTCGCGTACGCGCGCCCGCACCCAATCGCGGAATCCTACCGCGCCTATTCCAAGATGCCGTACGACCGGCCCACGTGGGATCTCACTGCGGCTCTTGAAGCCGTGCGGCCGGAGCATGGCTACTTCGGCCGCTCCGAACCGGGCAGAGTGCTGGTGGAATCGAACGGCGCCACGCGCTTCACCCCGGGCCAGGGCGATCGGCGATATCTCCGCCTCGACCCAGCCAAACGCGCGGAGATTCTCGAAGTCCTCGCGCTGCTGGCCAGCCAGCCGCCCGCCCGGAGGTAGGGCGATGGCTCAATACCACTCAATACTGCAGCTTCGACAAGTACCCAAAGCTTTGCCGCAGGCTTTCCACCGGGTCGCCCGGAGTCTGGTCCTGCTCCACAAAATAATGCTGGACGCCGGCCGATGCGGCGGCGCGCAGGACCGCCGGCCAGTCGATCACGCCGCTGCCCACTTCCTTGAACGCGCCGCGGTCTACCGATTCCTTAAACATCACCGGCGTGCCTGAAGCTTTGTCCTTCAGGTGCAGCAACGGGACGCGGCCGTTGAGCTTCTGCAGCAGTTGCACCGGATCGTGGCCGGCCACGCTCACCCAGAAACAGTCCATTTCGAAGCCGCACAGGTTCTTGTCCAGGCGGTCCATCATCACCTGGAACCCGGTTGTGCCCTCCATCGGCTCGAATTCGAACGCGTGGTTGTGATAGCAGAAGCTGAGGCCCACCGCGCGGCACTTCTCACCGGCCCGGTTCAGCTTGTCGGTGAGGATGCGGATCTTGTCGAGACCGCCGCGCTCGGCGGGCGGCAGATAGGGAAAGACGGCGTAGGCGAAGCCCCATTTTTTCGCCTGGTCGATGGCCCGCGCCAGATCGTCCTCCCTGCCTGCGTTCATCATCGTATTGTCCAGGTGGACACTCACCGGCTTTAAGTGAGTAGCCTCAACGGCCGGCCAGAGCCGGTCAAGACCGCCATAAGTCGGCTCGATCTCGCGGTAGCCGATGGCCTCGATAGCGTGCAGCGTCTCAGCGGGCTTTTGGGGAAGCACGCTGCGCACCGTGTAAAGCTGTACGCCGATCGCCTGCAGTTGCCGCGCCGCAAGCCTGGCCGCAGGCAGCGCCGCGGCAAGCGAGACGGATTTCAGAAGTTCGCGCCGGGTAACCATAGGGCTATTGTAAGCCGTGGGACAGACGCTTTCGTCTGTCAACTGCGCAGGGCATGGCCCCGCGCCACTCTCAATTCCCGTCGGCGGACGTTAGCGCCTTCAGGAACGCGTCGGCGTTGTTCTTGTCGATGAGGGTGACGCCCGTGTCGACAAACACCGGCAGGGGGGAGCGCGTGTCTTGCGCCCAGTTCCCGTCCAAGGTCGGCAGCTTGTAGTGATGCAGGCTGTCGAGCATGATGACGCCGTAATACGCCATGGTGAAAGGTTTCTGCGCGATGGTTGCGGCGATCTTCCCCTTTTGGATCCAGTTAAGCGTATTCTCGTCCGAATCCATCGCGACCAGCACTTTGTTGTCTACCTTGTGCCGGTCGAGTACGTCCGCGACCTCCGAACATGGGAAGCTCGCCAGGCAAACGAAACCCTCCGGCACAGATTTACCCTTGAGGATTTCCTCGGTAGTATCGAACGCAATGCTCGGATTGCCCTTCACATCGACGACCCGGATAATCTTCATCTGCGGGTGATCGGCGAGTGCATTCTTGTAACCCTGCAATCGCTGGTCGAGATTGACCTGGCCCGGCATGGTGTAGACTACAACATCACCTTTGCCATGCAAGCGCTCGGCGAGGATGCGCCCACCCATAAGACCGGCCTCATAGTTGTTCGTCCCGATAGAGGTGAGGCGCTTGCTGGTTGGGACATCCGAGTCGATGGTGATCACTGGAATGCCTTGGGCGACGGCGGCATCGATGGGATCTTTCATTATCGTTGGATCGGCGGCGGAGACCAGGATGCCGGTTGGCTTCTTGGCCACCGCGTCGCGAAACGCCTGCACCTCGGCTTGAGCATCGTAGCTCTCGGGGCCAACCATTTCGGCAGCCACCGCTAAATGGCGCGCCGCCCGGTTGAGCCCGGCGCCGGCTGCCTGCCAGTATGCGAGTTTGGTGTTCGATGTCACCAGGTAATACTTCTCAGTCGCTTCGTGCCGGGAACTACTGCAAGCGGCCAGGCCCAACATCAGCGTTGCGGAAGCGAATGCGGCAAACGTTTTTCCCATGATGTCCTCTTTAGCAAGTACAGGTATACGCCATTTCTGTCTCTCAGAGCAAGGCTGCAAGGTTTTTTTCCAGATTCTCTTCGCCGCACGTGGGCATCGGCGACCCAATGAGAGCGCGAGTCAACGGCCTCTCAGATCCAGACCGAACTTCGGCTTCCGGGAAGTTCCGCCGATGTGAAAGCGCAGAAACGTGCCGGCGCCTTCTTTTTCGAAGAATCGATCCACCGGTTTCAGCGCCCAGCGCTTCCATCCAGTGACCATTTGCGAGACGGTCGCCTGTAATTTGACCGTGCCGCCGAAAGCCAGGCTATCCGCATCCAGGTCGTAATTTCCAGCCAGGTCCAGCTTGGCGCCGGGAACTCCGAACGACAACTGGCTGAAGTGGATTATGGCATTGTCGAGCTGGAAT
>JBEKNN010000205.1:0-17001 GCA_049522755.1 Bryobacteraceae bacterium | reverse complement strand
CGGAAACACCCTCTCGCCCCAGAGTTCCTCGAAAACCTCTTCCAGGCGTTGCAGCGCTTCAATGGTGGAACTCTGTGCGGCGCTGCCGCTGAGAAGATCGCTTCGCGGCCCGGATGCTTCAGCCCCGTAACGTTGGTTGCTCCTGCAATCGAACGGATCTGGGGCGGGCCGCGGCAAAGGACCGCCGCGGTTAAAGCCAGCCTTCAGTACCTGTGGACGAGCGCGGCGGAGTTCATGCTCCGGCGCAGCGAGGCTCCTCCGCAGCCGCCATCGGACTGGCGTCTGGATGTAGAACTCTCATGTTCGTGTCCGGATTGCCAGGAACTCCAGTCCTTCGCTCGTGATCCCGCCGAGCGTGTTCACCGCTTCCGTATCAAGAAAGAGCGGCGCCGGCACCTTCACAATTTGATCGACAGACACCGGCTGGATATGACCCATGAGACTGAACGTGCTGGTTCGCCTCAAACCCTGGTCTGTACGAAAGACCGCCGCACCTTCGACCGGCGAATGAATCAATATCGGGATGAGATCGCCGCGATGCGCACGCTGGTGAAACTGGCGCCCAAAGGTGGAGACGACGCTCTGTCTGAGAGAATGGCAGCAGCCGTGAGACGGGCCAGTGATCTGAAGCCGAACAAATCTACGGGGAAGAAGTGATTCCGCCGGATATGCCGCAGCTGAGATTCTCCACTTCCACGTTGCATGGTGAAGAGGTTGTGCCGTGGCTTGCCTCCGCTGGCGAACTGGCCTACTCGCCCTATTCGCCACCCGACAGAGACTACTATTTTCAATATTCGTGGGTGATTCCCGGAATATTTCACGGCGGCACAAAAGTACGCCGGCACTTTTGGTTCGGTTGCCCGTTTAGAGATCATCGGGAAGTGAAACTGCTTTTTACATTCTGGAATCGGGCCAGACAGGGCGAACTGGATACCTTGTTCGTGTCGAATGGAAGGTGCGGGTTGGAGGATGCGACGGCCCCGCTCGCGGTCTACCGCCATTCTGACGTCAATCCTTGTGCGAGAGAACGCGTCATTTTTATGCAGCACGGCAGCTACCTGATCGCAGATATGGAATCACAGCCCCACATCGATCGCGGCGAGGCCGTTCTCTACAGAGGTCTTCAGAAGGCGGAGGTGTTTTTGCTCCGCAGGTTGATCACTGCGGATGTCCGCCGGCGGTTGATGAGGGTTCACGCCCGAACCCTGTCGGATTCGGTCACGTCATTCAACGCCATGCATTGCAATGTGTCGCGCACCGAAACGGGATGGTTCAATGACCGTACCTTCTTGCTCAGCGACCTCTGCCGGGAGGCAGGTCTCGAGCCGAAACGTCCGATCCGGTCACTGCTTTACTCCGCGTACGCTCTGGAGGAATGGTGCGCCGTAAGGAAATTTGGACCCAACTACGTGAAACTGCGAACGCCGCTATCCAACATTCGCATCACGACCTTCGTTTGCAGCGAGACCGAGGTCAAGGTGATTGATCCCAACAAACTTGACGTTATCGAGGCGGTTGGGTGCAGAGTCCGCGAATCGCGCATTTGAAGAGCCACTCCGCTTTGGTAAATGCCCCCCTCGCGACCACTAGTTTTCACGGCTAATCGGGCTGATGTTCTGAGGATCTTGGAGAGCGTACCCTGCGAACGCAAGTGCTCTATTTTCATCATCGACTCGGCTGTAAGACGGAGCGGTCTGGAGCACCATAAGGTCCAAAACTGAATTCACTAGCGGGGGTTTCCCACGGCATGCAAGCTAGATTCGACGTTCGAAATCCGGACGCACGGTTTCTCGTCATCCTTGGCGAGCGCCGCGTACGCCTTGTAGTCGAGACCAAGATGTTCCTGAACCTTGTTCGCTATTAACCCTGCAATATCCTCTTCTGTCCATTCCCACGGCTGCTTCATGGATTCATTTTATGTCGGCATGTTTACGGCTTCGCTCGCGCGCCGAGAAGCTTCCGCAGGAAACGCGAGCCCCGATCAGCCAGGCGCAGGCCCTTGAGGCTTATGGCGTCGTCTCCTGAACATGCCGCAATCAACGTGGGTGAGAGTTCCAGACTTTGCATGGTCCAGGCATCAACGATCTTCGCCAAGTGCGGTTCGATTATCGGCCAGTTGACCGCTGAAAGGGCCACAAGGGCAATTCTGCGATGTGAGAGGTTTTGTTCGTACTCAAGTGTCTTGTCCCCCGTGATTAGGACATCGAACCCGGCACGCTCGGCGGCTTCCAGAAGTTTGCCGTTCTTTACGCCGCCCCATCCCATGTGGACGACGGTGAACGTCTCATGATGTGCAAGGAAGGGCCGCAAATCGTGGGGTACGTTTTCATCAAGGAGGACATTCACGGCACAAGCTGGTGTCCGTGCGCAAAGGCGCGGATTCTCAGGATCGTGTCAAGCGAAAGCGTGGGATAGCTTTCATGAGTCTGCTCAGGGGTCCGCCCGAATTCCTCATCGATTAGGATCACGTCCGGCTCGATACGCGTTCCCTTGACGACGGGCCGGCCGCCCATCTTGCCGGGAACAGCCTCGATTTCTTCGCATTCAAGCCAGTTCATCGCGCACCTCTCTTTATGGTAGCGATCCCCCTTTCCAGGGTCAACCGAGCGCCTTATTCTGCCACGGATGTTCAGACGCAACGGCAAAGAAGTTGGCGTCCGCCGCGGTCCTATGCAGGAGTTCGCCGATCAGATCGTCGAGCAGCTTGAGGCCGGCGTTAAGCCTTGGGTCCGTCCATGGGATTCGTCAAAGTGCGGAGGCCCGCGAGCGCCTACGAACCCCGGTCATGAAGCACAACTTCAGGGGGAAAAACTTCCTCATCGTGGGCATCGGCCTTCTGGCATTCCAGACTAGCGACCCGCGCTGGTGTTCATTCCTTCAAGCGAAGGAGAAGGGCTGGACTGTCAAGAAAGGATCGAAGGCGACCAACGATTCTCTTCGCGAAGAATTTGACCGTGAAGGATGCCGAAGGAGGCCGGCGACGAGCCGGAGGACAAGACCGTCAGGATGTCTTCCCAATCTGTTTAGGATGAGCGCGTTGCGCACGGGAGCAGCAATGAGAACAAATCGAGGTCAAGCCGGTCCCACTTCCTACCACATGAACCGCCCCCCGAGGCGGCATGTTTTCGAGAGCGGGCGTCATCGGTGGGGGTCCGTGGAAAATGCTGACGGGCAGTAAGACCGCCTAAGAAACCAGCGCCAAGATTATGGCGCGGCCGTGTCATTTCGCCATGGGGCCGTCTTCGTCATTTTGCGTTCGACTTGTGACTGGCGCGCGCTGGGGATCAGCCGTTGGCCCCGCAGCGCTGGTGGACCCTGCAGCAGTAGCTTCATAGGCGCGGCGGCCAGCCTCAAAAGCATCGGCGCCGGTCATGGGTCTCGTTGCGGCGGTCTGGGTAGTTCGCGTTGTAGTTCGTTTTGTTGGCATGGGCTTTTTCTCCTTGGCGAGTTCCATTAGTTTGGGACCTGGTTGCTCTGATAGACAATTGGAGCTTCTGTAGCGCCCCTGCTTTTCATCTGTGCCAAAACTGTGTCCGAACTCGATCTGTTGAAACCGCCGGGGTTGCTTTTTGAGCGAAAGCAGATTCCCCGGATTGTTGTAAATATTAGGAATAGCCGAAAAACGATGAACCCCTTGGAAGCGACTCAGCTCCCTTGGGCGCAGGGGGTCGGGCGTTCGAATCGCCCCGCCCCGACCAATAGAATGAAAACTTACAGGTTTTGAAGTAGCGTTGTTTTCCTCATGTACACGGCAATGTACACGCTTGCTGTTCATTGCACCCTCTTCGTGGTTGCAACGGCCGCAGTTGGATTCTCTTCGGGTACATAGCTCTTGATCGAATCAACTGCTTTACGCTTCGCAGCGGAGCGGACCTGTGAATAATGCTCCATCAGTTCCCGGCTCATGTGGCCGGCGATGCCTGAATGGTTGCGTCGGAAGCCTCGGACTCCGCCAGTTTTGTTACGGCGCAGTGCCTCAAATCATGGAAACGTAAACCGATAAACGGTGCCACGGCCTCCCTACTTGGCGGTGTTAGGCCTGGCACAAAACGGCGAACCTTGGCACTCTCAGCGCGCGCGCAAGCACTGATGGTCGCGTTGCTCTCAGGCAAGAGCGTGGCGGACGCGGCGAAAGAGGCTGGCATATCGAGGCGAACCGCAGACAGGCTGAAAAGTTCCGAAGCGTTCGAGCGCGCATATTCGGCGACAAAAGCTGAACTGCTGGGCGGCGCGGTGGCAGCGCTTCACAGTCACTCGTTGAGATTTGTTTCTACGTTGGCGACGGTAGCGGGGGATACCGCGGCGCGGCCGGGTGAGCGCGTGCAAGCATCACGGGAAGGTCTGAGCGCACTTTTCAAAGGCGTTGAGCTATTTGACGTTATCCGCCGCCTCGAAAAGTTGGAGGCGTCGCAACAACAGTGAGACGTTTTGCTATGACACTGGAATCGGCCGTCCAAAGGAGCGAAGTGTGAATTCGAGACGGCGCTTTCGGTATTTCGATTTTGACGGCGATCGGGTTCGGCATCGCACCGGCCTATGTTTCGTCAGGCGCCGAGCCGCTCACCGAGCGCGGCGGAACTGGCACAAGGCAGAATCGGCGCCTGCGAGGGTTGCTGGTGGCGGGCGAGGTGGCCTTGTCCGTCATTCTCGTCAGCGGCGCTGGACTATTCGCCAAGAGCTTGCAACGGCTGCGACTAGTGAATCCGGGATTTGAGGCCGCGCCTGGCTTGATGTTTGGTATTGAACTGCCGCCTGCGCGGTATCGACAGGCTCCCCAGGCGCTGCAAGCCTTTCGCGAAATCGAAAGACGCCTGCGCGACCTGCCCCAGGTAAAAGCCGTTGGGCTGGCCAAAGCAGCCGCTCTCCAAGGAGCAGCCTATACCGCGGATGCGACTGTCGAAGGCCTCGTCGATGAACGCCTTGCCTTCGGCGTTGATCGCGGTGAGGTCTATCAGATGGCCCTTGGCATCCGTGGGATATCGGGGAGCGACGGCTTTCGTGACCTGTTCGACCGGAATGGCGATCGCCTGGCCCGCGATACGCGCTTTGAGCTGCACTATCGTGGTCTTGCGGTCCGGTCCCAGCCCGGTAACGAGCAGGATACGATCTTCGTGGGCTTCCTTGTATTTTTGAAGAACGGAGACCGGGTATTGCTCGGGATGATCGTCGATGAGCTTGTGACACTGGGGGCACAGCAGCATCAGATTGCCGACATCGTTGATATAGGAAGGGCGGAGTGCTGCGTTGCCACGAGGACCGTCTTCCTTGAAGGCGATGATATGCGCCATTTGCGCGAAGTTGCCGGGAGTCAGCGTCAAGGGATGCTGTAGCAGGTAATCGTTGCAACCGTCGAATTCACAGCGACCGCCTGCGCGCACGAACAGAAGCAGGCGCGGAAGATCCTTGATGGATCGACTGACGACAACGACCGGAGACGCGGTCGCTCCCGAAGGGTTTCTGACTCTTTTTTTCGGTCGCTTCGTCGCCATACACGTACCCTACTACACTTTAGTACAATGTAAGCATACACAGCGGACAGATGCAAAGATTTTTTTATAGGTGCAATTGGCCCATTTGCGGTGGGAACAACTCGCTGATCCGGATGCGCATCACGGCGGGATTAACATCGAAAATCTCACACAGCGAGCGCACAGCGGCATCGCGGCGATTCTCTTCAAGTATTTCGACTCCCAGCAGGCCTGCCGGGGACAGGAAGGATTTGATAGCTTCCTGTACGAGAGGCCTGGGACAAAGCAGGCCGCCTATGGCTCTGTTCGCCTGCACTTCCCACCAACGCCCGTCGTATCGGTGGCTCTTTTTCTCGTCGCCGTGGACGCCCCGGCAGAGTATCTGATCCCCGGAATGGCTGTCCTTATCGAAGAGATGCAAGGGGATGTGATCGAGGGCAAAAAGGTGCGCATGGAGTAGCCCGTGCCCGCCTTCGTGCGCCATCGTGGTCCTGATGCGCCGCTCCGCCACCTTCCCGCCTTCGGCATCAAGCGCGGCGGATATAACAACGGCTTCTACACCCTTCTTGCCGAACCGGGTGAAGCCGAGCACACCGTCGGGCAACACTTCGTATTGTGGCGGAACCTTGAACCGTTTTTCGATGAACCGATCAATACGAACTGGCTCGGGCGAAGCGGGAAGTAGAGCGACGCCGCGCAGTTCATCGCAGCACATGTTGTCAATCTGGGTGGCCGTAAAATACGGCTGCTTGTAGGCATTGGGGCGGTAGGGCTTCATTTTTTCTCCTTGCCCTTTTTCTCTTCCTCCTTGTTCTTAACGAATTCGAGCAACTCGTTGGCAGTGATATTCTTGTCGAGAACGGTGCGGAACGCCAGTGCAAAAGTCGGATCGTTTTGCGTGACGCGTTTGATCTCTTCAATCGGTGCCCGGACGTCGAGTGCCCGGATATCTTCCAGTTTTACCTTTAGCTGACGCGCAATCTCGGCGAGCACCTTGTCCGATGGGTATCGCCGCCCGAGCTCAATATCAGATACGAATGCAGGCGAGCAATCGAGACGCTTTGCGAATTCGCGGAGCGAGATGTCGAGTTCATCTCGCCGGCGTCGCATGAATGGGCCTAGGCCTTCCATAGCTGTAAGCTTATAGAGCGAACAGAGAACTGTCAATGTTTGTGGCCCGCGTCTTCCAACACAGGAACAAGCCGTGGAGGTCGGCGAGTTCGTTTGCAGAAGTGGGGCTTGTCAGCGATGGCACCCCGTCCTTGCAGTCCAGTCCCATAGCTCGGTACGGCAATACCAGCGGAAGGCAACAGAGGGTCATCATTGCCTTATTTAGTCGAATTGGTTCTCTTTCGTTTCCTGTGGGCTCATCCGCAAGGGACGCTTCAGCAGCTTTCGCTGGCGTCTCAACGCGGCAGGGAGGCAGTTGAGGAGTCCATCTCCGGGATGGTTAAGAAGTCGATTGTTGAAGCCGTTTACGGCACTGATTCGGTCTTCCGGCTAACTCCCGCTGTTCGCCAGGATATCGAATTGATTTTTTCTCAAGACCAAATGGACCTCTTCAGTACGTAAAGTTCTCCTTCGGTGGCATGGACGATGTCCATTAGAGATTAAGTACAGGAATTTGGGCGGGCGGATGCCATTTCCTTGCCCGCGGGCAAATCGTGTTCTTGGTGTGGGTCACTCTTGACAAGCGCAAATGGGTCATTCTTGCCGAGCGCCGAGGTTGTAGCCTTGCCTTCCAGTCATATTATTTCAGTAGCTTATAAAACTACTTTGCGGTTGGTGGTCTAAATGTTGTGTTTGCCCCAATATCTGGGACCTGGCCTGACCTACATCATCCGGAGCTCTAATGTCTGCTACAATTCGCCCGCAAACGCCTTTGATAGCACCGACGGCAGCATGGCATCGAGCTCGTTTGCGGTTTCAGCTTGCAGCGATTTAATTCGGTCTACCTCCGTCTGGATCGTGTCTAAGTCACCTAATGATTCGCCGCTGTTCTGGCAATGACGGGAATGGCAGGGAAAGGAAGCGGATGTTCGCAAGATTCAAGCCCGGCTTTCCTTGGCCGTACCTTTGCCCAAGCAGTTGGGCCTGTCCGTCAGGACCGCGAAGCCCCCACAACGCATATTCCGGATATACGTCAGCTTGCGGCAAGCGACAGATGGCAACATGCTGGCTCACGAAACCCGGCTCCAGGCCGTACCGAAATACGCTCACACGTCCCACGGTCGCGCCCGTAATGACCAGCATTAAATCGCCCTCTTCGAGTAGCGCCGATCGTCCTTGCGCTCCAGGAGGAGGGGCGACAAACATCTTGGAGTCATCCAGAATCTCACCCGAGATGCCGATATCTTGAGCGCGATAAAATCTTAGGCCGCCGCGATCATAGTGCTTCGCCCAATTTCGAGGTCCGCTCGTGACGTGTGGAGAAAAAGAGCCGAAGGAACGCGGCACCGAAGTTTTCGCTATCTGAGCGAAAACTTGCCCAATTCGAGTAAAAAGCAGCGCATCCGTTTCCCTTGCCGCTGTCTCACGGAGCTGACGCGCCTCCTGAATTCGGACGGTAAGGTCGTTAATCCGGGACACAATCCGTTCCTGTTCAGGGGCCGGAGGCAGGTGGATTTTTCTTGCGAGAAACTTGTCCTCTTGAAGACGGACGCGGTTTGTGGTTCCTTCGCTGGCCCGCCTACATTCCTCGACGAACGCATTTGTCTTGCACAACCAGCCAAGATAAGCCGGTAGGAGACGAGCCTCTGCAATGCGAAAGAGCGGGAAGTCATTACTCACAATTGCGCCGTCAAGGTCTGGGGGAACAAGGCCCATGGCACCATTCCTGGCGTCAATCCGCGAAAGTATGAATTGCCCACGACGAGCGACATATCGGCGCTGTGCCGCGACTTGGGCGCCTGTCACCATTCCACGAAGAACGACTCCCTTACCCCAGAGTCTCACGGTAATTTCGGCGTACTCAGTGCTCGGCTCAGGCTCTATCGTTTCATCGCTCTTGGCGAGTAGTTCCCCAAGGTTGACGTTCGGCCACCTAGCACTCATACGCCAGGGTCCCCCAGAAGGGCTTGGATACCTACCATGATCGCTGCGATCCGTTGCTCCTTCTCTAGAATGCTGTCGGCAAGCTTTTTGGGCGGCAGGTGGGCAATATCATCTTTGGCGCGTGGGTTCTTGCGGTCAAGATTACAGCCATCGGCAAGTAGCTCCGTCGCAGCTACTTTCCAGGCGCGATCGTTCTCCTGACGGTTTCCCCACCATGCAAGGCAGCCGGTGAATTCTTCAAACTGCATTGGAGCCGTCTTCGTGTAGTTCTTCCTGCCCTCGGGAAGCGGCTGTTCGTAGTACCAAACTTCCTGTGTCGGCCCCGAGCGATCGAAAAACAAGAGATTCGTCGGAATCGGCGTGTATGGCGCAAATACACCGTTCGGGAGACGCACAATAGTATGTAGGTTGAACTCTTTGAGCAGTTCTTCCTTGATACGGGCGCATATGCCGTCGCCAAACAACGCGCCATTCGGCACAACCATTCCGCATCTACCGCCCTTGCGCGCGCCTAACGGTCGGCGGAGCTTTCGCATGATCGATTGAAGGAAGAGCAGTGCGGTCTCCGCGGTTTGCTTATCCTCCGGGAAGTTTGACAAAATCCCTCTCTCCTCTTCGCCCCCGAAGGGGGGATTCGTCACTATCACGTCCACGCGATCTTTATCTCCGATTTCGCGCAGCGGAAAACGAAGAGCGTTGCCGGGATCAATCTCCGGGTACTCCATTCCGTGGAGAAGCAGATTCATCTCGCAGAGAAGGTATGGAAGCGGTTTGGCCTCGATCCCGTGCAGCGTGCCGCGCTGCAATTGCTCATAATCCTGCGCACGCTTCGCCTGGCTTCGCAGATGATCGAATGTTTCAACTAGAAATCCTCCTGTCCCCGCCGCGGGATCGAGAACCGTTTCCCCGAGTCGCGGATCGACGGCCGCGACGATAAATTTCACCACGGCGCGCGGTGTATAGAACTCGCCCGAATCACCGGCGGCGTCGCGCATCTCCCGGAGCATCGATTCATACATGTGCCCCAGCGTGTGTATCTCGTCCTTCGAGGTGAAATGGATATCGTTGACCTTGTTGATGACATCCCTCAACAGATATCCGTTAACCATACGGTTGATGGTGCCCTGGAATACACGGGCGATCACATCGCGGCGATCGCCGTTCGTGCTTTCGAGGGACTTCAGGTAGGCAAAAAGCCCCGGGCCGCGCTTTCCATCGGGCCGCATTGCTTCGTCCTGATTGATGAACGCAATCAGTTCGGGTCCGGTAATGCCCTCGGCTTTGGATGCCCAATCTCGCCACCGATACGGAGGTTCGATGCTCTGTCGGTAGCGTTTACCGGCGAGCTTCGCTTCCGCTTCCCTCACCTGCTCCATGTCGTCGAGGAATTTCAGAAACATGACCCAGGTGAGCATGGGCAAGCGGTCGATATCCCCATTGAGGCCCTTATCCTTACGCATGATGTCACGGCAGGATTTGACGATACTGCCGAGCTGCTGTGCGGTGGATTTGGGGGCCTCTTTTTTCAGTGTTGAGGTTCGCGCCATGTGTTTTCCTTACGCCGCGTACAGTAATTGTTGAAGTTCGCCGACTGCTACGCGAAGCTGATCCGGCCCTCCGAACAAGTCGGCAATCTCGATGACGTTACCGTGCTGAGATAGGGGGGGCACTTTCAGGATGTCGGGTATCTGGAATTGTGCCGTTCCAAACTCGACATATTTTTCTAGCAATTCGTTCAGCACTTCCCGCGCTCCATTCGTGAATCTGTCAAAGAACGCCTTACCGTCGATGCGTGCGGCCTCTGCCCTCTCCCGCCTGCTGCGGATGGGCGCACTATAGGCGACATAGCACAGCAAGTCGAACGGATCTGCGTCCGGCTGTTTGGCCGCCTCGGCCAATTCCTCAAACGAGATCCCGCGCCCCTCCAGTGCGGCGATAATCACGGCGCGCTCGTCGGGCGCGCTCCACTTGGCGCGGAGCTCAGCCGCGGACGGATACATGCTGCGTACGCTGTCGGCGGTATATTCCGTGAATTTCTTGGCCTGGAGCCGCCTTCCATCGGCATCGAGATCCCAGACAACGTGCGCGGCGATCTCGACAATGCCGCCATCCACGTAAAACTTCCGTGGCGGTCCCTGATCGTCGTCGAACGTGAGGCCGGCGCCAGGCGACAGCTCTGTCTCCTCCTCCAGGTGGACAGGCTCCTGCTCTTCAACGATGGTCGGCTCCCCTATCGTCTCGCCGGTTGCGTCCATTTCTTCTTCGGTTATCAGCACCGGATCGCCGTCGAAATCAGGATCGGCAAAGAGCCGCGTGGCGCTGCCGGTATAGTCGATGATGTTGAAGAACAGCTTGCCGTAGTCATCGCGTACACGGGTGCCGCGGCCGATGATCTGCTTGAATTCGGTCATGGAATTGATCGTCCGCACCAGCACCACGTTCTTGCAGGTCGGTGCGTCCACGCCGGTCGTGAGCATCTGTGATGTCGTGAGAATCACCGGCGTCTTCGTCTCCAGCTCCATGAAGCGGCCGAGATGGGAGCGGCCGATGTCGCCCTCGTCGGAAACGACGCGCGCAACATAGTCCTGATACTGCTTCGCGAGATCCGCGTTGCAGTTATTGAGCGCCCGGCGCATTTCCTCGGCGTGTTCCTGGTCTGCGCAGAAGACGATGGTCTTGGCGAAGCGATCGGACTTCTTTAGGAAATCGGTCAGGTTGCGGGCGATGGCTTCGGTTCGCGCCTTCAGCGCAATGCGCCTGTCGAAATCCGGCGTGCCGTAAAGGCTGTCCGGGATCTCCCGGCCATAGCGGTCCACCTCGCCCGGCGTCGGGCGCCAGCCCGCTGCATCGACAGTGGAGACAATGCGGTGCACCCGGTAGGGCGCAAGAAAGCCGTCATCAATGCCCTGGCGGAGGCTGTAGGTGTAAAGCGGATTGTGGAAGTAGCGATACGTGTCCCGGTAATCGGCGCGCAGGGGCGTAGCCGTCATGCCGATCTGAAATGCCGGCTCGAAATACTCCAGAATCTCGCGCCAGTTGCTTTCGTCGCGGGCGCTGCCGCGGTGGCACTCGTCCACGATGATGAGATCGAAGAAATCCTTCGGATAATCACGGTATAGGCCGGGACGGCGTTCATCTTTTGCAATGGCCTGATAGATCGCGAAGTACATCTCGCGGCTTTTGACCGCCTCCCCTTCTATTTTGTGGCGGGCTTCGCCGAAGGGAGCAAAAGTCTTATCCTTCGGGTCATCGACGAGGATATTGCGATCGGCAAGATAGAGAATCCGCGGGCGGCGATGCTCACCAGTCCGGTTCCACAACGAATTCGTGAGCTTCCAGCAAATCTGAAAGGCGACGATAGTCTTTCCTGTGCCGGTCGCAAGCGTCAGGAGGACGCGCTTCCTGCCCTGCAGGATACATAGCACAGCGAGATTGATGGCGATCTCCTGGTAGTAGCGGGGCGACTTGCCGGACAAATGGTAGTAAGGAGTGAGCAGGCGGTTGCCGACATCCTCGGAAATCTTCTCTCCGGCCGTGAGCCTGGCCCACAGTTCCGAAGGTTTTGGAAACGCCTGCAGCTCGTTATCGAGGCCGGTCAGGAAATCATGCTCGATGATGCTGTGGCCATTCGTTGCATAGGCGAACTTGAGTCCCAGAATCTGCGCGTATTCCTTAGCCTGCTGAAGCCCGTCCCCTGCGGTCCGAAACGCTGCCTTAGCCTCGACGACCGCGATGGGAAAATCACGGCGATAGCGAAGCAGATAGTCGGCGCGCTTCTGCGGCCGGCGGATTGCCCGGTTGCCCACGAGCATGATCCGGCCATCAGTGAAGCTCTTCTGTTCACTGATTTGTGTGTCTTCCCAGCCGGCGTTGTAGAGCTTGGGAACCACATACGTCCGGCAAGTGTCCGCTTCGTTGATGGGCATGGTTAAGTCGATGCCATTCTTATTACAATCAAATGGCTTATACCAGACCCGCGTCCGGCTGTCATTTGGCTTCGGAAGTATGATTGTAGCGAGATTGCAGATACCTGCGGGCGAAACGCTCTCTATTGGCGGCCTGGAATTGCGCCCCTAACTGCTTTGTCTTGACATTGTCTGGCAGGATCGGTATGCTTTAAAATAAGAAAGGAGAAGCCATGCCTGCACGAACCACACGCAGTGAAAAACTCGATCTGCGGCTTACGCGCGATGCCAAACGCGCGCTGCAGGCAGCGGCTGCCGTTGCGCATCGCTCGGTCAGCGAATTCGTCCTGGAGAGCGCATTGTCGCGTGCCGACGAGGCATTGGCCGACCGTCGCACCTTTGGTCTCAATGCCACGCAGTGGAAAGCCTTCATGGCCGCCCTCGATGCGCCTGTGCGCCCCCTGCCCCGCCTGGAGCGCCTCCTGAAGGAACCCGGATTCTTTGATGACCGGCCAAATCGGTGAATAGCGCCCGCCGTGTTGAAAAGCTCCGCTCCGATCACCCCATTGAAGCTTTTGACTGCGGCCGGGAGGAACTCAACCGGTATCTGCTGAGATACGCCTGGGCTAACCAGCAGGCGGGAGCGGCCCAGACTTATGTCGGTTTGGTAGGGGGCGTTGTGATCGGCTATTACACTCTCGCCGTCGGCCATGTCACTCGCGACGAAGCGCCCGAGCGTCTCACCAAGGGACTGGCCCGTCACCCGGTGCCGATCATGCTGCTTGCCCGCCTGGCGGTGGCCCTGCCCTCGCAGGGTCAGGGCGTCGGGAAGGCGCTTTTGCGGGACGCGATGCAGCGTACAATCCAGGCGGCCGACATTGCCGGCATCCGCGCCTTCGCGGTGCATGCGAAGGATGAGGATGCCCGCCGCTTCTATGAGAAATTTGATTTCATCCCCTCCCCTGTCGATCCGATGCATCTCTTCGTCCTGCTTAAGGATGTCCGGCGGATAATCTCGGGGCAGTGAGGATTCTTCAGCAGATTCATACTTATAATATTGTCGCAAAGCCGTTTATCCAGCATGCAGATCGCGGAGTCTTATCTCTAAGCATTCGCATGGTCTGAGCAACCACAAGATGGGGTCACCACACCTACTCGTTCACTTTCCTCGGGTTTTGCGTTAGCGTGTGGCGAAGGCTATTGATCAACGCATTATAAGAAATATATGGCGGCGAACAAAAAGATGGAAATCATCGCCGGCCTCATCGAAAGCGCCCGGAAGTTCCGGTTCTGTGGGCCATCCGATGATCCCGACGAACAGACGAGCGTTACTGCTGGCTACCGCCACCTGATAATACAGTTCAAGCGATTGGCCGCCCCGCTTCTTCCCCCCTCTCCGGCATCACGGTTGAATGCAATCGACGTAGAGATTAATAATCTCTTCTCCGCCTACGACGCCAGTTCGGAACTCGAAGCGCTCCTTCCAGATATAGAAGCCGCACTCGAGCTGTTGGACGATGAGGCAAAACCATTGCCTGTTCCTGTGTGCTCCGTTGTTGGCGCCGTATTGGGTGAGTATATCTACAACCACAAGGTCCTGCAACGGCTCTTTTACGAGGCCGGAGCAGTAGGAGAGGTTCCCCAAGGCAACTGCGTTGAGAGATGCCAGCTTTGGCTGAAGCGCATGCATGAGGAGGTTTCAGACCCCTTTGCCGTGCTCGGCAAGTTGATTGAAGAATTCATGGAGGTGGATAAAGGGACAGGGGAGGAATCACGGGAAGAGGGTGGCCGAAAGAAGATTCGGGAAGTACTTGCACGATTCGGATTTTCCTACCGTGTCGGCGGTTTCATTATAGGCGCGAATACTGCTCTGCCAACAAAATCGCTCACGCAAGTGCTCAAAACGCGCGACCTGACCGAAGTGGATAAGGAGTTTGAGCGGGCGCTGGAGAGGCGCAATCCTTGCAAACCGGGAAATTGCATCGCAGATCATCTTGCGCTCCATGTTCTTGGAGGGCCGGAGGACGTAATTAACGGGAGCGCTCATCTTCAACTTCTGCGGCGTAGTAGTATTCGAACGTCTTCTCGCCTACAGCCTTATAGGTGTTAACTTTCAGAGCATCCATCGCGCGCTTCACCTTCGGATTCCCAAGCTGGACGTCGTCGGCAAGCTGCTTGGAACTGTCGACTGTGGTAATTCCGAGAATCTTTGCCCCTGGCCTTGTTTCGTGAAATTTCTTCCTGTTCAGCAGTCGGCGCCGCCACGTCTAACGATGGAAGTTTCGCGGCCTTCGAGAGAGATGGAGGCAGCAGGAGACTCCGCGGCTTCCATGTTGGTGCGAGGTTGGCGTCGTGCGGAAATTGCGAGAATTGTTGCCACCGACTTCAAAAGGAATGATCACGCCGGCCCGCACCGCCGCTCAAGAATGTTTGCCGACCCGGCTGTTGGTGAAGTTGGGGGATGCGGATGTCTAGTGGGAATGCCACGGTTGCCATCCCGGTCTAACTGAGCGAGATCGTGGGAACCGCGAGCAAGGTCGCCTTCATGGCCCACGGGTTCGTACCCGACTGTGCCGACGGAAATTCCGAGAATCATTGCCCCCCTTGCATTGCACCGTGAGATTGTCACCGGCATCCCGGATCGGTTAGGTAGGGGCTCGCCGCTAGCGCGGTTCAACGATCTTCCCCACGCTGCATGAGCAGGTCGAGATTGGATCACCGACCAGCTTCGCCGCCGCGGTGCCGGATTGATTGAACGGGTCGTGACTCCAGCCCGCCGTTACAGCCAGTCACATGGGGTTGCAAGAGACGCACCAACCGTTCACGCCCGCGAAACTCCGAGAATCATTGCCCCCCCATTTGAGCAGGACTTCCAAGCAGAAAAAATCGCGAGCGAAATCCCGAATACGGTTCGCCCCTAACTGCTCGGCGTGTTCGCCTTGTTGAGCACGTGAGAATTCGAGGATTCGGGATACGACTGGCGCCCAGGTGCGGAAATTCCGAGAATGGTGCAGGCCGGAATTCCGAGAATATCTGCCTTCCCCCAATGAAGTCCCGATGGCCGAATTCGGAGAACTTCTTGCCGACGACCCGGCAGCGAGTGAGACTCCGACTTCAGGCAACCCCACCCCCCTCGCAATTCCGAGAATCATTGCCCCCCTCCAATCGGCGCAGAACTTCCAGGCAAGTGAAGCCTCGTACCGCTAGCCATCGCAGCATCGGAAATTCCGAGTTTGTTGGCCCCCCGCATGTGATGGGCTCGACCGCGACGCGGGCGCCGGGGGCATCTGGTGAGCATCGGACACCGGAGAAGGAATTCAGCTTGAGTCATCGCCGATCTCGACTGACTGGCGGTAATTCCGAGAATCTTTGCCCCCCTTGCCTTGTTTCCTTCCTGTTCAGCAGTCGGCGCCGCCACGTTTGACGGTGGAAGTTTCGCCGCCTTCGAGAGGGATGGGGCAAGCAGGAGACTCCGCGGCTTCCATGTTGGTCGCGCGAGGTTTGGCATGGTGCGGAAATTCCGAGAATTATTGCCCCCCACTTCAGAAGAAATGATCGCGTCGGCCGGCACCACCGCTAGGAATTCCGAGAATGTTTGCCCACTTGGCTGTTGGTGAAGTTCTTTGGGGGATACGGATGTCTATCGGGGAATAACACGGTTGCCATCCCGGTCGAAGCGAACACCTCGTGGGAACCGCGAGCAAGTTCGCGTTCATGGCCACGGGTTCGTGCTCGTCGCGGCCGAAAAGAAATTCCGAGAATCTTTGCCCCCCTTGCGTTGTTTCGTGAGATTCCTTTCTGTTCTGTATTGTTGCGGCGTTGCGCTGCAGTCCACAGATCGCCCCCACCGTCAGGAGCCCCCTTGTTCCGATGCCAGAGATTCCGGAGATTGGCGGCATGAACGGGTGCCAGCCATGGGTTGATTCTCACTCATCACGGAAGCTTGCGTCCCCCGCCCGCGAAGATTGCTTTGCCGCTATCGTACGACGGATCTGCAACGTCCCTCAACAAGAGTTCAACGGTAGTTGCATAACTCTTCGTGATGCTCCCGTGAGCCCCAAAGCAGAATCGACTACCCATGCAACGAGACGGGGGAGGGTTAGGAGGACTGAATCAGATCGCAACGGCCGATGGTTTAAAAACCTGGAATTCGTCGTGCGACAAGTCCGCGCTTTCGTGCCCTGCAGAGAATTCCTGAGAATCATTGCCCCCTCCATTGGATTCTGGGCTCGACACGCGAATTTCGGTAGCGCCCCCCCGCAGACTTTGGAACGTGGAGGGCATTCAGCCAAATAGCTGAACGCCGGAATAAGTCGGTTCCGCGGATGCAGCGTCTTCGACCTGAAGCAAGACAGAACTGTAGTCGAGACCCCGCGTTGCCAGCCACGAGCCGCCGGAATACCCCCCACGCCACATCGTTGCGTTTTGGCAGACAACAGCCCCGGAAAGCAGGTACACAACAGAGTACACAACAAGTGCTCAACACGCCTCAATCGGTGTTCACAACCATCATTGACCTGCTATAAAATGAACAACATACGCATCGATCTCTTGCCTCCGGAGCAAAAGGTCGG
>JBEKNN010000204.1:0-17229 GCA_049522755.1 Bryobacteraceae bacterium | reverse complement strand
AGTCAAAAGCGTAGCGCAGTGTACGATTCCAGCTTGTGACCGGAGCGCGCCTCGGACCAAACTGAAGGTGGAGGTTTCCCCTATGAAAATGGAATCATTGCACGACCTGTACTTATCGGAACTAAGCGACCTGTATAGCGCCGAAAAACAAATTGTCAAAGCGCTGCCCAAGACGATTGAAAAGACCGAATCGCCGGAGTTACGCCAGGCTCTGGAGGATCGCCTGGAACAAACGAAGGGCCACGTCGAACGGCTGGAACAGGTGTTCGAGATGCACGGTGAGAGCCCGAAACGGCAGAAGTGCAAGGGCATGGAAGGCATATTGGCCGAGGGCGACGAGATGGTGGGGCGCGATGCCGTGGCGGCGGTGCGCGACGCGGCCATCATCTCGGCCGGTCAGCGCGTGGAACACTACGAGATGGCCGGTTACGGCACGGTACGAACCTACGCCGAACAATTAGGACACGGCCGGGCGGCCGCGATGTTGCAGGAGACGCTGGAGGAAGAGAGAGCGGCCGATGAGAAGCTGACCGGTATAGCTAAAGCGCGCATCAACATCGAAGCGACGCGGACGGCGTAAAGACGTCTAACCAAAGACCCGCCCGTCGTTCCATCGACGGGATGCAACCGGCGGGCGGGAACAGAATGCCATGGATGACTCCTACAGATAGGATTACCAAGAAACTCGTTTCCACACTTACACCGGTATAATAATTGCAACGTTGTCTGCGGGGTCTGCACGGTAACGTAACTCCAAATCTTAAGTCTTTTAAGGAGCATGACAACTATGAAAATAATTGCTTTGGTCACAAGTATCGGCATATTGGCGATTGGCGCCGCGAGCGCTCAGGAAATGTCGCATTTTGCGTTTGACGTAGGCGCGGGTTTCACTACGCCGGTGGGTAACACCGGTCGGCAGTTGGATAACGGCTGGAATATCGGCGGCGGGTTCGGCATGAACTTTACGCCCTATGTCGGCGCGCTGATCGATCTGGATTACAACTCATTCGGACTCAGTTCCGGCACTTTGGCGGCGATCGGGGCGCCGGGCGGCGGATTGCATGTCTTTTCGGCGACCCTCGATCCGATTGTTCATCTCAACCCCAAGGGCCACCTGGATGTTTATGTAACTGGCGGCGGCGGTCTGTATCATCGTTACCAGGACTTCACGGCGCCTTCGGTAGGAGTGGCGACGGGCTATGATCCATTCTTTGGGTATTATCCGCTCGCTGTACCCACTACCCTGATTCTGGCTTCTTATTCAGTCAACAAACCGGGCATCGACGTCGGCGCCGGGATCGCGTTCGGAAGCGTGTGGCATGGTAAGTTCTTCGCGGAAGCGAAGTACGACCGCATCTTCATGGGTCAATACCATACCGACTACGTTCCGGTGACTTTCGGTTACCGCTGGTAGATACCACTGCGCCGGCCGGCGAGTGATTCAACGTGGTGTTGGGTTACTCGCCTTTCCCGGAGATTCTTATTCCGTGTAAGAAGACAGGCCAGGAGGCCCGTCTTACTTATAGGAAGACGGCGAAGCTGTAGCCGTGGCGCTCAAAGCCGAGCGACTCATAGAAGCGGTGAGCGCCTGCGCGTTTTACATTGCTGGATAGCGCCAGCTTGTAACATCCGGCCTGGCGGCATTCTTCGAGCGCATGCGCCATCATGGCGCGCCCAATGCCCTGGCCCTGACGCTGAGGCGGAACGCCCACATCTTCCACAACGCCGGAACGCCTTCCGCGCTTGCCCAGTTTGTCGAGAAAAACCAGAGAATACGTTCCCGCGATTTCGCCATCGACGATCGCCACCAGCAGGCGGAAGCTGGAGGTGGAGCGAATACGTGCCCAGTGTGCGCGGGCCTCGTCAACGGTAAAGGAGACGCCGCCGTCGATGCCGGATTCGGCCAGGACGCGGAGAACTCCGGGGAGATCGCCGTCGGAGGCGTCGCGAATTTCGATCGCGGGCATACAGGCATTTTCCCACTGGCCGGGACGCGCGCCGAAAGGCGACGGGACGGCAACAGACAGGCGCCAAGATAAACCAAACTTTTTGCAACAAAGGGAGAGCCCGATAGCGTATTTAACTTACATGGGTTCCGCCTTCCGCAACCTCAAGCACGCCGTCCGCTCGCTTATGGGCGATAAAGGATTCACCGTGACGGTAGTGCTGACCATCGCCATTTGCATCGCCGCAAACACGGCCACCTTCGCGGTGGTGAATTCGGTGCTGCTGCGGCCGCTGCCGGTATCGGACGCGCGCTCCATCCTGGTGATGGCGAATCGTTACCCCAAGGCGGGCGCCGATTTCGGCTACAACAGCGCCACCGGCGACTACTACGACCGCCTGCGCGACCTCCAGGTTTTCTCGGAGCAGGCGCTATTCCGCACCAACGGCCAAACGCTCGAAATCCAGGGCGCCCCGGAGCGCGTCACCGGCATGCTGGCTACGCCTTCCCTGTTCCGGCTGCTGCGCGTCTCGCCAGCTTACGGCCGCGCATTTTCCGATGCCGAGGGCGAGCCCGGCGGCGACAAGAAAGCCATTCTGAGCGATGGCCTGAGCCGGCGCCTCTTCGGAAGTCCGCAGGCGGCGTTGGGCCGCGACATCCGCATGAGCGGGCAGCCGTTCACCGTGGTGGGCGTGATGCCGGCGGCCTTCAACTTCATCGATCCCGACGTCCGGCTCTGGATTCCGGCGGCGTTCACTCCGAAAGAGCGCGAGGTGCGCCACTCCAATAACTGGCAGAATATTGGACGGCTCAAGCCGGGCGCGACCCCGCAGGAGGCGCAGTCCCAGGTGGACGCGCTCAACCGCGCCAACCTCGACCGGTTTCCGGGCTTCAGGGAATTGCTGATCAACGCGGGTTTCCACACGGTGGTATCGCCACTCGAGGACATGCTGGTGAAGCAAGTCCGGGAGGCGCTCTATTTGCTCTGGGGCGGAGCGGCGTTCGTGCTGCTGATCGGCGTGGTGAATGTCGCGAACCTGGTGCTGGCGCGAACCACCCAGCGGCGCAAGGAGTTCGCCACGCGCCTGGCGCTGGGCGCCGGGGCGGGACGTCTGGTGCGCCAGCTGGTGACGGAGAGCGTTCTGGTGGCTATCGCCGGCGGCGCGGCGGGGGCGGCGCTGGGCGCGGGATTGTTGAGCGCCCTGGCGCACAGCGGAATCGAGACGCTGCCCCGGGCGGGCGAGGTCCGCGTGGATGGCATAGTGGTGCTGGCGATGCTGACCACGGCAGCGCTGGTGGGGATTGTCATCGGGCTGATCCCCGCGGTGCAGGTGATCGGGGCGCGGGTCAACGAGGTGCTTCGCGAAGAGAGCCGATCGGGTACCGGCGGGCGGAGAGCGCGCCGCGTGCGGCAGATCCTGGTAGTGGCGCAGGTCGGGCTGGCCTTCGTGCTGATGGCCGGCGCGGGATTAGTGCTGGCGAGTTTCCGCCAGTTACTCCACGTCGATCCGGGATTCGATGTCAAAGGCGTGGTAACGGCTGCCACGAGTGTGCCGCAGTCGCTTTACCCCAAAGACGCTGACGCCAGTATGCTAATGGACCGTACGCTTGCCGCGATCCGCACCATTCCGGGAGTGACGGCGGCCGGCGCCACCACCAGCATCCCGTGGGGCGGCAACCATAGCGACAGCGTGATCCTGGCCGAAGGCTATCAAATGAAGCCCGGAGAATCGCTGATCTCGCCCGAACAGATGATGATTACGCCGGGGTACTTCGAAGCCATGCATATCGCGATGGTGGCGGGTCGCCCGTTCGATGCGCGCGATATCGATTCCGCGCCCGGCGCCATTATTGTGGACGAGCGGCTGGCGCGCCACTTCTGGCCGGGAGTCAACCCGATCGGCCGGCGCATGTATCGGCCGCAGGACATCAACAACCTGCTGAAGACGGACGAGCACACGCACTGGATGACCGTGGTGGGCGTGATCCGCCCCGTACACACAGCGGACGTGGAAGGCAACGGCAGTCCGGTAGGGGCGTATTACGAGCCCTACGCGCAGAGCGTGCAGAGGGGGTACGCGCTGGCGATCAAGACATCCGGCGACAGCGGCCCGATTCTGCGCGCCGTACGCGCCCGGTTCGCGGCGATAGCGCCGAACCTGGCTCTGTTCGATGTCCACACCATGGAGGAGCGCGGCGACCTTTCGCTGGCGTCGCGGCGGGCCTCGCTGACGCTGGCGATGTTTTTCGGCTGCCTGGCGCTGTTCCTCTCGGCGATTGGAATTTACGGCGTGCTGGCGTATCTGGTGACGCAGCGCCAGCGCGAGATCGGGATCCGCACCGCGCTGGGATGCACTGCAGGCGGCGTGGTGAAGCTGGTGGTGGGCGAAGCGCTGTGGCTGATGGGCGCCGGCCTGTTACTTGGCGCGGCCGGTTCGGTGGCGTTGCAGTCGGTGGTCGCCGGCCAGCTCTACGGCGTGAAGCCGCTCGATCCGATGGTGATGTCGGCGGTGATCCTTACGCTGGCGGTGGTCGGCTTGGCCGCGTGCGTGCTGCCGGCGCGCCGGGCCACGCGTGTGGACCCGGCGATGGTGCTGCGGGAGCAGTAAGGGGCGGCGGCAGTGATGTCCCCGGACCAGCCCGGGCCAGCGGACGCCTATTAGCAGGCGCTTGTGTTTTGGTATCCAAAACTGATAAAACAAGGGCCGTGCAGAGCGCGAATCACAACCGGTATATGGTGAAATCGCTGGTGCATGCCTCGCGCGTGCTCGAAGCGTTCCAATCCGCGGGCGACGTGCTTCGCTTGCGCGACGTGGTGACGCGCAGCGGGTACAACAAGGGCATGTGTTTCCGCCTGCTCTACACGCTGCATCAGTGCGGATTCCTGGATAAGGTGGGGGAGAACCACTATCGCCTCGCGTCGGAGATGCGCCGCAGGCGGCTCTATCGGATCGGCTATGCGGCGCAGGGGCAGGACGGTTCCTTCGACAAGGAAGTGCGCGCCGGTTTGGTTCGCGCAGCGGAACGCGAACACATCGAGCTGCTGGTGGTGGATAACCGCTATCAGCCGAAAATCGCGCTTCGCACCGCCGATTATCTGATCAAGGAGCAAGTGGATCTGGTGATCGAATTTCAAACCGACGAGCTGATTGCCCCCGCCATCGCCTCAAAGTACATGCAGGCGAATATTCCTTTCATCGCCATCGACATTCCCCACCCTGGCGCGACCTATTTCGGCGCCAACAACTACCAGGCGGGATTGTTGGGCGGCCACTATCTGGGCCGCTGGGCCAAGCGGCACTGGAACGGCGAGGTGGACGAGATTCTGCTGATCGAGCTGCACCGCGCCGGGTCGCTGCCCAAGGCTCGTATGCGCGGGATGATAACCGGCATCGGCGAGGTGCTGCGACTCGCCGAACAGTGCCGCACGGTATCGATCGATGGCGACGGGCAGTTCCAGACGTCGCTCGAGCGCGTGCGCAAACACTTGCGCGAATCGAAGGCGAAGCGAATCCTGGTGGGCGCGGCCAACGATCCTACGGCGTTAGGCGCGCTGCGCGCCTTCCAGGAAGCTGGCCGCGCCAATGACTGCGCGATTGTAGGCAACAATGCCGAGCCCGAGGCGCGCGTGGAGTTGCGGACGGCGAACACGCGGCTGATTGCGTCGGTGGCGTTTTTTCCGGAGAAATACGGCGACGGGCTGATCCGGCTGGCGCTGGATATTCTGGGCCGGAAAGCGGTGCCGCCAGCCGTGTTCACCGGACATCAGGTAATCACGCCGGAGAATGTGGATCACTTCTATCCAAACGATAGTTTGTCGATTTCGGCGTAACCGGATTGCGTCCCGAGCTAGCTTAGATAAGCTATACCTTGCGGAACTGCGGCCCGTAGATGCCGCCGCCCGGCCGCGCCACTTGTAGCGCGAGCAGGTCGGTTGCCGCCGTAGCCAAGTCGCCCATGGAGCCAATGGCCTTGCCCAGAATCTTGGAGCTTCCCTGGGCCCATGCATTGTCAAGTTCCGTTAACATCTGGGTGAACGCCTGGTCGCAAGCCTTCACTCCCGCGGGCGCACCGGCGCCGTAGCCGCCGAGGGGGACCGGAGTCATGGGATAGACGGCCGGTAGAGTTACGGGAGTACCGGTCCAATCGCCCGTCTTGGTAGTCGCGTTGTATACGTATGTCTTTCCATAATAAATTTCGCCGAACTTATAGAAATGCGACAGAATGGTTCCGGCGGGATCGACAAACGGATAGCGCACCGATCCCTCACCTTCTGTCTTGATGATGGTAATGGCTTGTTCGGCATTGGTCAAACCATCGACGACAAATACGACAGGGTTACTGTTAGTAATCTGAAGCTTGGTGTCGTAAACAAACTTTCCGTCATTCGACTGAAACGCTTTGAGAACGGCATCGTAAAACTGGCCGATGGTCGGGTAAGTATCGGCGGCTGCCGTCAATGGAGGACGAGGTACGGGATCTTCCGGATATTCGATCTGCATAGCCATGCTGGCGAAATCGCTGAAGCTGTTGAAACCAAGTACAGCCTGGAAATTCTCTTGACAGGGGAAGAAAGAGGGATCGCATTTGGGCCGAACGCCACCGGGCAGAGGGCCGGGATACACGATGGAATCGTAACCTGTGAGGATCTGAGGCTGTATGCCGGTGGCGCGCAACATGTTGCACGCTAGTCCGAAGTGACTCATTTCGTCCATGGCGACGCTCATGATGAGTTGCGCCGGGACCGAGGATGAATCCTCGAGACACCAATATCCGCAAAGGTAGGGCGGCAGCGTGGACAGTTCCAGTTCCAGTGCGGACTGGAGCGCCTTCTGCAGCCACGGAACATCGTGCTGTTCGGGCGGCACACTCATCAATTCCTTGATCGTCAGGTTCATATGTCTCCTTTGTTACAAAAGTTGAATAGCTTAGTTGTAACGTAGGAGATCATACCACGGGCATTCGAGCCATTTTGCAACAGAAATCTAATTAGCTCTTACCCGAATGCACAATCGGCCTACACCCCTTGGCAACCTACCCCGTCCCAGTCCCGATAAGGTATTCTTCCAGGGTCCCTCACCCGGTGAATTAGACCGGACACAGCGATCGGGCGCCGAATCGCGGCGGCCGGTGGAGCGCGGCACGCGTGGGGGCGACGGCGCGAGAAGCCGTTCAGTCCCTGGAGGAGACTCCGGGCGCGTCGATCCGTGGACGGGAAGGCCCTCAGGCCGATCGCGCGAGTCGATTCTTCCGGCGCCTGTGACAGCAGGGCGATGGCGCAATCCGGCCGGCTCTTCCCTTGCGCTGGCCGAACGTTGTATAGTCCTGTTAGGCTCGATTCGCGATTGACGATGCGGGCCTCCACGGAGGGTAGCATGGACGTCAACCGCAGAGCGTTCATCAAGGTAGGCAGCGGCGCCATTGTAGCGTCAGTGCTGGGTTTCGACGTCCGGCCGGCCTACGCGCAAGCGCAAGAACTCAAGATTGCCCGCACCACCGAGACCCGGTCCACCTGCCCATATTGTTCGGTGAGCTGCGGCGTCATCATCCACACGCTGGGCGACAACGCCAAGAACGTGACTCCGCAAGTGGTCCACGTGGAGGGCGATCCCGATCATCCCATCAACCGCGGCACGCTCTGTCCCAAGGGATCGTCGCTCCATCAGGACATCCTTAACGACCGGCGTCTGTTGAAGCCGAAGGTACGCCGCGCCGGTTCCGATCACTGGGAAGACATCGCGTGGGACCAGGCCATCGACGAGGTTGCCCGTCACATCAAGAAGACGCGCGACGAGACTTTCATCGCCACCGACGACCAGGGCCGCACCGTGAACCGCTGCGAGAGCATCGCCTGGAACGGAGGCTGCACCGATACCAACGAATTTAACTATCTCGTGGTCAAGTCCATGCGCAGCATGGGGCTTACTTATATAGAAAATCAGGCCAGGGTTTGACACGGTCCGACGGTCTCCAGTTTGGGGCCAACTTTTGGACGCGGGGCCATGACCAATGGCTGGATCGACATCAAGAATGCCGACGTCATGTTGATCATGGGGGGGAATCCGGCCGAGAATCATCCGTGCGGATTCAAGTGGGCGATTGAGGCTAAGCGGCAGCGCAACGCCAAGATGATCGTGGTGGATCCGCGCTTCACGCGGACCGCGGCCACCGCCGACATGTTCCTGCAAATCCGCGCCGGCGCCGACATTGCCTTTCTCGGCGGCGTCATGCATTACGCGCTCGAGAACCAGCGCATCAACAAAGAGTACCTGGTCAACTTCACCAACGCGGCGTTCCTGGTCAAGAAGGGTTTCAAGCTGCCCGAAGACGGCCTGTATTCCGGCTTTGACGACGTCACTAAGACTTACGACCGCTCCACGTGGAACTACGAAGAGGGCGGAAACCTTACTGGCAAATCGTTCGCGGCCGATGACGGCCCTGCCACCGTGGATGTCAAAGGGGATGTCAAAACGGACAAAGCAGCCGCGCCAGCGGCAATGCCGGCGAACACGGCGTATGACACGTCACTCGAACATCCGCGCAGCGTCTACCAGTTACTGAAGAGGCAGTATTCCCGTTACACGCCGGAAATGGTGGAACGCACTACCGGCATTCCCAAGGCCGATTTCCTGAAGGCCGCAGACCTGTTCACGTCCGTACGCAAAGACGGAGATACGCAGAAGGTCGCGACCATCATCTACGCCGTGGGTTGGACTCAGCACAGCTTCGGCACGCAGATCATCCGCCTCGCGGCCATGTTGCAGTTGGTGATGGGCAACGTGGGCCGCGCCGGCGGGGGCGTCAATGCGCTGCGCGGACACTCCAATATTCAAGGAGCGACCGATGTCGCCGGCATCTTCGACAATCTGCCGGGCTATCTCAAAGTTCCGAGCGTAGCCGATAAAGATTTCGACGCCTGGATGACTCGCATCACTCCCAAGGCTTCGAAGCCGGGCGAGTGGGATTCGTTCAACTACTATTCGAACACGCCAAAATTCGCCGTGTCACTGCTCAAAGCGATGTATGGCGACGCCGCCAAGAAAGAGAATGGCTGGGCGTTCGATTATCTGCCGAAAGTGGACCGCGAATACTCATGGGTCCACATCTTCGACGACATGCTCAGAGGGCATGTCAAAGGATTAATCGCGTTTGGGATGAATTCGGTCGCCATTGGACCTAACTCGCAGAAGAACATCGACGCGTTGAAGAAAGCCGATTTTCTAGTGGTCTGCGACATCTATCCCGAGGAGACCAGTGACTTCTGGAGGGCGCCGGGAGTTACGCCGGAGGAGACTAAAGCTATCCAAACCGAGGTTTACCGTTTGCCGGGCGCGGGGTTTGCCGAAAAGGATGGCACTTTCGTGAATTCGGCGCGCTGGCTGCAATGGAAGTGGGCCGCCGTTCCACCGCCGGGCGACGCCAAACTTGACCAGGAGATTCTGGCGCGCATCTTCCTGAGAGTCCGCGAGCTATACCGTAGGGAAGGAGGTAAGTTCCCCGACCCGATTCTGAATCTGGCGTGGAACTATACGATCCCCGAGAACCCGTCTCTCAGCGAAGTGGCGAAGGAACTCAATGGCCGCGCCCTGGCGGATGTCGAAGACAAACCAACTAACACGACGATGAAAGCGGGCCAGCAGTTACCCGGCTTCTCATGGCTTCGCGACGACGGTTCCACGCTCTGCGGCAATTGGATCTGGTGCGGCTCCTGGACGGAGGCCGGCGCACTCACGCAGCGCCGCAACACGGATGATCCATCCGGCTTGGGCATCTATCCCAACTGGGCGTGGTCGTGGCCCATGAACCGGCGCGTGCTGTATAACCGCGCTTCCTGCGACCTAGCGGGCAAGCCTTGGGACCCCGCGCGGCGGCAAGTCTGGTGGAACGAGGCGCAGAAAAAGTGGGTAGGCAACGACGTGCCCGACTTCAAACCCGACTCAGCGCCGAAGGATCACATGGGGCCGTTCATCATGAATGCGGAGGGGGTAGGGAGGCTGTTCGCGCCTCTGACAGCTTTCGCCGATGGGCCTTTCCCGGAATTCTACGAACCCATGGAGAGCGCGGTGCTCAACCCGCTTCATCCCCAACGCTCCACCAATCCCGTGGTCAAGAAATACTCCACGCCCATGGACAAATACGCCACGCCTGGCGACGAGTTCACGGTGATCTGCACCACTTACCGGCTGACCGAGCACTACCATTACTGGACCAAGAACAATCCGATGAACGTACAGCTTGTGCCCGAGCCATTTGTCGAGATACCCGTCGAGCTGGCCGGCAATCTCGGCATCAAGGGCGGAGACTGGGTGAAGGTAACCAGCGCGCGCGCATCTTATAAGGCGAAGGCCATGGTGACGCACCGCATCCGCCCCATGACAGTGGATGGCAAGAAGATGTATCAGATTGGCATACCCATCCATTTCGGCTACCGCGGCATTCAGGAAGATGCCGGCAGAACCGCGCGATCTTTGACTAACTCGCTCTCGCCCACGGTCACCGACCCGAATGCATACACGCCTGAGTTCAAGGGTTTTCTTGTGAAACTGGAGAAGGCATAGACCATGAGCAACGGACCGCTCCAGATCAAGGCCATTTCCGGGCACGCCGGCGTGTCTCCGGGAAAGAACACGTCAAGCGACTACGATGTCTGCAAGCTGATCGATGTCACTACCTGCATCGGGTGCAAGGCCTGCGAAGTGGCCTGTCTCGAATGGAACGGCTATCCGTTCCGCGAGACCATGTTCGATAACACGTACCAGACCATGCCCGACCTGGCGTGGAATTACTATAACCTGATCCGCTTCAACGAGGACGTGGCTGAAGACGGTACGCTCAGTTGGCTGATGCGTAAAGACGGCTGCCTGCACTGCGCCGACCCCGGTTGTCTGCGCGCGTGTCCCGCGGATGGGGCCATCGTGCAGTATGCCAACGGGATCGTCGATTTTCAACAGGATAATTGCATCGGCTGCCAATATTGCGTGACGGGGTGCCCGTTCAATATTCCGAAGTTCAATCCGGTCACTAAGAAGGTTCATAAGTGTACTTTGTGCTCGGACCGTGTGGGCGCAGGCCTGGAGCCGGCCTGCGTCAAGGCGTGTCCCACCGGCTGTCTCCACTTCGGCAGCAAAGAGGACATGAAGGATATCGCGGAGAAGCGCGCCGCGCAATTGCGCGAACACACTTCTCACGCCAACGCCGGCGTGTATGACCCGGCGGGCGTGGGCGGTACGCATGTGATCTACGTCCTGCACGATATCGAGCATCCCGAGAAGTACGGCGGCCTTCCCAGGAATCCGCGAATTCCGCTGCTGGTGCGTATCTGGAAGGGTCCGCTGAAGTGGTTGGGTAACGTGGCTATGGTGGGGGGAATTGTAGGCGTGGCCCTGCATTTCCTCCGCTTCGGACCCAAGCCCGTCGAACACGAGCCCGAAGAGGAAAAGGTGAAATGAGCAGCGAGGCTATACCGCTTCCAGACAGGATTGAGCGCTACTCATTCGAAGAACGGCTCTGTCACTGGCTCACCGGGTTCTCTTATCTGTATTGCATGGCGACAGGTTTGGCGTTTTATTCACCCTATCTGTTTTGGATCGCTATCGCACTCGGCGGCGGACCCACTTCACGCTTCTGGCACCCGTTCGTGGGGTTGGCCTTCGTGGCCGCGGCCATGTGGATGCATCACATCTGGCGGCGCGACGTGACGCTGACGAGTGACGACCGTAAGTGGTTCGACAAGACGAAGTATTACATTGAAAATCGGGATGAGTTGGTTCCACCGCAGTGGCGATTCAATGCCGGACAAAAGGTATTCTACTGGGCCATGTTCTATGGTGCGTTGCTGCTGGTGCTTTCAGGGCTGGCGATGTGGTTCCCCGAGTATGTTCCATTTCAGTTACGATGGGTTCGCCCGATTGTGGTCATTGTTCACGAAGGCGCCGCCCTGATCACCATTGGCGCATTCATCATTCACGTGTATATGGGCGTATTCATGGTGCCAGGCAGCGTGACGGCGATGGTGACCGGCTTTGTATCGCGGGACTGGGCGTGGACGCATCACCGCCTCTGGTATCGGCAGGTGGTGGGTAAACGTGCCGCCCGGAAATGAAGAGCGCCTACGATCGAAGGATCGCACGGGCGCAGGAACTAGCCGCGCAGTTTCCGGAGAGTTCCAACGTGCTCGATTTCTACCAGCGTATCGCCCTGCTTCAGAAATCCGTATTTGAAGGCCTGGCGGCGAGGGCAGACACCGATGTCCGTACCGTGCTTCGCCACCTGCCGGCTTTGACCGATCTAATAAAAAGGCACGGCCCAGCGAGGCTCACAGCGTCCGTGGGCGCCGATTTGGGCGGCAGGATAGTCGCCTTCTGGGATAGCGGAGCGAAAACCGCCGGCATCGAGAGTGAGCCGCTATTCTTCGCCCGCGCGCTATTGCAGCCCTACGCGGAATGGCTATCTACGCGGGGCAGTCCGCAGCAGCAGACGCAAGAAGCCGCATGTCCGTTCTGTGGCGGCAAACCGGTGGCGGGCGTGTTGCGCGGCGAAGGAGATGGCGCCAAGCGCAGCCTGATTTGCTCCCTGTGCGCAACCGAATGGCAGTATCGCCGAATTGTATGTCCAAACTGCGGCGAGCAAGACAAGGACCAGTTGCCAGTCTACACCGCCGCCGGGATGGATTACATCCGCGTCGAGGCGTGCGACTTATGCAGGACTTACATCAAGTCGGTCGATCTTACCAGAAATGGCCATGCCATACCGGCAGTGGATGAGTTAGCCACTGTCGCGCTCAATATCTGGGCCGACGAGCACGGCTACGTAAAGTTAGAAACCAACCTGCTCGGCATGTAGCGACTGGCCTGAATGGGGAGTCATCTGTCCGCCAGCTTTCTGCCCGTGTTCAAATTGTCAAAATTCATAATCGCATTGAATACCAGAAAGTAACTCCCCTTAGTCTCCGCCCGCCAGAACGGGTTATTCGAGAACATGACCACATGACCATCGCCAAAGGGCGAATCGATCACGGCGGCGTGCTGAGCCAGTTCCCCTCCGTTATCGAGCAGCCCGGAAACCAGCAGCTCATTCGCGTTGGCATACCGCAGCACCACACGCGGCCGCGCGGCCGGAGGAATCACGTTCACCGGATTGCGAAGCTGCTCGTCGGTCACCGCCGCGGCCTCCCACACTTCGTGATGCGGTTCCTCGGGAATCTCCACTGGCGCCCGCCCCTGCGGCGTATCCTGGTCGTCCGCCGTTCCGCGCCCAGTCGGCCGCTCGGGGCCGCCCGTACCCCCGCCACCGCCGCCGGCGGCGCCGCCGCCTCCACCCCGGCCGCCGCCGCCACCCGCCATATTCGACACGTTGAAGACTGGAGGATTCGAGGCGAAGATCGCCAGATTGTCGGCATAGCCGTAGACAATCGGGCTGGCCGCGTCCACCATTTTGGAACGGACCGCCGAGCCGGTCACCTTCAGCCGCTGCGTGGTCGCGATCGAGACGCCCGGAGAGAATCCAAACGTCACGGCGAAGTTAGTGGTGTCGTTCGCAGTTAGGAACAGACCGCCCTTGCGCACAAAATCCTGTAGATGATCGAGACCCGTCCAACCAAGCCCGGGACGCATATCGTCGGTCTGATCCGTGTTACCCAAATTAGGCGTGAGCTGAGTGACTTTCCACGGCAGAGCGTTCCCATACATCGGCATCCCGCCGACGACTGTCTGTGGATTCCCGCGGCCGCCCGGTGGGAAGACTATCACGTCGTATCTGGAGCGCAGATCTCCATCCTTCGATGCCGTCTGTGTGCTGATGTAATCGTAAGGAACCTTAAGGCGGTCAAACTCCAACCGCCACCATCCCTCGGCTTGCGTGTTCATCCATGTGTGCATGATCGCCACCCGCGCCGCACGCAGCGGATGCGTCTTCACTGTAGGCGCCGAAGCTACGGCGTAAGTCTGTACGCCGAGATCGGCGCACGCCTCGGCAAGTTCGCCGGCCGCCACGTTGCGCACTATGAATGACCCGCGGTTGAACTTATGCCCGCCGGTTTCGAACGGCTCCTCCGCGGCTTCAAAAGAAGCGTGAGGGAAGCGATAGCGCAGCGTGATCAAAGCGCTGTCCGCGTTGTGGTTGATCAGGAATACGCTGCCCGCGCCCTCGACGCCTCCAGGCGCTTGCACCGCGCCCGAAACCCGATTCATGGCCGCGTCCAACACCTTGACGTCGCCCACACGCGTCACCTGCACATTGCCGAGTTCGCCAAAGGTCCAGCCGGTGTCGTCATAGATAGATTTCTGCGGATCGTTCGCTGCCCAATACTGGTAATCGAGCAGCGTGTCGGCGATACGGCTGTACGGTTGATCCATGCGCAATACATAACTGCCCGCCGGAAATGTGCGCGGCTCGGGCTTGGGTTTCTCGTCGGGCTTGCGGCCGCCGGCGTCGGCAGCGGCCTCAGCCGCCATCGCTGTCTCTGGCGCCGTGTCGCCGCGTCCACCCCGGCCGCCCCGACCGGCAACTCTCTTTGCGGGCATCATTACGGTAAACGGCGCGGTGGCGCGGGATATCTCGCAGCCCTGGTCCTGCAACATACGTAACAGATCCGCCTGTGCGCCAGGCCTCGGATCGGCGGCCGTAAAGACATAAGCTGCCGGTCCCTCAGTGTGCGGTTTCTCGATGGACCGCTTGGCCTTCAAGTAGAAGTTACGCAGGAATAGCTTGTTGTTGGCGGAGAAGTAAGAAAGCGCCGTCAGCAGTCCGGTCTCTTCGTAATTGTTGTTATTCCGCTGCGACCACTTAGCCTTAGGCAGCGGCGGATTCTGCTTGAACCAGGTGCGCGCGTATTCGTCCGGCGGTAGTGTGCGCACTTCGGTATCCGCGCCGCCATTTCCAAAGGTCTCGTAGAGCCGGCTGATGCCGTTGTGCATCGCGGCAATGAACATCAAATAACTGGGCGACCAGGTGTCGAACGTGCCATGGGTGAACACGCCGGGCATGCCGAGCTTAGTCATCTCCGAGACGTTGTTCCACCCCATCATCTGCCATTCGTCGGCCAGAATAGGGTCGATCCAGGCGTTGTAAGGGCCATCGCCGACGGTGTTGTCGTAAAGGTACGGCACGGATTCGTGCAGGTCGTGGATAACCTGCGCCTTCCATCCAACGAACGTGTTCAGTATGTTTCGCGTGAGCTGCAGTGTGAGTCCCATGGCGTCGCGGTTATTGTCGTGGGCCACATAGTGACCCCAATACGCCAGCGGCGGCCACTGCTTGCTGGGGTTCTCAATATGCCAGCGATAGATATCCACCATGCGGTCGCGCCCGTCCACTTCGACGATAGGAGTGATCAGCGTAATCACGTTTTCGCGGATGGATTTGATATAGGCGCTGTCGTCCACTGCGAGCCGGTAAGCCAGCTCCATTAGCGCGGTAGGGGCGCCTGTCTCGGGAGAGTGGATGGTTCCGGTAATGTAGTAAATGGGCGTCGAGGCGGCGACCAGCTTCTCGGCCTCGGCGTCGTCCATGTTAATGGTACGCGGATCGGCGAGCTTGGCCAGCCGGGCGCGGTTGGCGTCAAGCGTGGAAAGCAGGCGCTCCGACGCCACGGCCACCGCGATCATTTCGCGGCCTTCTTCGGTCTTGCCGATGCTGAAAACCTTCACGCGCGGGCTGGCTTTCTCCAGCATTCGCATGTAGCGGTAGACTTCCTGCGAATAGGGCAGTATGCCGGGAGCGCCCGCGATATCGCCGAGGACGGCCTTGGGAGTGGGCACAGTTTTCGACGCCGGCAGGTAGTCGGTGAGAGGTGAGTTGAAGAATGTCTCGGTTGTATACTCGCGGATCTTCCTGGTGTACTCCTCATCGACGGGCTGGTTAGCGTCGCGGCCCGGCTTCAGGGGCAGACCGCTGGTGGGTTGAGCCAACAGAGGAGTCGCGAGAAGCGCTGCGGCAAGACACCGAAGGATCTTCATTCCAGAAACTATACCTCAAACATGCGGCCTGAGACTAATCCCGACCGGTTGGGCGGGAAACCGGCAGTCAGATTCCACGTCAGGCAGGTAGCGGTGCGTAGCTAAGATACATAGTCATACTCGTGTAACTCGATCGGAGTGGCGCACGACCTGTGAAGCCGGCTCGCGCTGGCCACTTATGGCAGAAGCGACGCTCACAGCGCTGTGGCCGAACCATTCGTCGAGAAGGTCTCGCTGAAAGACAGTACTTATCCGGCTGTGTCTGTCAGTCTCAAGCGCATTCCGCGATTACGGGCGATCACGACTGTCGGCGCGCAGCCTATCGAGTTCCAAGTTCAGTTTTCGCGACCGAGGAAGATACAGCGGCTAATGCGTGGTGCGCCGGGTAAGATCGGTTGGTGAATTCCGGCGCGCCAGCGGAAATCGCATCGCGGAGATAATCGCGCGGCGAGCCATCGACTAGGGCAGAGTCTGACGTAGGGGGAGTTCAGTGCGAAACCGCATCGTGTACGTGCGCATACACATGGTCTCGCTCTGTAGCATCTTCATCCGACAAATGACCGGTATCCGCAGCCCAATGGTGCTACCATCCTCAATGGTTCAGACCGACACCGAATCCCCCGTTGGAATGCCTCGGCAGTAGCCGAGCGAGTTCGGGACGACTTGCCGGGGAGAGGAAACTCCCAGCGCCTCACGGCTGGCATCGGCAAGTTATGAAAATACTCCTGTACAATCCAGACAACGGCATAACGCAAAACTTTATGCCGCATTTGTGGATGTTCCTGCTGCAGTCGCTCACCCCTCCCGGACATGAAGTGCTGCTGGTTGACGGCAACACCCAGCCGATGAACGACCAAGAGCTGGTTCAGTTCGCCCTCCGCTCGAAAATCGACCTGGTCGGGATCGGCGCCATGACCCGCATGGTCGCCAAGGCTTACCGCGTGGCCGATGCCCTGCGCGCCGCCGGCCTCCGCGTGGTGATGGGCGGACCGCACGTCACCGAAGTGCCCGATGAAGCCCTCGGCCGCGATGGCGGACCGCGCCATGCCGATGCCATCGCCTTGGGCGAAGCCGACGAAACCTGGCCGCGAATTGTCGCCGACGCCGCGCGCGGTTGCTTGAAGGAAGTCTACAAACCGTTGGACGATTTCGGGCAGGAACACAAGCCCAGTCTGCAGGACTATCCGCTTATTCCATGGGAGACGCTCGATCTGGATCAGTTCAATCGCATCCCGGGTTTCGTCAGCCCCATTATGCGTCACTTTAAGTATCAGTGGGAGACATTCCATATCATTCCCATTGAATCCGGCCGCGGCTGCCCTTATGGAT